>DASZQG010000153.1:0-17371 GCA_035550075.1 Hyphomicrobiaceae bacterium | reverse complement strand
CACGCGAATGACGGGGCGGCCGGCCTGATGCGGGCCGGCTCCGGCGGGCGGTCGGAGCCGGCGCGCGGGATGGATGGCCGCCCGTCGTCCGGCGTCGGCCGCGAAAGCGAGGCGACCGAGGTGCGCGTCGACCTGTGTGTGATCGGCGGCGGCTCCGGCGGGCTTTCGGTGGCCGCGGCGGCAGCCCAGCTCGGCGTCGCGGTGGCGCTCGTTGAAAAGCACCGCATGGGCGGCGACTGCCTGAACTATGGCTGCGTCCCTTCCAAGGCGCTGCTGGCGGCGGCACGCCGCGCGCACCTTATGCGCACGTCAGGGCCGTTCGGCATCATGCCGGTGCGCCCGACCATCGACGCGGGCCTCGTTTGCGATCACGTGCACGATGTGATCGCCGCCATCGCGCCCAACGATTCGGTGGAGCGCTTCACCGGCATGGGCGTGCGCGTGGTCAGCGCGCCGGGACATTTCATCACGCGCAACACGGTGCTCGCCGGCGACCTGCGCATCCGCGCGCGCCGCTTTGTCATTGCCACCGGCTCCTCGCCCGTCATCCCGCCGATCCCCGGGCTCGATCGCGTGCCGTATTTCACCAACGAGACGATCTTCGACAACCGCGAGACGCCCGAGCACCTGATCGTGGTCGGGGCCGGACCGGTCGGGCTGGAGCTGGCGCAGGCCCATCTGCGCCTGGGCAGCCGGGTGACGGTGCTCGAAGCGCGCACCGCGCTCGGCAGCGAAGACCCGGAGCTGGCCCACCTGGCGCTCAAGTGCCTGCGGGCGGAAGGCCTCGACATCAGAGAGGGTGTGAAGATCGAGCGGGTCGGCGGCGGTCGCGACCTGGTCGATGTCCACCTGCGTGGGGGCGAGCAATCCTCGGTGCTGCAGGGCACGCACCTCCTGATAGCGACCGGGCGCAAGCCGAACGTCGCCGGCCTCAATCTCGAGGCGGCGGCGATCCGCTACGACGCGCATGGCATCAAGGTGAACAAGGGCCTAAGGACCTCCAACTCGCGCGTCTATGCCATCGGCGATGTCATCGGCGGCCCGCAGTTCACGCATGTCGCCAACTATCACGCCGGCATCGTGCTGCGCCGGGCGCTGTTCCGCTTCCCAGCCAGGGCGCACGACGACAACATGCCTCGCGTCACCTTCACCGACCCCGAGGTAGCCTACGTCGGCCTCTCTGAGGACGCCGCCGGGGCCCTCCATCGCAGTATCCGCGTGTTCCGTTGGCCCTACCAGGAGAACGACCGCGCCCAGGCCGAGCGCACGACAGACGGTTTCGTCAAGGTCGTTACCGACGGCAGGGGCAGGATTGTGGGCGCCGGCATCGTGGGCGCGCAGGCCGGGGAACTGATCCAGATGTGGGTGCTGGCGCTGGCGCAGGGGCTCAATATCAAGGATATGGCGGAATGGATTTCGCCCTACCCCACACTTAGCGAGATCAACAAGCGCGCGGCCTATGGCTACTATACCAGGGCTGCCTCGAGCCCCATGGTACGCACGGCAATCAAGTGGCTGGCTAAGTTCGGATGAGTCTGCGCCGTGCAGAGGAGGATCGCGTGCCACGCGACCGCGTTGGCGAGGCCCTGGCCTGGTGCGGCAGGTTATGGGACCGGATCAGGGTGGCTTCGCTGCCGGCGGTAGCGGAGCGGGTCCGGCTTGCCTTCGGCGGAAGCGCGCGCGCTGCCGCGCATCATCGCGGCTTTGGCCTGTCCTCCAAGCTGCTGCTGCTGACCATCCTGTTCGTGATGCTGGCCGAGGTGCTGATCTTCGTGCCATCGGTCGCCAACTTCCGCATCACCTGGCTGACGGACCGGCTCACGGCGGCGCGGCTGGCGGCACTGTCGACCGAACTTGCCCCGGAAGGTCAGGTGCCGGCGGCTGTCCGCAACGAGCTGCTGCAGACGGCGCAGGTGCGCGCGGTGGCGTGGAAACGCAACAACGAGCGACGCCTGGTGCTGCCGGCGGACAATGCGCCCGAGGTCGACCAGAGCTACGACTTCCGCGCCAGCGCCCGCGAACCGGGCGTGTGGAACGAGCTGATGCTGCGCCTGCATCTCATCTGGGATGCGCTGGCGGTGTTTCCGGCGCGCGAGGACCGCATCATACGCGTCGTGGGTGAGCCGCCGGGCGTGCCGCCAGGCGATTTCATCGAGATCGTGCTGCCCGAGAGCCCGCTCAAGAAGGCGATGATCCGCTACGGGCTTAACGTTCTTGGACTGTCGGTCATCATCTCGATGATCACGGCGGCGCTCGTATACTTCACGCTCAACGCGCTGCTTGTGCAGCCGATGATGCGCCTCACGCGCTCCATGCTGCGCTTCAGCGAGAGTCCCGAGGACGGCACCCGCATCATTGTTCCCTCCGAGCGGCGGGACGAGATCGGCACGGCCGAGCGTGAGCTGGCGCACATGCAGTCCGAACTGGCACAGACTCTGCAGCAGAAGAACCGGCTCGCGGCCCTGGGGTTGGCGGTCAGCAAGATCAGCCACGACCTGCGCAATATGCTTGCGAGCGCCCAGTTGATTTCCGACCGCCTCGGCAGCCTGCCCGATCCGACGGTGCAGCGCTTCGCGCCCAAGCTTATCGCCTCGCTCGGCCGCGCCATCAGCTTCTGCGAGAGCACGCTGCGCTTCGGACGCGCCGAGGAGGCGCAGCCGCGCCGCGAGCTGCTGGCGCTGCGTGCGCTGGTGGAAGAGGTGGGCGACTCGCTCGGCCTGCCGCGTGAGGGCGCGGTGGCCTGGCAGGTCGACGTCCAGCAGGAACTGAAGATCGACGCCGACCGCGAGCAGTTGTTCCGCGTGTTGAGCAACCTGTGCCGCAACGCGCTGCAGGCCATCGAGCAGCAGGAGCCGGTCCGCGGCCGGATTACCATCACGGCCCACCGCGAGGGCCGGCGCGTCAGGATCGTCGTCAGCGACGACGGCCCGGGCGTGCCGGAGCTGGCGCGCGCCAACCTGTTCAAGGCCTTCCACGGCTCGACCCGAAAGGGCGGCACCGGCCTCGGCCTGACGGTGGCCCATGAGCTGGTCACCGCGCACGGCGGGGTCATCCGGCTGTGCGAAGTGGAGCGGGGTGCAGCCTTCGAGGTCGAGATCCCCGACCGCAAGGCCTAGCCGGCCTGTGCGGTGCCAGACCCGCCGCTCTTAAATCCGGAAGAGCCGCGACTCGCCCGCTCTCGGTGGAGTTTTCCCCGGATTTGCATTTACCACTCGCCCGTAACGCGGCATGTTGGAGCTACACTCCAAGAGGGATGTCCTTCCGTCTGCGCGCTCTTGTGCAGACACTCCCGCCTCGTGGTCGGGCGCGAGACGGGTCGAACTATCGGGGGTGGGGACTTCCAGGTTGGAACCACGTTGCCGATATCTCGTTCTCGTAACGTAGGAATGGCGCACCTAGCCAAACAAGAAAGAGCAGCAATCCGTCCGTTTGCTGTCTGCGGGAGGCAAAATGATCAGGCAAGTCCCCTCATCCATCGCGCGGTCTTTGACGAGCCAGGGGCGTCAAGCACGCCGCCGCGCAGCCATGCCACCTCCCCACCAGTCACCGGCGGGACCCCCGCGGGGTGAGCGGGCGGGGCCGTAGTGAGCGGCAATCCCGGAAACTCTGTATTGCTCTCCCTGCAAATCAATACGCGTGGCATGGATCGGTAATGGCTAGTCTGCGGATCGCCGTGGTGGAGGACGATGTGTTCATTCGCCTCGATCTCACGGTGCACTTGCGAGGGGCAGGGCACACGGTTGTGGGAACCGCCGATTCCGCCGAGCAGGCGGTTCGCATGGTCGAGCAGCAGCGGCCCGACGTGGTGTTGATGGACATCCGGCTGATCGGCGATCGTGACGGCATCGACGCCGCGCGCGAGATCTGGGAGCGCTTCAAGATCCGCTCCGTGTTCGTCTCGGCCAACCTCGATGCTGAGGCGCGCGCCCGCGCGGCGGCCGCCAACCCCGCCGGATTCGTCGAGAAGCCGTTCACCGCCCGTCGCCTGCTGGCTGCTGTGGCCGCGCTCGAGTAGGCCCGGCGCCTAGCCGGGTTTCGATGGCTTGGCGTTTTTCGCCTTGTGCCCTGCGGTATGGGCAGTGCGCCGGTTGCGCAGCCTCTCGAACTCCTTCTGAATGTCGTCCAGCTCCTGGTCGGTGCAGCTTTCAAGGTCGATCAGCTTGTTGCGCGCAGCCCGGGTGCTGCGGATCAGCTCGTCCAGCTTGAGGTGGAAGGCGCGCGCGTCCCGGTTCTGAGTGTGCTGGATCAGGAAGACCATCAGGAAGGTCACGATGGTCGTCCCCGTGTTGATGACGAGCTGCCAGGCATCCGCAAACTGGAAGTACGGTCCAGTCACGCCCCACACGATGACGATCGTGCATGCGCCGATAAACGCCCACGAAGAGCCCAGCGCGCTCGAGGCCGTACGGGCGATGTTCGTGAACGAGAAAGGCCCGGGGCCGTCGCGTGCTGTAGCCATCGCTTGATTTCCATTACATGGGCAACTTGCCTGGTGCGGGTGCGTGGGATCCGTTCGGCTTGTGGGCAGGCTGGGCGGCGGGCACCTCCGCTTCTGCCTCCTCACCCGCGGTTTCGCCGGGCCCCGAGGGCCACAGCAGCGCGCCGATCAAGAGGAGCAGGATCACCAGCGGCAGGTTGCGCCCGAGCAGCTTCGCGAGACTGAGCGCCGAGCTCGCGCCGCTCGGGCTGGTAAGAATCGCGCCAAGCAACGCGAGTGGCGCCTGCATGGCGACCTCGGAGGCTACCGCGCCGGTGTCAGCCTCCTCTGCCTTCTGGTCCGCAACCTCCTCCTCCTGTTCCTTCATGCTGACGATGGCGGCAGCGATGACGCCGATCACCGTGAAGGCACCGGCAACGATCCACGAGGCAGTGGTGGTGCCATAGCGGGTGATAAGCATGGAGGTGATTGCGGCGATGGCAAAGCCGGCAGCAACGATGAACGGCACCGCCACCGACGCGCGCATGACATACTTGCTCACGACCGCGCCCGCGGCCGTCTTGGCGTCATTGATCAGCCCACGAAACACTGTTCGGCCATCCTTTTCGCTACCTGAACGCGCGTTCCGTCACGACTTCCACAAGGCGCCGAGCACGAAACCGATGGCGGCGGCGATGGCGAGCGTGGCCATCGGCTGCTCCTTCACCGACCGGTCCACCGCGCCCTTGAAATTGCCGGCAACCTCCTGCACGCGCTCGCCGGCGTCGCGCCCCTGGTCCACCACGCGGCTCGCCAGCTTCTCGGCCTGGTCCGCCACGTTGCGTACCTGGTCGGTCGCCTTATCGGCCATCCGCTCGACCTTCTCGGTCGTCTTCTCCTTCAGCTCGGACGCCGATCCGTACGACTGTCCCTGGTTTTGTGTGCCTTGTGCCATCTGCCTGTCTCCTGGCTGAACTTGAGCTTTCCTATTGGGGGAGAAACGCGACCGGGCCGTGTTTGTTCACTCGGGTAGGTCCGGTTTTTCATCAACAAATGCGTGCCCGAGCGCGACCGTCAAAGCCATCAGCAGCGGCACCGCCAGGAATGCCCCGACCGGTCCCCACAGCCACGTGCAGAAGGCAATCGCCAGGAAGATCGCAAACGGGTTCATTTCGAGGCGCTTGCCCAGCAGCGTTGGCGTGACAAACTGGCCCTCGATCGTGACGATGATGAGGTAGGCAAAGGGCGGAATGATCGCCTCGGTGACGGTGGGATACGTCAGCAGGCCGACGATCGCGAGCGTTGCGATGACGGCGGCAGGCCCGATGTACGGCACGAAATTGCACACCGCGGCCAGCACCCCCCACAGCAGCGGATTGGGCAGCCCGGTGACCCAGGCCAGGCCGATCATGATGAGGCCGAGCGCGGTGTTCACGAGGGCGAACGTGCCGAAATAGGTGGTCATGCTCTCGTCGATGTCGCTCAGCGCCCGCAGCGCCATCAGCCGATAGGCGCGGTCCTGCAGAAGTTGCACGACGCCCGCGCGGATCTCCTTCTGGTAGATCAGGTAGAATATCAGTGCGCCGACAAACAGGATGAACTCGCTGACGGCCGGCGAGAGAACCGAGAAGATAGTGGTCACCATGTTGCCGGGCGCCTTCTCCACGGCGACGGCGACGGGCGGGTTTTCCGTCAGCGAATTGATCGCCTGCCGCGCCTCGTTCAGCATGGCGAGCGGCCCATGCATGGTCTGCAGCTTCTGCTTGAGTAGGAAGCCGAACTCGGAGGCGCGGCTCAGCCAGTAGGAAAACGGCGTTCCGAGCAGCATGATCAGCAGCAAGATCATGGCGACCAGCGCCGCCGTCACCACCAGCACCGCCAGGCCGCGCGGGATGCCCCGTCTCTCCTGTATCTTGACGAGTGGCAGCACGATGGTGGCGATCACCCAGGCGAGCATCACCGGCACCAGCACCGGCTGCGCGACATACGCCGCCCACACCAGCGCGATCACGAACAAGCCGACCAGCGCGATCTGGCTGGCGCGCGCCCACACGTCGACGGCAATCGCGCCGTTCGTCTCTTCGGCCGCCGGCTGCGGGGCACCGTTGTTGTCCCGCTGCTTCTGGCGCGCGGCCTGCTCCGTCGGCAACCTGCGTGCTTGCGGCATTGAAATTCTCCGTTTGCGCAGCGTCGCCCGGACAGCCCGGCGGGCTCCGACGACAGACAGCAAGACCAGTTGCCACCGCCCCGCGATCGGCATCATGGAGCCTCGCTCCGACTCAATAAGGCGTCCCTCACAATGCGTCCGGTGCTGGCGGCCTGCGCGAGCACCGCCCGCCATGCCGGCTCGCTCTTCACGTCGCGCAGGGTGCGCAGCAGCAGGGCGCGCTGGGCTTCCGGAACCAGCTCGATGATCTTGGCCCAGAGGGCCTCGATGTTGTAGGGCGCGACGGCGATGTCGGTGCGGACCGGCACGATTTCTCCGGCGGCGAAGCCGAGGTCGGCGCCGGCGGCCTCCATGGCACCGCGGATTGCCACCGCCTTGGCACGCGCCGTTGACGTCAGGTCATAGGGCGGCTCCCATTCGTTGAAGGGGCGCAGTGTGTCGATGTGCGTCAGGACCAGCAGCATCGGCGGGCGCCGCCGGTTCGGCTGGGCGGCGGCATGGGCGCGGATGGCGCCCAGCGCCTGGCGGTCGAGGTCGCGCGCCGGCCGCGTGGCTGCGCACACCCACAGCAGCATGTCGCAATCGTCGGCGGCCGCAACGAGGTCATCGGATGTGCCGATCTCCGCAAGACCGGGGCTGTCGATGATCAGGGCGGCGGGCAGCCCTTCGTGGGTCAGCGTATGCGGCGTGAAGCTGCGGGTGGCCGGCAGCACGTCCACCGCCGCCTCGATGGCGTTAGCAAGCGCATTGACCAGGCTCGACTTGCCGGCGCCGGTCTGTCCGGCGACCAGGATGCGGATGGGCTCGGCCTTGCGCGCCGCAATGGCTTGCAGGTCGCTGCGCGAGGCGGATGAGACGCGTTCCGTGGCGATCTCGCCAGCGCGCAGGTTGCCGCCGTAAAGGTCGATGGCGGCGCGTCCGACCTCTTTGACGAAGGCGTGCGCCAGCCGCCGGCCGACGTGTTCGCGCCCCAGCTCGTAGATCTGGCGGGTGAAGCGCTCGCGCAACTCCTGGGTCGCGGCGGACACCGGGTTGAGCAGGCGGACGATGCGCCACAGGTCGTAGCCCTTCTCGATCAGGCCCACCGCGCCGCGCCAGCGGTAGAGCCACATCACCTGCGCCACGGTGATGCGGTCGCCGAGCGGGAACGTCCGCGTGATGAACTCGTGCAGGCCGCCGCTCGCCCGCTCGATCACGGCCAGCGCCTCCGGCACGGTGAACTGCAGCAGCGGCTCGCGCCGTTCCGGATGCAGGCGGCGCGCCACCACCTCAATCGTTTCCATGCCGAGGCTGACCAGCGCGTCGCGACTTGTGATGCGGTTCGCCTCTACCGACCCGGCAAGCGTCAGCACGTCCGACCAGGCTTCCTCCTGGCGCGGCGTCCAGGCGGGGTCGCCCAGTTCGGCGAGGCTGTCGGTGGCGGCCAGGTCCTTCGCCGGCAGGGGCACGATCAGGCGGCGCTGCAGGATGTAGGCCCCCGCCACCACCACGCACATCGCCAGCGCCCAGTAAAGCACCGCGCCATGCTCCCACAGCCATAAAGTGCCGAGCGGAACGAGACTGATGGTGGGTAGCAGCAGTGCCACCGCCAGCAGGGCGATTCGCGGAAAGCTCATGCGCTCGCGCGGCTTGCTCATGGTCCGGCCACCGCGCCGTTGCCGACGTCGCGCTGCTTGGCGAGCTGGAACGCCTCGCGCAGGGCCTCGCGATAGACGGCCGCCACCTCGGAGGCCTGCACGCCGCGCTGGCGCCGAGCCAGGAAGAAACTTGCCGCTTTGCCCATGGCGTAGGTGGTGGTGAAGCTCGCGACGGCCGCCGCGGCGGCCCCTACCGTCTGCCCGTAGCCCGGGATCAACTTCACGAGCTGGCGCACGCCGAACGAGGATGCGGCGCGGATCAGCGTGCCCGCGCCCAGGGCTCCGGCGAACTCGCCATAGGCGCGCCGGTCCCAGCGTGCGCCGTGCAGCTTGCCGAGCTGGCGCAGCATGGCGGCCTGCACCATCGGCACGGCCACGACGCCCGCCGCCGGCACCGCATCGCTGGCGCCCGCCGCCATCGCAAAGCCCAGGATGTGCGCATTGGCCTTGGCCGCCGTCTCCTGCGGCAGGTGTGGCAGCTCCGCCAGCGCCACGGCCACAGCGGTCGGCGCGTGCGCGGCCAGCGCCACGATCAGCTCGTCGCGCCCGTAGTCGGCGGGATCGTATCCCTCGCCCGGCGGCGTGAAGTCGACCGGCACGAACGCCAACGCGCCCCGCCCTGGGATCGCCTGGAACAGGCTGCGCTGATAGCCGAGCGCGCGCGCCAGGGTGGCCGGCACCGCGTCGATCTCGCTCGCGCCTTCGCGGAACGGATAGGGCTGCACGTGGCGCTGTCTGCCCGTGTAGCCTTCATGCAGGCACGTCTGCGCGACGACCACCGGCCAATCGGGATGCCGCTCGCGCGTTGCGGCAATCACGTCGAGCACCGCCTGCTGCTGTAGGTCGAGCGCCTTGACCACCGCCAGGATCAGGTGCGAGCGGCTCTCGCAAAAGGCGATGTCCTCCTGCGGGTCGTAGGCGACTTCGCCCAGGCCGCGCGTATCGAGGAAGCGGATGATCGGCGCCTGCGCCGGGAAATCGAAGACGCGGGCCGTGCGCGTGCAGGCACGAAAGCCCTGTCCGACCTCGGCCTCCGTCGATTGCGTCAGGCTGCGGATGATGGAGCTCTTGCCGCTTTGCACCTTGCCCAGCAGCCAGACCACGGGCGCAAACTGTCGCGCCTTGTCGGCGATCGGCGTCTCTGTCTCGGCCGAGTGGCTCATGGCGCGTCGCGGATAGAAATCCTGTGGAACCCTGGCAGGGAACGCTTTGCGAAGCTGGCGGTTTCCCCAACGCTGAAGCTTATTTGTAGCCGAAACCGTGGCGGCGCGAGGGGGTTATTGGCTAAAGGCGGCCGCCGGCGTGCGGCCGAGGCCTCGCGCACACGGAGAATTGCATGAAACGAGCCCAGTTGAGATTCGGCAAAGGCTTCCGCGTGTCGGTGGGTAATGCCCGAGCGCAGGCGGCGCAGATGGTCATTGCTCCGGGCGCAACCGAAGGCGGAGCGGACAATCGGCACCGCGGCGCCGACCAGTGGCTGTTCGTCGTTGCCGGCACCGGGGTCGCCATCGTCAACGGCAAGAGCTATCCCTTGCGCGCCGGGTCGCTGGTTCTGATCGAGCGCGGCGACCAGCACGAGATCCGCAGCACTGGTCCCGGCAACCTGGAGACGCTGAACATCTATCTTCCACCCGCCTACACGCGGGACGGCAATGAGCGGCCGGCAGCGAGAGCTTAGGGTCGCAGGCAGAGCAATTGGGGGCGGAGATGGCGATTTTCACCGTGCATCAGGGCAAGCGCTATCACGCCACCATCGCGCTCGGGTTTCTGGAGCGCTTCGCCAGCAATGACATGATCGCGGACCGGCTGCGCGAGGCCGGCTTCACCGAGGTCACCGTCACGGGCAGCGGCGGCACACGCGAGGCGGAGGCCATCTGGCCGAAAGAGGACGCGAGTGCTGAGATGCCCGCCCAGATCCAGTCGGTCACCGAGATCGCGTAGCGTGGCGCCGCCCGCAGCATTTTTGCGTCCTCGCGGGCAGGTTGCTCCCGCTCTCCCAGAAGCACGTGGTTAAGGCGCGGCTAACGCCGGCGCCGCAAACCGCCATGCATTTTCTCGCTCTTCAGGCGGATTCCTTAATTTGCCGGAACGTAAGATTTGTGCGCAAGCCGCACTGCTGCCGCGTGGTGCGGTTCAGCCAACTCGCATTGCTCAAGGAGTTCTCCGCATGGCCATCGGTCTACAGGACTTGCTCAACATCAACCCCGACTTGCAGGATGGCGCCCAGATCGACGACGGCGACATCTCGGTGCTGAGCCACTCGGGTGGTCAGACCCCTGACCTCGTCCTGGGCAACTCCACGCTCGGGCTCACCGCAACCTTCGAGCAGGACCCCGGCGGCGGCGACGCCCCGGACAACGCCGGCAACGGCACGGCCAACATCGATGTTTTGTCCGACATCGGACACGGGAGGATCGAAAGCCTGACACTCCACGTGCTCGGCACGGACGTGGGCGGCAGCTTCGCGCCGGGCGTCAGCGCCAGCCAACCAAGCGAGTCCTCCGGCACGGCGGTGGATGCCAACGCGCTGAACGGCCTCGACGGCAACAACATCCAAAACCTGTTCGTGCACGGCCCGGCCCGTCTCGACGTGGTGTGGAGCGCCGAGGACGGAAACCCGACGCAGTCATCGGCCGACGGCAGCACCATTGCGCACAGCGAGGTTCTCGATGGGCTGGGTGGCGGCCCGCTCGACCATATCTCACTCGGCTTGCCGCTCCTGGGGCAGGACAACGTCTACACGTTCGACAATCCACTGCCCGGCGGTGACCTGCAGCCGGTCGAAGTCGGCAGCGGCGACACCGGCGTCTCGCTGTTCGGCGGCGGCTCGTCCGACGACAGCGGCGCACCCGGCGGCGACCTGCTGTCCGGCCTCAACCTGCCCGTCGTGCCAGACCTGCTGGGCGGATTGTCGCTCGATCAGCTGCCCGCACTCAACCTGCTGTCGCAGGCGACGGGTGGCGGCCTCGCGCTGGACCATCTGCCGGTGGTCTCGGACCTGCTGGATGGCGGCCTCGCGCTCGATCATCTGCCGGTCATATCGGACGTGCTGGGTGGCGGCCTCGGGCTCGACAACATCGGTGCCGATCTGCCGGTCGTGTCGCAGGTGCTGGGCAGCGGCCTGAGCCTCGACACCCTGCCCGGTCTCGATCTGCTGCACGTCGGCGATATCCTGCCGGCGTGACGGCCGCTGCGCAGGGTCCCCGCTCAGCCCTTGCGCAGCAGCTTCTGCACATCGCTCAGGATCTGGCGGTGATCGAAGGCAAGATCGCACTTGCGCCAGTCCTGCACCCAGTCGGCCGCGGCGGCATCATCCCCCGCCGCGGCTCTCGCGCGCGGCACGCGCGCCAAAAAGGCCACTGAGCAAGTGTGGCCGCGCGGGTCGCGCGCCGGGTTGGAGTAGACGCCGATCAATCGCAGCCTGCGCGCGGTGACGCCCGTCTCCTCGCGCAGCTCGCGCCGGCAGGCGTTTTCCACGGTTTCCCCAATGTCGACGAAGCCGCCGGGCAGCGCGTAGGCGCCTCGGAAGGGCGGGTTCTTCCGCCGCACCAGCAGCACGCGCCCCCTGCCATCGATCACGACACAGTCGGTGGTCAGTGCGGGCGTCTTGGGCAGCGGCATCGTCGGTGCACATTCCTTGAATGACGGGTACACGAGCTTGTCAGCGGCCCGGCAGGCCGGCAAGCGCGCATGTGCCTTGGCCTCGACCGGAAGCCTCCGTATAGAGGCCGCATGGAAGGGACGGACGACGATCAGCCGCAACGAGCGCGCCGGCGATGGCCGGCTACCGTATTGTTCCTGCTGGTGGTCGCGGTGACGGCGCTCGCCTTCCGCCAGGGGCTGATCACGCCTCGCTTCAATCCGCTGCCAGACCTCAACCTGTCCGAGCCGAACCCGTGGTTCATCGACTGGCGGCTCGCGGCCATCAAGAACAGCCCAGAGGTCTGCGCGCGCACGCTGCAGTCGCCGCACATCGAGGCCCGCGAGATCCCGGACGGCCCGATCAAGGACGGGTGCGGCTGGACCAATAGCGTGCGGTTGGTGTCGGCCGGCGGGGTGCGCGCTTCCTTCGACAAGCTTACCTGCGAGAGCGCGGTGGCGCTGGCGCTATGGCTGGAGCACGACGTGCAGCCCGCGGCCCAGCGCCTCCTCGGCCAGCGCGTGGTGGCCATTCGCAGTTTCGGCAGCTACGCCTGCCGCAACATTGTCGGCAATCCGCTGTGGAAGCACTTCCGCAGCCAGCACGCCACCGCCAACGCGGCGGATATCGCCGGCTTCGTTCTGGCGAACGGTCGCCAGATCTCGGTGGAGCGGCAGTGGCACGGTGATGGCCCGGAGACGAAGTTTCTCCACGCCGTGCATGACGGCGCCTGCCGCTACTTCCGCGCGGTCATCGGGCCCGACTACAACGCCGCCCACCACAACCACTTTCACCTGGATCGCGGGCCCTATCCGGTGTGCCGGTAGGGCCCGCCTGCGGTCAGCCTGCCGCCGCCTTACGCTTGTTCTGGCGGTTGTTGACGAGGTCGTCGACCACCGCCGGCTCGGCCAGCGTGGAGGTATCGCCAAGGTTGGTGAAGTCGTCCTCGGCTATCTTGCGCAGGATGCGGCGCATGATCTTGCCCGAGCGGGTCTTGGGCAGCCCTGGGGCGAACTGGATCATGTCGGGAGAGGCGATGGCGCCAATCTCTTTCCTCACGTGCGCCACCAGCTCGCGCCGCAGCTCCTCGCTCGGCTGGTTGCCCTGGATCAGGGTCACGTAACAATAAATGCCCTGGCCCTTGATGTCGTGCGGATAGCCGACCACGGCGGCCTCCGCCACCTTCGAATGCGCCACCAGCGCCGATTCCACTTCGGCCGTGCCGAGACGGTGGCCCGACACGTTGATGACGTCGTCGACGCGGCCGGTGATCCAGTAGTAGCCGTCCTCGTCGCGGCGGCAGCCGTCGCCCGTGAAATACATGCCCTTGTAGGTGGAGAAGTAGGTCTGCACGAAGCGCTCGTGGTCGCCGTACACGGTGCGCATCTGGCCCGGCCAGCTATCGAGGATCACGAGATTGCCGCTAGCGGCGCCCTCCAGAACCGTGCCCTTGTCGTCGACCAGGGCGGGCCGGATACCGAAGAACGGCCGTGTCGCCGAGCCGGGCTTGAGCTTGGTGGCGCCCGGCAGCGGCGTGATGAGGATGCCGCCGGTCTCGGTCTGCCACCACGTGTCGACGATGGGGCAGCGGCCTTCGCCGACGACGCGGTGATACCACTCCCAGGCTTCCGGATTGATCGGCTCGCCGACCGTGCCGAGCAGGCGCAGGGAGGAGCGGTCGGTGCGCTTCACAAAGTCGTCGCCGGCGCCCATCAGCGCCCGGATCGCCGTCGGCGCGGTGTAGAAGATATTCACGTCCCACTTGTCGACCACGTGCCAGAAGCGCGATGCGGTCGGGTAGTTCGGCACGCCCTCGAACATCAGCGTGGTAGCGCCGTTGGCGAGCGGACCGTAGAGAATGTAGCTGTGGCCCGTCACCCAGCCCACGTCGGCGGTGCACCAGTAGATGTCGCCGTCGTGGTAGTCGAAGACGTATTGATGGGTCATCGCCACGTAGGCGAGATAGCCGCCGGAGGTGTGCAGCACACCCTTCGGCTTGCCGGTGGAGCCCGACGTATAGAGGATGAACAGCGGGTCTTCCGCGCTCATCTCTGCCGGCGGGCAGTCGGCACTGACCTTGACCAGTTCCTCGTGCAGCCACAGGTCGCGGCCGCCGGTCCACGAGATCGGGGAGCCGGTGCGGCGCACGACCAGCACCTTCTCGCCGCCTTTGCACTTGGCCAGCGCTTCATCGGTGTTCTTCTTGAGCGGAATGGGGCGGCCGCCGCGCACGCCCTCATCGGCCGTGATGATGAACTTCGAGTCCGCATCGATGATGCGGCCGGCGAGGCTGTCCGGCGAGAAGCCGCCGAACACGACCGAATGGATGGCGCCGATGCGCGCGCAGGCGAGGATGGCGTAGGCCGCCTCGGGAATCATCGGCAGGTAGATGGTGACGCGGTCGCCCTTCTTGACGCCGTTGGCCTTCAGCACGTTGGCGAACTTGCATACGCGCTCGTGCAGCTGCCGGTAGGTGATCTTTTCGTCCTGGGTCGGGTCGTCGCCCTCCCAGATGATGGCGACCTGGTCGCCGCGCGTCTTCAGGTGGCGGTCCACGCAGTTGGCGCAGACGTTCAGGGTGCCGTCCTCGTACCATTTGATGGAGACGTTGTCGGGAGCGTATGACGTGTTCTTGACCTTGGTGTAGGGCTTGATCCAGTCCAGGCGCTTGCCCATCTCGCCCCAGAAGCCGCTCGGGTCCTCGACCGAGCGCTTGTACATCGCCTGATATTTCTCGTTGTTCACCCAGGCCCGGCTCGCCCACTCGGCGGGTACGTTGTAGACCTTGTCCGTCATTTCCATCTCCCCAGTATGCTATCGGGCGTGAGCCCATTATCGGCGCACCGCCTGCGTTCGCAAGCCGACTGAAGGTTAACCGGGCAGGCGCGCGATCGCCTCGACCTCCACCAGAAACTCGGGCTTCACCAGGCGGTCGATGACGAGCAGCGTGTTGGGCGGATACTTGCCTCCGGGAAACAGCTTGGGAAACAGGGCCGCGCGCGCGGACATCCACACCGGCAGGTTCTCCGCCTTGGTCAGATAGGTCGTGAACTGGACGACCGACTCGAAATCGGTGCCTAGGTCCTTGAGGATCTTGCCCAGGTTGTCGAAAACCACCGGCACCTGGGCCGCAAGGTCGCCCACGCCGACGGGATTGCCCTTGGCGTCGATCGCCACCTGGCCGGCGATGAAGGCGATCTCGCCCGGCTTCATGCGCGCGACGTGCGAATAGAGCCCCTGGGCGGGCGGCGCACTTGGCGGGTTCACGTAGGTGACGTCGGACTTGGCCATGCGAGCTCCTCCACAAGCAACCACGGCCCAAGCCTAGCGTGCTGACGGCGATTGGCCAGCCCCTCTGTTGTCGCAAATGGCGCGTCAAAGCGAGCCGGGCTGGCCCGCGCCTGCGGGCCGGCGGATGCGCTCAGCGCTCCGGCAGGCGCTCGGTGGGGACGACGTCGCGCGTCGTGAGACCGGTGTCGCGCAGCATGCGCACCGAGACGCGGCGGTCGATCTTGGTGCCGTCCAGCAGGCGAGCGATGTCGTCGATGCCGGTCACCACGTCGCCGTCGAGCCCGACGATTAGGTCGCCGGGGCGCAGTCCGCCGTTGGCCGCAGGGCTGCCGGCTTGCACCTCCACAACCCGCACCGCCGTCTCCTGCGTGAGGCCGGTGGCGACGCGCACCCGCTGCGGCAGTGCCACCTGATCGCCAGCAATGCCGAGCCGCGCCCGGCGTACGCGGCCGTGCTGCAGGATCTGCGTCAGCACGTGCTGCGCGGTGTTGGCCGCGACCGAGAAGCAGATGCCCTGCGCACCCATGATCACGGCGGTATTCACGCCGATCACCTCCGAGCGCGTGTTGACGAGCGGCCCGCCCGAGTTGCCCGGATTGAGCGCGGCGTCGGTCTGGATCACGTCGCTGATGAGGCGGCCGTTCTGGCTGCGCAGCGAGCGTCCCACGGCGCTGACGATGCCGGCCGTCACCGTCGATTCGAAGCCGCGCGGGTTGCCGATGGCAATGGCGATCTGCCCGGGCTTGATACGCTTGGAATTGCCGAGCCGGGCCGCCGGCAGGCGGTCGGCGGTCTCGGCGCGGAGCACGGCGATGTCGGTGTCGGGGTCGCGGCCGAGGACGCGCGCCTGCAGGCGGCGGGCATCGCCGAGCGCCAGCTCGATGGCGGTCGCGCCTTCCACGACGTGAGTGTTGGTGAGCACGAGCCCGTCGGGCGACAGAATCGTTCCCGAACCGGAGCCCTGCGCGGCGTGGCCACGGCGCATGCCCCGCACCTGCACGTGCACGACGGAGGGCGAGACCGCTTCGACCACGCCGACGACGGCACGCGAGTAGGCGTCAAGCAGGCCCGCTTCATCGTGCGTTGCTTCGGGTTCTGTATTGTCCTTGCGCCACAGCTGCATGTGGCAACCTCCAACCTGGCTTTTGGCCACGTAATATAGGAATTCTCGCCCGCGGCCGCGAGGGAGGGGCGCCAGTCGCGAGCGTGGGCGCGCTTCACGACCGAACTTTGTCGGGCGAGATCAGCGGGATCGGACGCTGCAGATCTGGAATGCCCTTCGCCGGCGTTGGCCGGCTAGCCCAGGCGGCACATGTTCTCCGCGCCGGAGGCGTCGACGACGCCGGCAACCTGCTCGATGTTGAGCGACTTCACCACGCCGTCTTCGACGAGCATCGAATAGCGCCGCGAGCGGATGCCCATGCCGCGCGCCGTCAGATCGACGTCCAGGCCCACCTTCTTGACGAACTCCGCGCTGCCGTCCGCCAGCATCAGGATCTTGCCGTCGGCGCCGGTGTCCTTCGACCACTGGGTCAGCACATAGATGTCGTTGGTCGACGTGCAGGCGATAATGTCGAACCCCTTCTTCTTGAGCTCATCATAGCTTTGCACGTAGCCCGGCAGGTGCTGCCGGTGGCAGGTGTTGGTGTAGGCGCCGGGCAGGCCGAACAGGGCGACTTTCTTGCCGCCGAAGATGTCGGATGTCTTCGCCGGCTTCGCCCCTTCGGGCGTCATGATCATGAACGTTGACTCGGGCAAGCGGTCGCCGACCTTGATGGTCATGATGGTCGTCCTTTCAGAGCACGGGAGTCCTTGGGATGGGAGGCCCCCAGGGTAAGGTTTCACCACGGTAAAGCCAAGGCTGGGTCATTTGAATGTCCATCGCGCCTCGCTGGCGCCGGTCGCGCTCACCAGCGTGCAGATCAAAACTTTCCCTTTCAGATCCTTGGCCAAGTCTGCGGTGAGCTGGGACTGAAACCGCACGATGCCGCCGCTTACCGTTCCGATCTTCTTCGGCAGCGGAACATAGAGACCCTCGGGTGCCTCGATGAACAAATCAGCCCCGCTGACAGAACCGGGGAACCGCGCCTCCACTGTCAGGCGCGTGCCATCGCGCGTGCTCTCGACGAAAATGCGCTTCATCTCGGGATCGCTCGGGCGGCGCGCCGCCTGCGGTCGCGGCACCCGCGCCAGCGCGGCCCGCACCTCTGGCGGCGCAG
>DASZQG010000152.1:0-29879 GCA_035550075.1 Hyphomicrobiaceae bacterium | reverse complement strand
CCTTTCTGGCAACCCGGGTGGTTTTGCTGTCGGGCCGGCCCGGATCCGGCGGTCCGCCGTACGCGGTCGAGGCGGTTTACCCGTTCGGGAATGCCGCCTAAGAGGATTTTGCCGGCGGCGACTGAGGATCAGCGGGGCCGGATTCAGGACACTTCTCAAAGGTCGGCGTGTGCCGGTCGGACCCCGCGAACTTGCTGTCCTGGATCATGACGGTTCCGTCGTTGCGCACGGAGGATGCGCTCCAAACGCGCCCGCCGCTCTTCTCCAGGATGACGTCGAAGCTGATATCGCTGCCGATCCGGACGTCGGTATAGGCGAACTGGCTGTCGCCGATCAGACGAGCGCCCCGCATCTCGAAGGTGCCATCGAGATCCTGATCCGCGATGCGCAAGGTCCGGGTGGGGCCCTTCTCGCCGACGGCATAGACCTGCTCCGGGTTGAGGGAGCTTAGGGGCTTCGTGCAATCGATGGTCCACCTTCCGACCAGCCCAAACTGCCTCAGAGCTTCGATGCCGGCGTCCTCGGCGGCAACAGGATTGCTCAGCAATACGCCGGCGACCACGGTCCGTGCCGTTAACAGCCCTCTTCGCATGCGCGTTCCTGCGGCCGAGTGAACCGTCAAGACATATCGGCGGAAGTGCTGCGCCACAAGACCGACCTGATAGACTGACTTTTGCTTCGGAAGGAGGAACAGCGATGGCACAGAAGCTCGATGCGGCCGCGCGCCAGGAGCTAGCGGTGCGTCTGCCTCAGTGGACGATGGTGGACGGTCGCGACGCCCTGCGACGCACGTTCAAGTTCAAGGATTTCAACGAGGCGTTCGGCTTCATGACGCGCGCGGCGCTGGTGGCCGAACAGAAGAACCATCATCCGGAATGGTTCAACGTCTGGAACCGCGTCGAGGTCACGCTTTCGACGCACGACGCGGGCGGCCTCACGCGTCTCGATATCGAGCTGGCGGAGGCCATGGACCGGATTGCCGGCTGAGACGCGCTTCAGCGGGGAGCGAGCCGAACCGCCCCGTCGAGACGGATGCACTCACCGTTGAGCATGATGTTCTCGCAGATATGCACCGCGAGTGCCGCGTATTCCGACGGATGGCCAAGGCGCGAGGGGAACGGCACCGACGCCGCGAGCGACTTTTGCGCCTCATCGGGCAGGCCGTCGAACATCGGCGTCAGGAACAAGCCCGGCATGATCGTGACAACGCGAATTCCATCGCGGGCGAGGTCGCGGGCGACCGGCAGCGTCATCGACGCCACGCCGCCCTTCGACGCCGAATAGGCGACCTGCCCGATCTGCCCGTCCTGCGCAGCCACCGAGGACGTGCACACCATCACGCCGCGTTCCCCGTCATCGTTGAGGGGCTGGGAGGCCTGCATCCCGATGCAGCACTTCGACATCATCAGGAAGGTGCCGATCAGGTTGACCTGAATCACCTTGGTAAAGGTCGCAAGGTCATGCGGCTCGATGGCGTTGGTTTCCTTGACACGCCGCGAGATGCGCTTGGCGATGCCGATCCCGGCGCAATTGACGAGGATTCGCTCCTGGCCATGGACCTTGCGGGCCGTCGCGAGCGCACCATCAACGCTGGGCTCGCTGGTGACGTCGCATTTACAGAAGGTCCCGCCGAGTTCCTTGGCGAGCTTTTCGCCGGCGTCGGCGTTGAGATCAAAAATCGCGACCTTGACGCCCTTGCCGGCAAGCGCTTTGGCCGTTGCCGCGCCGAGGCCGGAAGCGCCGCCCGTGACTACCGCCGAAATCGACTTGTCCAGCTTCATTGTTGTGCTCCTCGCTTGATCCTCAGCCCGCGGGCACGGCTGCCGGCCGCATCCATTGCATGAGTGCGGCGAGCAGGGCAATCGCCAACGCAATAATATGCGGATGCAGTAGCGGGATATGGATCAGGCCCAGGATTGCTGCGATCAGCTCCGGAAACACGAGCAGCATGCCCGCGAGAACGAATATCGACGTCTCGACCGCGCTGTTCTTGCGCAGGAACCGTCCCTGGAATGCGAATCCCAGGATCGCGATACCGGCAAGGGTTTCCAGCGTAACCGATACGATGTCCAGCCAGCTGCCGCCTGCCGGGACCTTGAGCAGCAACCCGACACCGCTGGGATCGCACACGAACACGAACGGCACCAGGAAGGCCGGCATCGTGTATTTCCAGGCCTGCAGCGTGGTGAGGTAGGGGCTGCCGCCCGTGATCGCCGCCGCGGCGAACGGAGAAAGAGCTGTCGGCGGAGAAACTTCCGAGAGCACCGCGTAGTAGAAGATGAACATGTGGGCCGCGAAATCGGGCACGCCCAGCTTTATCAGCGCCGGCGCCGCGATGACTGAGCACATGATGTAGGAGGCGGTCACAGGCACCGCCAGGCCAACCACCCAAACGATGGCCGCCGAGAACAACGCAGTGAGGACCAGATTGCCCTGCGCATATCCGATGATGATGTCGGCGAAGCGCTGCGCCAGCCCCGTCAGCGTCGTGACACCGACGATAATGCCAGCCGTCGCGCAGGTTGCGGCGATGCTGAGGACGCCGGTGGTGCCTTCCGCCAGGGCTCGCACCAGCTTGCGCGGCACCAGGGCGGTGTCGGAACGGATGTAGCTCGAGGCAATAGCCAGCATCGTCGCCCAGAACACTGCCAGCACGGGCGAGAAGCCCAGCAGCATGAGGGCAACAATCGAAATCAGCGAACCGAAGTGGAACCAGTAGTCCCGCGTCACTCGCCAGAGCGCACCGCGCGGCACGAGCAGCTCCGACCCGCCTCCATATTTCTGGGCGTCGAGCTCCACCATCACAAGAATGCTGAAGTAGTAGAGGATGGTCGGAATCGAGGCCATCCAGATCACATCGAGGTAGGAGATCTTGAGAAATTCAGCGATCAGGAAGGCAGCCGCACCGAGCACCGGAGGGGAAATGATGGCTCCCAGGCCACCGGCCGCGAGCAGTCCGCCGGCGGCGTTCTTCTCGTAGCCGGCCTTGTCCAGCAATGGGTAGGCGACCGTTCCGATCGTAACGGTGGTGGCGACGCCCGAACCCGACGGGCCGCCAAGCAGAAACGATGACAGGACGACGGCACGCCCGGCGGCGTTGCGCTTGCCGCCCATCGCGGCGAAGGAGAAGTCGATGAAAAATTTGCCGGCACCGGAATACTGGAGGATGGCGCCGAAGATCGTAAAGAGAATGATCAGGCTCGAGGACACATCGACCGTTACGCCGAAGATCCCCTCCAGCGTCATGTAGAGGTGACCGGTCAGACGTTCGATGGAATACCCGCGATGGGTCCATGGGGCCGGCAGATGCCGGCCGAACAATGCATAGGTGACGAAAATCAACGAAACGACGGGCATGATCCACCCGCTGGTCCGGCGCGTGGCTTCCAGCAGGAGGAGCAGCAGCACAACGCCGACCACGAAGTCGGTGTCGGTCGGATCGATGGCGCGATCGCCGAAATCGGCACCTTGCCACAGGATGTAGCCGGTAACGAAGACGCTGGCGCCAGCGCAAAGCCAGTCGAGGGGCGTGACGCGGTTGCGCAACCGGCGCAGCATGGGAAAGAGCAGGAAGATCAGCGTCAGCACCATCCCCACGTGGACGGGACGCAGCGTGTAGGTGGGGATGATGGGCGTATTCCAAAACGGCGGCGCGCCGGCCGCCGCCGCATACAGGTGAAACAGCGAAACGAAGACAGCGGCTGCGATAACGGCCTTGCCAAGCCAGCCCCCCAGCCGATTGGTGGCTCCTTCCTCTTCTTCGATCAGTTCCTCGACGCGCTTGCGCCTGTCCTCGTCAAGCTCTGCACCCGCAAGAACATCCTCGAGCGCGACCTCGCGCTTTTCCTGATCGGAAACCATACTTTTGCCTTCCATCCGCGCGGCGGGGCGCGGGTGCAAATTTCCATCGAGCGAAGAAAGGGGCGGGCGCTTGCCGCCCGCCCGTTGCTGCATAGAGATCGGCGGTGCTTACCCACGCGCCGGTCGCCTTGCCTCCTAATCGACCTTTATGCCCTTCTCGGCGAAATACTTGAGGGCACCCTTGTGCCACGGGATGCCCGCGTTTGCCGATTTCTGGTTCTCGGTGGTTATGCCGAGGGCCGCTTTGTGAACCTTGGCCAAGTCGTCCCGCTTCTCGATCATGATCTTCGTCAGCTGATAGGCGAGTTCCTCGGGGAAACTTTCCACGACGGCCATGATGTTCCAGACCGCCGCCACCTTGTTGTCCTTGTCGAGACCCGGATAAGACCCTTTCGGGATCATGGCCGTCGAATAGACCGGTCCGTATTTGGCCTTGATCTTGTCGACGAGGAAGTCGTGGTCGATCATCTGCATCTTGACGCCCGGTGTTGCGCCGACGTCGACAATGGCCGAGGTCGGAACTCCAGCCACAAAGAAGAACGCGTCGATCTTCTTGTCCTTCAGGGCATTGCCGGATTCGGATGCACTGAGCCGCTCGCGGCTCATGTCCTTGTCCTTATCCAGACCGGCCGCCTCGATCAGGCGGAAGGCAAAAATCTCGGTGCCGCTGCCCGGCGCGCCCGTAGATACACGCTTGCCCTTCAGATCGGCGAAGCTGGAGACACCGTTGCCTTCAAGTGTCACGATCTGCATCAGGTTGGAGTACATCACCGCCAGAGCACGAATTGGCAGCTTCTTGGGAAACTTGTCGCGACCGTTGACGGCATCGACGGCGGTATCGACTTGGGTGAAGGCCACGTCAGCATTGCCCGACCCGATCAGCTTCATATTGTCGAGCGAGCCACCGGTCACTTCCGCGGTCGCAGTGGTCCCCGGAAGCTCGCGGGCGATGATGGTGCCGAAGCCCCCGGCGAGCGGGTAATAAATGCCACCAGTGCCTCCGGTGACGATGGAAAGCTGCCGCGATTGCTGGGCATGGGCGCTGGACACGCCGATCAGAGCGATAGCAGCGGCTGCCGCTAGCGTACGGACATTCATGCGTCGGAACTCCCGTTTGTGCCGGACCTGAGGTGTAAGCTGAAAGAGGGTCCGTGGGGTCTTAGCCGAAAGGCTCGCGATGGGGAAGTATTCGCAATGTCCGGTATGCTGAATGGTCATGTCGCGCGAACGTTATGGAAGATACACCCGTAGAGCGAGCATAAGGCCATGCGCGACCCAGGATTGCCCCCGCTGCCTCGGGGCTACTTCGCTATCGGCGCCGAGCGAATTTCCAAGTCCCTCAACCTTGGCAACCTGATGCGGTCGGCGCATGCGTTCGGCGCAAGCTTCACCTTCACGATCGGCGCAACCTACCAAGCGCTGGAAGCGCGCGCCGACACCTCCAAGGCGCGCGCGCACCTGCCTCACTACGAGTGGGGCGAGGTTGCCGATCTGAAGCTGCCGGAGCGATGCCGGCTGGTCGGCGTGGAACTGCTTGACGATGCGATCGACCTCCCGAGCTTCCACCATCCGCAACGCGCAGCCTATGTGCTCGGCCCCGAACAGGGTGCGTTATCGGCTGCGCTGCTGGCGCGCTGCGACTATATCGTGCGCATCCCATCGAGCTTCTGCGTGAACGTCGCCACGGCCGGTGCCATCGTCATGTATGACCGCATCCGCAGCCTTGGGCACTTCCCGCCACGGGCCTTGAGCGAGAGCCGGCAGGTCAGCGGCGGCCCTTCTGCGGTTCCCCGCAAACGGGGCCGCAAAGGCGGTTCGCAGACCTAGGCAGCTTCAAGCGGAGCGCGCGGGCTTCCGTAGCTGGACGTAGAGCGCGCCGTTTCCACCATGGCGAATACCGGCTGCGGTGAAGCCGCTCACGATGCTGCGCAGTTCAGGTTCTTGAAGCCATGCCGGCACGGCCTGGCGCAGCACCCCGCGCGGCGTTTCATCGAGCAGAGAAGACTGGGATTCGACATTGGGCGAGGTATTGCCCTTTCCGGTAATGACCAAGACGACACGATGACCCTTGGCATACGCATCAAACAGAAAGCTGCGAAGCTGCGCGCGGGCGTCCCGCTGGCGCAAGCCGTGCAGGTCGAGCCGGCCGTCGATGGCGATCCGCCCCGACGCAATCCGGCGCGCCCTTCGCTGGTCGAACTCGGCCAGGGCCGGCGGCTCCACCGCCGCCGGTTTGGACGAAGCCGGGCCTCGGACAGGCGGCGACGTAGAACCGGAAGCCTGCTGACCGCCGGCCTTTCTCGCCGGCGGCGACAGAGGTTCAGGCTGGCCGCTGACACGCTGCTTGATCTGGATCGGCGCCAGCTGCCGCGTGGCGTGGCGCCAAAGCTCGCTTTCCTCTTCGGTCATCCGCCGGCCGCCGCCACCAGACTTCCGGGAAACGCTCATCGCCTGGCTTTTGTGATCGATGAGGTTGTTTCGGTCGCCTGCCAGCCGACGGGGCCAGCGTTAGGCTGCAGCACAAAGAAGGTCGCCGCGTGCTTGGTGACCCCGGCCAGACGGCCCGCGGCTTCGCCGGAGCCAAAATAGATATCGCCGCGCTCGGGGCCCTTGATGGCCGAGCCGACATCCTGCGCCACCATCAGATGTTCGAAGGAGGCCGCCTTGCCGGACCCGTGCTTCACGCCCGGAGCACTGACGTAGATGAGACTGCCGAGCGCGTGGTGGGCCGGGTCGACTGCGAGGCTGCGCCCCGGTGTCAGCGGAACATTCATGGCGCCCAGCGGGCCTTTCGCCTCGCCCACCAGTTCGCGGAAGAACACGAACGAGGGGTTTTGCCACATGACGTGCTTGCCGCGTTCCGGATCGGCATGAAGCCATTTTCGCAGGGCGCCCATGGAAACCTTGTCGGCAGCCAGCAATCCCTTTTCGATCAGATACCGTCCAATCGAACTGTAAGGATAGCCGTTCTTGCCGTCGTAGTGCACCCGCACGGTGGTTCCGTCGGTGAGGGCAACCCGTCCCGAACCCTGGATCTGCATGAAGAAAACATCGACGGGGTCGGCGAAGTAGAGCAGCTCCAGCCCCTTGCCCTTCAGGGCCCCCTGCTCGATCTCGGCGCGCGTATAGAACGGCTCGAAACCCTTGGCCGTCTTGCGCGCATGCGTCAGCGCTTCTCCCTTGGCTCCGCGCTGAGTCTCGTCAACCAGGTTCACCAGGTCCGGGGGGCGCTTGTAGATCGGCGTCTGGTAGGGACCCTGCGGTGTGCGCGAGCCTTTGATCATCGGCTCGTAGTAGCCGGTCACCAGGCCGGGTGGTCCGTTGTGAACGACGGTTTGCGGCGTGAAATTCTGTTCAAAGAAAAGGCGTGCATTCTCCCGGCTCTTGATGTGCGCGGCCAGCCTGCTCGCGTTCATGCAGGCGGCGACCAGGTTCGCCGGAGGCGCGAGCTTGTCGTTCCCGCCCTTGTCGCGCGGCGCCGCGACACGCTCGCAAGATTTGAGGAAGGTCTTGAAGGCGGCGAGATGATCGTCCTGCTTCCAGCCGGGCAGATCGGCGAAGGTCGCGGGTTTTAAGGAGACACGCACCGCCTTCATGGCTTGGTCCACGCGCTTGGGTTGGGTGGTGCTCTCGGCGAGCGCCGCCGCGCCACACGCGACAATCGCGGCAGCCGCGGCACAGGCAGCAGCGCGCACATAACTCCCACCCGACATCGAGCGCGTCCCCCGGTTGTGCAGCGCGCTTTTTTGGAGCGAAAGGTAGGCTAATTTGCGGCCTGGGTGGCCACCAACCGCCAGTTGGGGTTGCTGGAACTCGCCTCGCGGCTAAACGTCCAGATGTCTGTGACCTCCCGGATCCGTTTCGGGTCGCCGGCGATCACCTGCCCCATCTTGTCCCGGGTGGCGGAAATCAATTCGCTCACGAACTTGACGGTAAGGCTGGCTATTCCGTTCTTCAGCTCGGCCTCCACGATCTCGGCCGATTTGATACCGACGAAGCTCTGATCGATCAGTTCTCCGCGTGTTTCGCGATCGGCGATCGCCCCGGAAAACCCGTCGAACACCTCCCGGCTCAGCAGGTCCTTGAGGGTCTTGCGGTTGCCCTCGGCGAACGCCGTTACGATGATTTCGTAGGCCGCTTTTGCCCCTTTCAGGAAATGATCAAGGTCAAAGCCGGCGTCTGCACGCACAATGTCGATCAACCCCGCACTGATGCCAGCGTTGCCGGCTGCGTATTGCTTAACGCGCTCCTCAACCTCCGTGGGCGACGGCGCCCCGGGCGCCTTTACGGTATCCACGCCTTCGCGCTCACGCCGCGGCAGCGTGACAACCTTGTCCTGTGCCGTGGCCTTTTCGGCGCGGCGTGCCAGCTCCTGCTGCTGGGCCTTGTATCGCTCGTAGCGTGCCTGTTCCTGGCCAGTACGGCGGCCGAGCACACTGCGCAATTTCAGAAATATTACGACCGCCAGAATAAGAAACAGGAGTGTGGTTATATCGAGCCTGCCGTCCATCACACCACGCTTTCGAGCCAGCGCCTTACCTACACATGTAGGTCGGCGTACCGGCAAGAACCAGCCCCGAACATGCTTTCTCTCCAGCATCCAGGCTTACCGCCGCCAAAACAAATCTTAGGGCATTGCAAACGGTAAGCCAACCGCGTTGGCTGCCCATGATGAGCGTGGGCGATCCGCAAATAAGGCATGGGAGTGGCGGGCGGCCCGCTGCGGATTGCGGCGATGGTGCAAGCATGTTAGCGACCCGAAGCGTCGGGCGGCATCGGATCCATCGGCGCTCCCGCCAGGCAGAAGGATCATGGTGAAATGGCCGGACCAGTGACGAGTGGCAGCGGCGACGGCGGTCAGGCCGCAGGCGCGCAGGTGCGGATCCGCGTGGTGGGCCAGTACATCAAGGATCTCTCCTTCGAGAACCCGAATGTCCGTAAGCTGCTCGGCCGAACCGGCGAGAACCCCAATCTGCGCGTCGAGATCAACGTGCAGGCCGAGAAAATCGCCGACAAGCTGTTTGAGAGCGCCATCAACTTCAAGGCCGAGGCGGCCGGCAACGCTGGCGTGATCTACGACATGGAACTCGCCTATGCCGGACTGTTCGAGGTTGAGAACATTCCGCCAGAAGGCTTGGAGCCGTTTCTCCTGATTCACTGCCCCGCGCTGCTGTTTCCGTTCCTGCGGCGGATCGTGGCGGATCTCACGCGTGAAGGCGGTTTCCCGCCGCTTCTGCTCGATCCGGTGGATTTTGCCGGCCTGTACGTCAAGCGCCAGCAGGAGAAAACGGCGGCCGTGAACTGAACACCGTTATTGCCATCGGCCGAGCCTCAGTTCTTCGAGGCGTACCTGAGCCACAGAGCGTTGTCGCCTAGCGTTTTGACATACTCGCGGTGTGCCTGCTCCGCCTCTGCGGTGAGGCGTGAGGGCAGCGGCTGTGGCCGAGGCTTAGCAGGCTCAGAGCGGAATTGAATCTGGATGTCGCCGACGATGGGCGCGCCACCCCCCAGACCAAGCGCCGCCTGCCGCTCCCCAAGCAGCTCGACGTAAACGTCAGCCAGAAGATGCGAATCGAGCAGCGCCCCGTGCTTCACGCGGTTGGAATTGTCGATCCCATATCGTTTGCACAAAGCATCGAGCGTGTTCGGCCCGGCCGGAAACCGCCGACGCGCCAGCGCCAGGGTGTCGATGACGCGATCCAGCCGTAATGCGGGACGCTCCGCGCGCGCCAGCTCCGCATTGAGAAAGCCAAAGTCGAAGCCGGCGTTGTGCATGACCAGCGGCGCGTCAGCAATGAAGTCCAGGAACTGGTCGGCTATGTCCTTGAAGGCTGGCTTGTCGCGCAAGAATTCCAAGGTCAGGCCATGCACCGCCACCGCATCGGCGTGAATCTCGCGCCCAGGGTTGATGTAGCAGTGGTACTCGCGCCCGGTCCGGATGCGATTGACGATCTCCACACAGCCGATCTCGATCAGCCGGTCGGTGGCCGCATCCAGACCCGTTGTTTCGGTATCGAGTACGATTTCGCGCTGCATGCGCGTCCAGCCCGCGAGAAAATACGCAAGCACGAACTACGCCCAGTACCTGACAAACGCCGTGCCCGCACGGCGCCGCAACTCTTCAATGATTCGATCCACCTGCGCGTGCATTTCCTCAAAGGTGCCGCCGGTGTCCACAACGAAATCGGCGCGCGCACGCTTCTCGTCATCGCTCAATTGGCGGCCGAGCACCTGCTCCAGTTTCTCCAACGTCATGTTCTGTCGTTCCAGCACGCGCTGCCGCTGGATGTCTTCCGGCGCGCTCGCTACGATCACCAGATCGACGCGCTTGTCGCCGCCGGTCTCAAACAGCAGCGGAATCTCGAGGACGGCAACTTCGGCCCCCGCCGCCGCGGCCCGATGCAGGAATTCCCGCTCCGCTGCCTGCACCAGCGGATGCACGATGGTTTCCAGACGCTTGAACCCGTCCGGGTTCGCAAGGAGGGCGGCCGCCAGCTTCTGCCGATCGACCTTGCCGCCGGCAGTCGTACCTGGAAAAGCCGCTTCAACAGGAACGACAGCAGCGCCTTCATAGAGTTTGTGGACCTCGGCGTCGGCATCGCAGACCGGAACGCCGAGATCGCGCAGGCGCGAGGCGATCGCTGACTTGCCCATCCCAATTGACCCGGTCAGCCCGACAACAAGCATCAGCGCCCCGCGATATCGCGCTCGAGCAGCGCCCGAAGTTCCTGCGTAACCTCGGGCCTGACGCCGAACCATTTTTCGAAGCCGGGCACCGCCTGATGCAAAAGCATGCCGAGCCCATCCACCGTCGCCAGATTGCGTGCCCGGGCCGCTGCAAGAAGCGGCGTGACCAGGGGGACGTAGACGATATCGGCGACGATAGAGCCAGGATTCAGAGCCGCGACGTCCAGGTCAAGCGGCGGCGCGCCGGACATGCCGAGGGTCGTGGTGTTGACCAGCAAACCGGCGCCGGACGCACACATGGTCCGTTCCTGCCAGGCGTAAGCCTTGACCTTCGAGCCGAAGTGCTGCGCGAGGGTCTCGGCACGCGGCTGCGTGCGGTTCACGATGCGCACTTCCGCGACGCCGTGCGCAAGAAGGGCGTGCACGACAGCACGCGCCGCGCCGCCCGCACCCAGCACCACGACGACGGCGCCCGCGACGTCTACGCCCGGAATGGTCGCGCGCAGATTGTGAATGAATCCGTAACCGTCGGTATTGTCGGCGACCAGTCGGCCGCCTTCGAGCCAGAGCGTATTTGCGGCCCCAACGGCCGCCGCGGCCGGCCGTTTCTCGTCGGCGACGGCAAATGCGATCTCCTTGTGTGGCAGGGTGACGTTGCATCCGACCAGGCCTTGCGCCGGCAGGCTGCGCAGGAAGGTGCCAGCTTGGTCCGGCGGAACCGCCACTTTCCCGTAGCTGCCGTCGATACCGTATTTCGCCAGCCAATAGCCATGGATCAGCGGCGAGCGCGAGTGCTCCACAGGCCAGCCGACGACGCAGGCACGCTTCATGTGCCGATCACCCCGCGCGTTCGCAAATGGGCCAGCAGCGGGAGCAGAGGCAGGCCAATGATGGTGAAGTGGTCGCCCTCGATGCGCTCGAAAAGCTGAATGCCGGGGCCTTCGATCTCGTAGGCTCCGACGATCCCGCATACGGACGCGCCGGACCGGGCCAGATAGTCCTCCAGGAAGGCCTCGCTGAAGGCGCGCATCGCAAGCCTTGCCCCGGAAACATGAGACCACTCGACGCGGCCGCCACGCGCGATCGCCACGCCGGAGTGGAGCTCATGCGTCTTGCCGCGCAGACGCATCAGGTGGGCGCGGGCGGTGGCGACATCGCCCGGCTTATGCAGCAGGGCACCGTCGAGCGCCAGCACCTGATCCGCGCCGATGACGATGGCACCGGGAAAGCGAGCGCTGACCGCCTGTGCCTTGGCCCGCGCCAGTGCCTCCGCCAGCGCCG
This sequence comes from Hyphomicrobiaceae bacterium, assembly GCA_035550075.1. GTDB lineage: Bacteria > Pseudomonadota > Alphaproteobacteria > Rhizobiales > Hyphomicrobiaceae > AWTP1-13. The sequence continues at coordinate 18,050 of DASZQG010000152.1, read as the reverse complement.
GCGGCGCCTCGCGCTCGAGCTCCCGTTGCAGCGCCGTCTCGTCAAGAGCGGCCGGCTCCACGCGAAATGACAGGCCCGCTGCCTTCAGCATCTGGCGGCGATAGGGACTGGCGGAAGCCAGCACCAGCTCCGGCCGGGCGGGTTCAGCCATTCCCGGTCTCCGCCGCCAAACCGGCTGGCATCGGCGTTCGGTCGTGCAACAGGCGGATGATGGTTGCCGCTGTCTCCTCGATCGAGCGGCGGGTCACATCGATCAGAGGCCAGCCGTTGCGGCCGCACAGGCGCCGCGTGTGGGCGATCTCCTCGGCGATCTGGGCGCGATCGACGTAGTCGTCGAGGTTGCGGTCGGCCAGCAGGCGCACACGGTTGCGGCGAATCTCGGAAATGCGCTCGGGGCTTGCAACCAGACCGACAATGAAGGCGGTGTGCGGCTGGGTCAGCGCTTCCGGCAGCTCGATGCCGGGCACGATCGGCAGGTTGGCCGTCTTGTAGCCACGCTGGGCCAGATAGATGCTCGTCGGGGTCTTGGATGTGCGCGAGATGCCGAGAATAATGATGTCGGCTTGGTTCAGGTCCTGCGGGAGCTGGCCGTCATCATGCGCCATCGCAAAGTTCAGGGCATCGATGCGCTTGAAGTAGTCGGCATCGACCAGATGCTGGCCGGCGACGATCGGCGTCTGTGGAGCGCCAAGATAGGATTCGAACACTTTCATGATCGGCTGCAGCACGTGCAGACAGGGGACGTTCAACTCGCGGCAGCGCTCCTCGAGCCGGTCACACAGCTCCTTCTTGACGATGGTGTAGAGGACGATGCCGTGCGCCTGCTCGATCTCCTGCAGGACGCGTTCGAGCTGCTTGGACGTCCGCACCAGCGGGTGCACGTGCTCGATCGGCCGCACCTGCGCATACTGGACCGCCGCAGCCTTGGCCATCGTGGTGAGCGTCTCACCGGTTGCATCGGAAATGAGATGCAGGTGGAAGAACGTGGGCAGCAGGTTGGTCATCTGTTGAAAAGACCAGAGTTCTTCTGCACTGCCAAGCGCAGGCTCCGATCCACGCGCCGCGCCGGCTTAACCATCAACAGGATCGCCCACAGGTTCACGAGGGGAGCGACCGCCCCTTCACCGCGTGAGACTTCCGAGCCAACCCAGGTCCTTCCCTGCCGGATTTCCCGGCCAATCAACAGCAAACTCTCAAAGAAAGACGCCATCGGCCGCTTTCAGTAACTTGATTCAGTTCCTGTTTTTCTGTCTTGTGGTGCAGCCGTCGGCGACACGCAAGCGATGGTATCGGCGCGCGGCTCGCTGCCACGCGACCCGATGTTGGCTGTGAAACCCGCGCAATCCACGGCACAAGAGTCATAACAACAACACTCAGAGAATTGGAATTTTGAAAGATCGAACCGCATGACCGCGCGACTGCTGCATGCCGAGCGTCGCATGCTTTGGCCGTTCGCCGGAAAGCCGTGCCGCCCGCCGCCCATTTGGCTCATGCGCCAGGCGGGGCGCTACCTGCCGGAGTACCGCGCGCTACGATCCAAGGCCGAGAGCTTTCTGTCGCTCTGCTACGACCCCACCATGGCCGCCGAGGTGACACTGCAGCCGATCCGCCGCTACGGCTTCGATGCAGCGATCGTGTTTTCCGATATCCTCGTCGTGCCGGATGCGCTGGGCCAGAAGGTCGCCTTCGTCGAGGGTGAAGGGCCACGGCTCGAGCCAGTTCGCACCACCTCCGATCTCGCGTGCTTGAACCCTGCTGCGACTCGCACCAAGTTCGGCCGCGTTTTTGAAACGATAGCCAGGGTTCGGCAGGATCTTCCCGATGCGACATCGCTTATCGGCTTTTGCGGCGCGCCCTGGACGGTTGCCACCTACATGGTCGCCGGCGGCGGATCACCGGACCAGGCCGCCGCCCGGCTGTGGGCCTACCGCGACCCGGACGGGTTCCAGAGGCTGATCGATCTCCTGGTGGAGACCTCCGCGGAGTACCTCGTGGGGCAGGTGGACGGCGGCGCGGACGTTCTGCAGATTTTCGATACGTGGGCGGGCGCGCTTCCCGACGATGAGTTCCAGCGCTGGGTAGTGAAGCCGACGGCCGAGCTGGTCGCGCGGACGAAGGCGAGACATCCGACGATTCCAATCATCGGATTTCCGCGTGCGGCCGGCAGCAGATCCGCCGCCTATGTCGCTGCGACGGGTGTGGACGGGATAGGGTGCGACACGACGATGCCGCTATCGTTCATGCGGGAGGAACTTGCGAGGCACGCGGTCGTGCAAGGCAATCTCGACCCGCTTCTCCTGTTGGCGGGTGGCGCGGCAATGGAACGGCGGGTGCACGAGATCCTGGCGGCGCTGGATGGCGGGCGCTTCGTCTTCAACCTCGGCCACGGCATCTTGCCCGAAACGCCGCCGGCCCACGTGGCGCGGCTGGTAGAGTTGGTGCGCCGGTAGCATGCTGATCCTGTGGCTCAAGGCGCTGCACATCATTGCGGTCATCTCGTGGATGGCCGGCCTGCTCTATCTGCCGCGGCTGTTCGTCTACCACTGTGATGCCGAGTCCGGGTCCAAGCAGGCCGAAACCTTCAAGGTGATGGAATACCGCCTGCTGCGCCTCATCATGAACCCGGCGATGGTGGTGGTCTGGATCACCGGCCCGCTGCTGGCCTGGCAGACCGGCATGTACCGGGATGCTTGGCTGATGGCCAAATTTGTCCTGGTGATCGTGCTGACCGTTCATCACCACGCGCTGGCCCTCTGGCGAAAGGATTTCGCGGCCGACAGGAATGTGCGCACCCAGCGCTTCTACCGGATCATGAACGAGGTGCCGGCCGCCCTGATGGTCGGCATCGTCATCCTCGTGGTTGTGAAGCCGTTTTGAGACTTCGATAAATCCGATCGACGGAATAGCGCTTCCCCTTTCATTGCGGCGATCGCTGTGCTATATAGGCGCTTGTCACCATCCGCAGCGCGTCCGCTGACGGGTGTGGCCCACGAAGCGCGCAGGCGCCGCCGAGGGCCCGACATATCCATCCGGAACGCCGCTCGGCATATCCCACCTTCCTTCCGGTTTCGCGCTCTTTTTCTGATCCCGCCTCAAGCCGCGAAGCCTATCCGGAGAGTTTCCGATGCAAGACATCGTCAAGAACATGAAATTACAAGACCTGAAGGCCAAATCACCGACGGAGCTGCTGAGCTTCGCGGAAGAGGTCGGCGTGGAGAACGCCAGCGCCATGCGCAAGCAGGAGCTGATGTTCGCCATCCTGAAGCAGCTCGCCAACAAGGACATCGAGATCACAGGCACCGGGGTTGTCGAGGTGCTGCAGGACGGCTTCGGCTTCCTGCGCTCGCCCGACGCCAACTACCTCCCGGGTCCCGACGACATCTACGTGTCGCCGTCGCAGATTCGCCGCTTCGCGCTCAGGTCGGGTGACACGGTCGAGGGCCAGATCCGCAGCCCGAAAGAGGGCGAGCGCTATTTCGCCCTGCTCAAGGTCAACCTGATCAACTTCGAAGATCCCGAGAAAGTGCGTCACAAGGTGCACTTCGACAACCTCACGCCGCTGTATCCCACCCAGTGGCTGAAGATGGAAATCGAGGATCCCACCATCAAGGACCTGTCGGCGCGGGTGATCGATATCGTTGCGCCGCTGGGCAAAGGCCAGCGCGCCCTGATCGTGGCGCAACCGCGCACCGGCAAGACGGTGCTGTTGCAGAATATTGCCCACTCCATCACCGCCAATCACCCCGAATGCTACCTGATCGTGCTGCTGATCGACGAGCGCCCGGAAGAGGTGACCGACATGCAGCGTTCGGTGAAGGGCGAGGTCATCTCCTCCACCTTCGACGAGCCGGCCACGCGGCACGTGCAGGTGTCGGAGATGGTGATCGAGAAGGCCAAGCGCTTGGTCGAGCACAAGCGCGACGTGGTGATCCTGCTCGATTCCATCACCCGTCTCGGCCGTGCCTACAATACGGTCGTGCCGTCCTCCGGCAAGGTGCTGACGGGCGGCGTCGACTCGAACGCCCTGCAGCGGCCGAAGCGCTTCTTCGGCGCGGCGCGCAACATCGAGGAGGGCGGCTCGCTGACCATCATCGCCACCGCGCTGATCGACACCGGCTCGCGCATGGACGAGGTGATCTTCGAAGAGTTCAAGGGCACGGGTAACTCGGAAATCGTGCTCGACCGCAAGGCCTCCGACAAGCGCGTGTTCCCGGCGATCGACATCGCCCGCTCCGGCACCCGCAAGGAGGAGCTGCTGGTGCCGAAGGACCAGCTCAAGAAGATGTATGTCCTGCGGCGCATCCTCAATCCGATGGGCACCATCGACGCCATCGAGTTCCTGGTCGACAAGTTGCGCTCGACCAAGACCAACGGCGAGTTCTTCCAGTCGATGAACACGTAAGATCAAGCCGGCCTCCGCGGAGGCCGGCTGGCTTTTCTGTTCGGGTTTCGCCATGAGCTCCGCCGATCTTCCCGTTGGCCGGCCGCTGCCGGACTGGACAGCGCGCGCTGCACCGCCGCGCACGCCGATGCAGGGCCGGTTCTGCCGGCTGGAGCCGCTCGATCCGGCGCGGCACGCCCGCGCACTGTTCGATGCCAACAGCCTCGACCGCGAGGGCCGCAACTGGACCTATCTCTTCGTTGGACCGTTTGCTGATTTTGCGGCCTATCAGGCGTGGCTGGAGAAAGTGGCGCCGTCGAACGATCCGCTGTTCCACACCATCATCGACGAAAGCAACGGCAAGCCTGTCGGCGTCGCGACCTTCATGCGCATTGACCCGCCCAACGGCGTGATCGAGGTCGGCAACATCAACTACTCGCCGCTGCTGCAGCGGAAGCCCGCCGCAACCGAGGCGATGTTTCTCATGATGCGGCGGGTGTTCGACGAGCTGGGCTACCGCCGCTACGAATGGAAGTGCGATTCCCTCAATGCACCATCGCGCGCCGCCGCGCTGCGGTTGGGCTTCCAGTTCGAGGGCATTTTCCGGCAGGCGGTCGTCTACAAGGGCCGCAACCGGGACACGGCCTGGTTCTCGATCATCGACAGCGAATGGCCGGCGTTGAAACGCGCCTACGAGCAGTGGCTGAGGCCGGAAAATTTCGACGCCGCCGGACAGCAAAAGCAGAAGCTATCCGCGCTGATCGCCGCCAGCAGAGCCGGCTAGGCGCCGGCGAGCTGTGCCAGCTCCGGCGTCACCGCATCGAGCGCCTTGCCATAGCGGTCGACCGCCTCTTCCGCCTCGCTGCGCGTCATGCTGAGCGGCGGCGACAGCGACGTGACCTCGATGAAGGGCAGCGCGCGCGTAAGAATGCCCATGTCTAGCGCCTTCGCGGCGACCTTTCGGTGGACGCCGGCCTTGGGATCGAAGAAGCGCTTCGCCGCCTTGTCGGCCACGAATTCCACCGCCAGCATCTGCCCGATGCCGCGCACCTCGCCGACATGGGGATGGCCGCCGACGCGCTCGTCGAGCAGCTTGCGCAGGTAGGCGCCAACCTCGGCCGACTGCTGCACCAGGCCCTCGCGCTCGATGATATCGATGTTAACGAGACCCAGCGCCCCGCCGACGGGGTGGCCGGAATAGGTGAAGCCGTGCATGACGGGGCCGAACTCGGGCGAGGCGTCCTTCAGCACGGTCCAGATCTTCTCGGAGATCACCGAGGCGGAGAGCGGGAAGTAGGCGGACGTAATTCCCTTCGCAAGGGTGACGATATCGGGCTTGAGCTGCATCCCGCCGGTGGCGAACCAGTGCCCCGTGCGGCCGAAGCCGGTGATGACCTCGTCGGCGATGAACAGGATGTCGTGCTTGTCGAGCACCGTCTGCAGCTTGGCGAAATACCCTTTTGGCGGCAGCAGGACGCCGCCCGTTCCCATCACCGGCTCGGCGATGAAGGCCGCAATGGTTTCCGCTCCCTCTTTGGCGATCAGCGCCTCGATGTCGGCAATCATGCGCGCGGTGAACGCATCCTCGGTTTCGCCCTTGGCGCCGTAGCGGAAATAGTGCGGGCAGGGTGCGTGCACCACGCCGGGCACCGGCAGGTCGAACGCCTTGTGGTAGACGGGGATGCCGGTGAGGCTACCGGCCGCGTAGGTGAGCCCGTGATAGGCGCCGATGCGCGAGATGATCTTCTTCTTTTGCGGCTTGCCGCGCAGGTTGTTGTAGTAGCGGACCAGCTTGAAGTTGGTGTCGTTGGCGTCCGAGCCGCTGGTGCCGAAGAACACCTTGGAGAGATGACCGGCCCCCGCCTTCTCATGGAACAGGCCGAGCACGCGTTCCGCAAGGCGGATGATGGGCTCGTTCGAGGCGCCGCCGAAGATGTGATAGTAGGCCAGGTTCTCGACCGCCTTTTTTGCGGCCTCGGCCATCTCCGCGCGGCCGTAGCCGATATTCACGCACCAGAGCCCGGCGCCGCAATCGATCAGGTCGCGCCCCTTGCGGTCCTTGATGCGCACGCCGCGCGCCTCAGAGACGATGTGCGGACCCTTTTCAAGGTGGTCGGCAATCGAGGTCATCGGGTGGAGCATGGTTTCCCGGTCGATGTCCTCGAGCGGGTAGTTGCGAGACGACTTTTCCATGCCCGAACCTGCTGTGCTGTGCGTGGTTGTTCTGCCGCCCGCAACCATAGACCTCGGCACGCAAGGATGAAACCGTGATGCAGCGACCGGCGGCGCGTGGGAGGTTTGCGCACGCCGCGCGGCGGTTATGATGGACGAAACCAACGGGGAAGCGGATGCCAAAGACGCTGTTCATCGATTCCACGGCGGATATCGACCGGCTTTGGAAGCGGGTTCACGGGCCTGCTGACATTGCGGTGGCCGTCAACATTGGCCCGGTGGCGGCCACGGATATTCCCGGGCTGCTCGGCGGCTATGACACGTGCATCGTCGATGCGACCTATTTCAACGAGGCGACGCTCAAGGCTTGTGCGGGCTTGAAGCACATCGTGTTTCTCGGTACGGGGGCAGGCAGCTTTATCGATCTCGGCGCGGCGCAGCGGGCCGGCATCAAGGTCTCCACCATCAAGGGCTATGGCGATACCGCGGTGGCGGAGCACACGATGGGCCTCGTGTTCGCCGCCGCGCGCAACATCGCCACCATGCACAAGATCGTGCGCGATGGCGGCTGGCAGGTGATGCAGGGCATCGAGCTGAAGGGCAAGACGCTGGGCCTGATCGGGCTCGGCGGCATCGGGCGCGAGATGGCGCGCCTGGCAAAGGGCATCGGCATGACGGTGCTGGCGTTCAACCGCACCGCACTCAGCGATGCTCCGGTGCCAATGCTGCCGCTCGAGAATGTGCTGGCGCAGGCGGACGTCGTCAGCCTGCATCTCGCGCTGAACGATGCGACGCGGCATTTCCTCGACCGCGCGCGCCTCGGAAAGCTCAAGCCGGGCGCGATTCTGGTCAACACGGCGCGCGCCGGGCTGATCGACGAGGCGGCGCTGGCCGACCTGCTGAAGGCCGGCCGCATCGGTCACTACGCCACGGATGTTTATGCGCAGGAGCCGCCGGCGGCGGACGATCCGCTGCGCACGCTTGAGCGGGTGACGCTCACCGCGCACGCCGGCTACAACACGCCGGAAGCGGCCATGACCATGTACCGGCGCGCCATCGATCTCGCGGCTGCCGGGTGGTGAGCTATCTCGCCGCCTTCACGAAAGCCAGGATCTGATCCGACAGCGTCGTGTCTTTGGTATTGATCGCATAGACCTCGGACAGGTGGCTGTGCTTGGCCAGCGAGACGAACCGCGGGCACCGGCCGGCCTTGCAAAGCGCCTCCTTCAACTGCTGCGCCTGCTGCTGGAAAATGGGCGGGTCGAGCTCGGCGGAGTCCACCAGCAGAGGCAGGCGGGTGGCGACGAGACCGGCGATCGAGGAGCGCTCGCGGTACGTGGAGCGATCGTCGCCGAAGTACTTGGCTTCCGTTCCCCCTGGCGGCACCGCGGCAAGATCATAGAGACCTGAGAGAAGGATCGCGCCGGAAAGCCCAACGCCTTTGGGCCCATGAAACTCCGTGTGCGCGACGTAGGTTGCAACGTGCACGGCGCCGGCGGAATGGCCCATCAGCACGACATGGGCCGGATCACCGCCGTGCCCGGCAATGTTCTCTCCCACCCATCTCACAGCGCCGGCAAGATCCTGGGCGGCGGCAGGCCATGGATTTTGCGGCGCGAGCCGGTAGGTGACATTGACGCCGACGAGGCCGTTGCGCGCGGCGAACAGCACAATGTTGTCGTAGAACGGCGAACCAGGCACGTGCTTGTTGCCACCGACGAAACCGCCCCCATGGACGAAAATCAGCACGGGCCGCGGCGTGCCGACCTTTTCTTCGGACTCGAAAATGTCGAGTGCGTTGCGAGGGTCCGAGCCGTACTTGACGTCACGCGTGACCCTGACGCCCCGGTAGGGCTCCTTCTCCTGAAGCGGCGCGTAGAGCTTGGCCGTCTCGGGCGGATTGACGACGGGACCGAGCTCGGCGAGCTTCCATTCGATCTCGGAAGGCATGCCGGTGGGTTCGGCCGCGACGGGAACAGCCAGAGCAAATCCCGCGAGCAGGAGAGCGGCGCCGACGCGATACATTGTTTCCCCCGTTTGGGAGTCGAGCCTGGAGGACACGTATCCTAACAGATGCAGCGTTCGTTGATGAGAGGCCTCAGACGCCGGCGGTGGTGCGCTGTTGGCGCAGCAGCGTGATCAAGGCGTCGGGCGCCGTAACCGGCAGCGAGCACTGCGGCCCAACGCAGACGTAGGCGGTCGGCATGCCGTCGATGGCCGTCTTGCCGGTCAACGCGGGATTGCCCGGAAGCTGCGCGCCTTCGATGCGCTGCTGAACGGCACCAGGCAGGGAAAGGCGGAACGGGGCGCGGCTGAGCTCCGCCGAGGCGTTCTTCGAGCTGCCGCCGATGACGACGATGTGCTGCGGCGCCAGCAGATCGAACGAAGCCGCGACCAGCCCGCAATGGCCCAGCACGTTCTTCGCGAGGTCGGCCGCGAAGGCTCCCGGGATGGCCTCGGCCCGCTCCAGGTAGGCGGCCTTGCCGGTCAGCAGGTGCAGCGCGACAAGGTTCGTGGCCTGGATGGCGTTCGCGTTGGGCGTGGCGTCATCGTGGGCGCCGCGCATGCGCACCAGCACATCCGGCGTGTCTTCGGCGGTGAAGGCGTAGCCGCCGGGATCGGCAATCCAATAGTGGCGATCCAGCACCTCGCTCCAGCGCTCGGCGGCGGTCAGATACGTGGCCTCATTGCTGGCCTGGTAGAGGCGCAGCGCCGCCCAGATCATGTTGGCGTAGTCGCTGGCACTTGCGGGGGCCTTGGCCTGCCCCTGCCGGTAGGCGTGGATCAGGCGGCCGTCCTTTTCCAGGCGCTCGGTGATGAAGCGGAAAGCCTTGCGCGCGGCGTTGAGCCAGTCGCGGCGCTCGAACAGCAAGGCGGCATGCACGAGCGCGGCAATCATCAGGCCGTTCCAGTCGGCGAGCACCTTGTCGTCCCAGCCGGGGCGCACGCGGCCTGAGCGTCGCGCGCGCAGCTTGACGCGCGAGATGGCGAGCGCCTGCTCCTCGGGCGGAGAGAGCAGCTCGAGAGCGTTCAGGCGGTTGAGTATGACGTGACCTTCCCAGTTGCCATCGTCGGTGACGTCATACACCTCGCAAAAGCGCCGGGCTTCGGCCTCGTCCAGCACGTCCTCGATTTCCCGCTTGCTCCAGACGTAGAACTTGCCCTCCTCGCCTTCGGAGTCGGCATCGAGCGATGCGGCGAAGCCGCCGCCCTCGGCGATCATCTCGGCGAGCAGCCAGCCGACCGTCTCCTCGATGCGCCGCGCGTAGAGGGCATTGCCAGTCTCGCGGTAGACCTCGCACATCAGGTCGATGAGCAGCGCGTTGTCGTAGAGCATCTTCTCAAAATGCGGGACAAGCCAGCGGGCATCGACCGAATAGCGGGCGAAGCCGCCGCCGAGGTGGTCGTAGATGCCGCCCTGGCAGATGTGGGTGAGCGTGGTGTCGACCGCGCGCAGGCCGGGCTCGTGACCGTAGCGGACAGCGCCGCGCCACAGCAGCCAGAAGAAGCTCCACTGCGGAAACTTTGGTGCGCCCTGCAGCCCACCGTTCGTCATGTCGACGGCGTTGACCATGCGGGCGGTGAGATCGGCGAGGCGTCCGTCATCGAGCGCGGGCTCGGCTGCGCCCGTCTCGTGCGTCTTGAGCGCATCGATCAGCAGCGAGGCATTGTGGCTGACCTTGTCGGGCTCCTCACGATAGATGCGGGCGACCTCGGTCAGCACGTGCTTGAAGCCGGGGCGGCCGAAGCGCGGAGTGGGTGGAAAATACGTGCCGCCCCAGAACGGCCGCGCCTCGCTGTCGAGGAACATGGTGAGAGGCCAGCCGCCCTGCTCGCCGAGGGCGTGCAGGGCGCGCATGTAGACGGCGTCGATGTCCGGGCGCTCTTCGCGGTCAACCTTGATGTTGACGAACAGGTCGTTCATCAGCGCGGCGGTGGCGCCGTCCTCGAAGCTCTCGTGCGCCATGACGTGGCACCAGTGGCAGGCGGCATAGCCGACCGAGAGCAGGATGGGCTTGTTGGCGCGCTTGGCTTCCGCCAGCGCCTCGGGACCCCACGCCCACCAGTGCACGGGATTGTTCTTGTGCTGCAGAAGGTAAGGGCTGGTCTCGCGGGCGAGGCGGTTCTCGGGGGACGGTGACGACATGCGGCCTCCTGACGCCAGGATAACGCCCTCCCAGCCCAAAGGTCACCCCGTGGCCCGTCGAGAGAACAGCCGGACTGCCAGCGTGGGCCCTATTTGGCAGGCCCCGGGCCAGACGGAGGCACGACTTTCATGACGAAGGAGGTCGGTGTCTGGGTGGGGCCGAATGGGCCGGGCACCTTGTTCTTGATCGGCGGCAGCGACTTCAGATAGGCCGCAATGGCCATCGCATCGCTCTTGGTCAGGTTCGCAAACCCCCGCCAGGGCATCGCGGGAGCCAGGACGCGGCCGTCAGGGCGCACGCCTGTCTGCAGCGCCGTCGCGATCTGGGCCTGGGTCCAGGTGCCGAGACCTGTCTCCTTGTCCGGCGTCAGGTTGGGTCCGTAGAAGGTGCCAAGACCGGGGATCTCGAAGCCCACCTCCGAGCCGCCGAGGAAGCGGCTCATGTCCGGCTTGCCGAGGAAATAGCCTGGCGTGTGGCAGTCGTTGCAGCCGGCGAACCCGACCAGGTATTTGCCGCGCGCGATCTGTGGCGCAGCGGCGTGTCCGGTCGTGTCTGTCAGCCATACCGCGAGCATGACCGCGGCCACCACCATCAGGCCGGCGCGAAGCAAGCTGCCCATGTCGATTGTCCCCCTATACGGCGCATTCCGGACGCGTCTCTTAGCGCTTGCGTGCAAGGTACAAAAGTGCAGGGAAGTTGTCTGCGACGCCGTGTACCACCACACGGAATATCTGCCGCCGGAGATGCTGGGAACCGGCCGCATCCCGAAGCTGGGATGCGCGTGCTAGGCTGATCAACGATGATCGATCCTCCAGGTATCGCCGACCAGCAGGCATGACGCGCGACACAATTTTTGCCCTTTCGAGCGGCCACGGACGCGCCGGCGTGGCAGTGATCCGCATCTCGGGTGGCATGGCGCGCACCGTCCTGGAGCGCATGGCGCCGCCGCTGCCAAAGCCCCGCTTCGCGGCTTTCCGCCACGTCAGGCACGCTCTCACCGGCGAGCGTCTCGACCAGGCCCTCGTGCTGTGGCTTCCGGGGCCGAACAGCGAGACCGGCGAGGACATGGCCGAGCTGCACGTGCACGGAAGCCGGGCCGTGATCCAGGACACGCTCGCCAGTCTCGGCGGGATCGATGGGTGCCGCCTCGCCGCGCCGGGCGAGTTTGCGCGCCGGGCCTTCGAAGCCGGCAAACTGGATCTCACCGGCGTGGAAGGCCTCGCCGATCTGATCGAGGCGGAAACTTCCGCGCAGCGCCGCCAGGCCTTGCAGCAGGCGGAGGGCGCTCTGCGGCACCTGTACGATGGCTGGCGCCAGCAGCTCACCGCCGCTGCCGCGCTGCTCGCGGCGGCTATCGATTTTTCCGATGAGTCGGACGTCGGGTCGGATGCCGCGCGCCGGGCACGCGATGAAGTGGAAGCGTTGCAGCGCACGATCCGCTCCCATCTCGACGACGGTCATCGCGGCGAGATCGTGCGGCAAGGCTTTCAGGTTGTACTGGCCGGACCGCCGAACGCCGGCAAGTCGAGCCTGCTCAATGCGCTCGCCCGGCGAGACGCCGCTATCGTGTCCGATGAGCCCGGAACCACGCGCGACGTCATCGAGGTGAAGCTCGATATCGGCGGCCTGCCGGTCGTGGTCAGCGACACGGCGGGCATCCGCGAGGTGACGGGCAAGGTGGAACAGGAAGGCATCCGGCGCACGCTCGGGCGCGCGAAGGAGGCCGACCTCGTGCTGTGGGTGACGGATGGTGCAGCGCCGGCCGTGGCGCCGCCGGCCATGCTGTCGGAATGCGCTGACCGTGTGCTGATGGTGGTCAACAAGGTGGACCTTCTCGGCTCGCGTCCGCCACGCCCCCTGCCGGCGGGCGCGGCCGCTGTGTCCGCGCTGACCGGCAGCGGCCTCGATGCGCTGACCCGCTCGATTGGATCGATTGCAGCCGCGCGCACAGGCGGAGCGGAGGCACCGCCGCTCACGCAGGCGCGCCATCGCCAGCACCTCGAGTCCTGCTGCGCGGCGCTCGACTCCTTCCTGTCTTCGCCGCTCGACGACATCGAATTGAGAGCGGAGGATCTGCGGCGCGCGGCGCTGGCTCTGGGGCGCCTGACGGGGTCGATCGACGTCGAGGAGGTTCTGGGCGAGATCTTCAGCCGCTTCTGCATCGGGAAGTGAGAGCCCGGCTTCGGCTCGTTCCGCGCGTCATCTCAGATGTTTCACGTGAAACACCGGCCCTCGCTTTCCGGCCGGCGTGGCGCACGATCAGGCAGGCCGCCTCAGCACCGCGTTGATGAGCCGGATGCGGTTCTCCACCATGCTGCGCCCGCCATTGCGTACCTTCTCCTGGAAGGTGTCGCCGACGATCAGGTGGATGCCGAGGATCGGCGGCGGCTCGGGATTGGCCTTCAACCGGGCCCGCTCTTCCTCGGCTTCTGCGAGTGCTGCCTCCGTGTTGTCCTGCCAGGTGACGATCTCGAACCCGGCCGCTGCGATCTGCGCGCGCGTCTCCTCCGGCGTGAACAGGAAGCTCGTTTGCGGCGTATCTGCCCACATTAGCGGGTAGTAGGGCGCGCCGCCGGGGCCCTGGGCGACATCCTGCAACGCGGCGCGCCCGCCGGGCTTCAAGACGCGGCGCATCTCAGCATAGAAGCGCGCGCGGTCGGCGATGTTCATGGCGACGTTCTGCGACCACGCCAGGTCGAAGCTTTCGTCCGGGAACGGCAGATCGAGCGCGGATCCCTGGCGGAAGTCGACCTTGTCCGAGAGGCCGGCGCGGCGTGTGAGCTCAAGGGCGGCGGCGACGAAATCGGCGGTGAGGTCGATGCCGACGACACGGCAGCCGCACTCCTGCGCTAGGTAGCGCGCGGGTCCGCCGAGACCGGAACCGATATCGATCAGGCGATCGCCAGGCCGGGGCGCGAGCATGGCCGCCAGCTCTTCGGTCGCGCGCAGGCGGCGCGAGTGGAACTGGTCGAGGGGCGCAAGGTCGGCCGTGGTCAGCTTGTCGATGTCCTTCCCGGCCGAGGCGAGCGCGGCCAACAGGCGGTCGGTCAAACCGCTCCGGGCGTAGTGGCGTTCGACATCGCCGGTGTCAGGCATGCGGCTACCCTACTGCGTCCGGCCGCGGATGGGAAACGCGTGTTTCACGTGAAACATTGCGCGATTCTGCCAAACGAGAATGGCCCGCGCGGTCTTTGACGCCGACGCGGCCGGTGCAGTACGGTGCGCGCAATTTCGCGCCTTCCGAGCTTGCGCCTGCCATGCCCTCCTCGAGATTCGACGTGATTGTTGTCGGCGGCGGCCATGCCGGCTGCGAGGCCGCGACTGCGGCCGCGCGCATTGGGGCGCGCACCGCGCTCGTTACCCATCGGTTCGACACGATCGGCGAGATGTCGTGCAACCCGGCCATCGGCGGCCTCGGCAAGGGCCATCTCGTGCGCGAGATCGATGCCCTCGACGGCCTGATGGGTCGTGTCGCCGATGCCGCCGGCATTCAGTTCCGCCTGCTGAACCGTTCCAAGGGCCCCGCCGTGCAGGGTCCGCGCGCCCAGGCCGACCGTAAGCTGTACCGCTGCGCCATGCAGGCCGCGATCCGCGCCATCCCGAACCTGGAGGTAATCGAGGCACCGGCTGAGGATCTCGTGCTGAGGGATGGTCGCGTTCGCGGTGTCGTTGCTGGTGACGGCAGTGTCCACGCGGCGGGCGCTGTGGTGCTGACGACCGGCACGTTCCTGCGCGGCCTTATCCACGTGGGCGAGCATCAGACGCCCGCGGGACGCTACGGCGAGCCACCCGCCAATGGCCTGTCGCGGCGCCTTGCGGCGCTCGGCCTGGCCCTCGGGCGCCTCAAGACCGGCACGCCCGCGCGCCTTGCCCGCACGTCCATCGACTGGGCCGCCCTGCCGCAACAGGAGGGCGATGATCCCCCCGTTCCGTTCTCCTTCCTCACCCGGCACATCGCCAATCCGCAGATCACCTGCGCCATCACCACCACGACGGAGGCCACGCACGCGCTGATCCGTGCCAACCTTCACCGTTCCCCGATGTATTCCGGCCAGATCGGCAGCGTCGGGCCGCGGTATTGCCCCTCCATCGAGGACAAGGTGGTGCGCTTTGCCGCCCGGTCCGGGCACCAGATCTTCCTCGAGCCGGAGGGCCTCGACGACGACACCGTCTATCCCAACGGCGTCTCGACTTCGCTGCCGGCGGCGGTGCAGGAGGCCTTTCTGCGCACGATTCCGGGCCTGGAGAGGGTGGTCATCAAGCGCTTCGGCTATGCCATTGAATACGACCACGTCGATCCGCGCGAGCTTCTGCCCACCCTCCAGCTCAAGAGGGTGCCGGGCTTGTATCTGGCAGGCCAGATCAACGGCACGACAGGCTACGAGGAGGCGGCTGCGCAGGGCCTCGCCGCGGGCCTCAATGCTGCCCTGGCGGCCGGCGACGAGGGCGCGGGCCGCGATTTCATCGTCTCCCGCACCGAGGGTTATCTGGGCGTGATGATCGACGATCTGGTGACCCGCGGCGTGGCCGAGCCCTACCGCATGTTCACCTCGCGCGCCGAGTATCGCCTGCGCCTGCGGGCCGACAACGCCGATCAGCGCCTCACCCCGCGCGGGCTGGGCCTCGGCTGCGTTGGGCCGGAGCGGCGCGCCGCCTTCCGGGCCAAGTCCGAGGCGCTTTCCCGGGGCCGGCGCCTGCTCCAAAGCCTGTCGCTTACGCCCAACGAGGCGGCCCGTTATGGCCTGGACATCAACCACGACGGACGCCGGCGCACGGCCTTCGAGCTGCTCGCGTTCCCAGGCGTCAATCTCGCCCGGTTGGCGGCCATCTGGCCGGAGACGGCCACGCTGGATGGGCCCATTAGCGCCCAGATCGAGGTCGATGCCCGCTATGCCGCCTATGTCGACCGCCAGGAGGCCGATGTCGCCGCCCTGCGCCAGGACGAGGATCTGCGCATCCCGGCGGACTTCGACTACGGTGCCGTTGCCAGCCTTTCGGCCGAGGTGCGACAGAAGCTGGAGGCGCTGCGCCCTGCGACCCTGGCCCAGGCCGGCCACATGGAGGGCATGACCCCCGCCGCCCTGCTGGTGCTGCTGGCACACCTGCGCAAAGGCCCGGCCCGCAAGACGGCGTAGATCGGCCCTCCGCGCCCTTGGGCTAGCCAATCGCCCGCCAACCCGCGATTTTCCGAGGAATTGCATGTTTCACGTGAAACATTCGGGCCCCAACAACTGCAAATTCGGGTATGCGAGCGCCCATGGCGGACGACCCCGCGGCCCCTGGGCCCTCCCTTCTGAGCATTCGCGGCCCCGACGATTTCGCGGCCGCGTTCCATGTTTCACGTGAAACATGCGACCGGCTGGCCGCCTACGAGGCCCTTCTCAAGCAGTGGCAGAAGGCGGTCAACCTGGTCGCACCGGGCACCCTGGACGACATCTGGCAGCGCCACTTCGCGGATTCCGCCCAGCTTCTGCCCCTGGCGCCGCCGCCGCCCTTCCATTGGCTGGACCTTGGCTCCGGCGGCGGCTTTCCGGGGCTGGTCATCGCCATCCTGCTGGCCGACATGCCGCCGAGCAGTCCCTCTCCTGGGGCGGCCGGCGCACGGGACGGAGAAACCCCCAACGGTCGGCCGGTAGAAGCGGCGAAGCCCCCGGCTCAGCCGCGCCCACAATCCCATGTCACGCTGGTCGAGAGCGACACCCGCAAGGCAGCGTTCCTGCGCGAGGTCATCCGCCAGACGGGCATTACGGCCACAGTGCGTGTGGATATCCTGTCGAAAAGAGCCGAATCACTGCCGACTCAGGTTAATTTGTCGTTGCCGGATGTTGTGTCGGCGCGTGCGCTGGCGCCGCTCGACCGGCTCCTCGGGCTTGCCTCCCCCTTCTTATCCCCGCCGCATGCGAGGGGCGTATTCTTGAAGGGCAAAGAAGCCACCAGGGAGCTGCGCGCAGCGGAAAATACATGGAAATTCAACGTCGAATTGGTCCCCAGTCGTACCGACAAAGAGGGCCGGATCGTCGTCATCCGGCAGCTCGAACGCAAACCGAAGGCTTGACATGACCCGCGCAGCTTCTTCAGGCGCACCCCTTCGCGTTTTGGCCATCGCCAACCAGAAGGGCGGCGTCGGCAAAACCACCACGGCCATCAATCTCGGAACCGCGCTTGCCGCGGTCGGCGAGAAGGTGTTGATCCTCGACCTCGATCCGCAGGGCAACGCCTCCACCGGCGTCGGCATCGCCGAGGATGCGCGCCCCGTCACCACCTTCGACGTGCTGATAGGCCGCGTCAGCATCGCCAAGGCCAGCATGCAGACGCTGGTGCCAAACCTGAGCGTGGTGCCGGCCAATGCCGATCTCGTCGGCCTGGAGTCGGAGATGATGGCGGAAGCCAACCGGCCGTTCCGCCTGCGCGATGCCGTGGCCGCTCTGCTGGCCGATCAGCGCGCCAATCCCGCGCAGGTCCCCTACAACTATCTGCTGATCGATTGTCCGCCCTCGCTCAACCTGCTGACGCTGAACGCGATGGTGGCGGCGCATGCGGTGCTGGTGCCGGTGCAGTGCGAATTCTTCGCGCTGGAGGGCATCTCGCAACTCAAGGAGACGATCGAGCAGATCAAGGCCACACTCAATCCCGGCCTCGACATCCAGGGCGTGGTGCTCACCATGCACGATGCCCGCACGACGCTGTCGAAGGAGGTGGCGGCGGAGGTGCGCGCGTTCTTCGGCGCGAAGGTCTACCAGACCATGATCCCGCGCAACGTGCGCGTGGCCGAGGCGCCCTCGCACGGCAAACCGATCCTGCTCTACGACTACGAGTGTCCAGGCAGCCAGGCCTATATGCATCTGGCCACCGAGATCATCGAGCGCGAGCGCAGGTTGAGAGCTGCATAGAGGACAATCTCGTAACTGTCTGAAACTATGACGAATTAGGAAAGACCAAATGAGCATTCCCCTGCAGAAGGGCCGACTCGGCCGCGGCCTTGCCTCGCTGATCGGCGAGACGCCCGAGCAGGCGCCGCGGCTTCCCGTTCACGGCGAGCAGCGCATGCTGTCGATCGACCAGCTTCACCCGAGCGGCCTCAACCCTCGCAAGCATTTCGATCCGATCGAGCTGGCCGAGCTTGCCGAGTCGATCCGCAACAAGGGGCTGGTGCAGCCGATCGTGGCGCGGCCGGACGCACAGCGCGGTGGCTTCGAGATCGTTGCCGGCGAGCGACGCTGGCGCGCCGCGCAGAAGGCGGGCGTGCACAACGTTCCCGTCATTGTGCGCGACCTTACTGACGTCGAGCTCGCCGAGCTCGCCATCATCGAGAACGTGCAACGCGCCGACCTCAACCCGATCGAAGAGGC
>DASZQG010000151.1:0-6022 GCA_035550075.1 Hyphomicrobiaceae bacterium | reverse complement strand
CGTATTTTCGGACATGCTGGGCGAGCAGGGGCCGCGGACGGGTCTCATACGCGCGGCTATGCGTGAGATCAGCGCCACGCCAGCCGGGGGCGTGATTGTCGTGCTAACGCAGCAGATGCCGGATTTGCTTTCGCATTTTGTGCGCACAAAGGGGGCGCAGGCCGATTCCGGCGCCAGTTTTGAATACTTGCGTGATTATGGCGCCGGCGCTCAGGTGCTCGCCGCGCTCGGCATCCACGATATGATCCTGCTCACCAACTCGCCGCGGACGCTGATCGCTCTGCAGGGCTTCGGGCTCAACGTCGTGGCTCACCGCCCGCTTGAAGTGCGGCGGGACTAGACGCTAACGCGGGCGGCGTCAGTCGCCGGCCGATGACGCCGGAAGCGCCGGCAGGAAACACTTTGCGGCTCATCGCGCATCCCTCCGGTGGTCATCTGAAATTGATCGCAGATCGTGGGATGTCCGAAGAACGCTGATCACGCCCGCTGCAAGTATGAGTGCGGCGCCCACGGGCAGTGCAGTCCGAGGCGCATCAGTCAAAGGCAATAGTTGAAAGAGGGTCCCCACCGCCACGGCGCCGAAGGTTTGTCCAGTGAGGCGCGCAACACCTTGTAAGCCGCCAGCTGCGCCGCTGCGCTCCGGCGGCGCCGACATGAACATGTTACGGTTGTTGGGCACGTTAAAGAGCCCAAAGCCCGCACCACAAATGGCCATGCAAATGGGAAATGCAAAGGGCGGAGCGCTCGCGGTCCATAACGTTGCCGAGGCAAGGCCCGCGAATAGGAGGATTCCGCCCAACAGGCAAAGCCATGATGTTGCGACTTTATCGCTGAGTCTGCCGGCTATCGGTCCTACGAGTGCGACGGAGAGCGGCCACGGCAAGAGGTAAAGGCCGGTCGCAAGCGGCGTCAGGTTCAAATTGTGCTGCAAGTAAAACGGCAAGGCCACCAATGCCGTCGACTGACCGATGAAGATCACCACCGAAGCAACGACCGATACACGAAAGGAGACTCTTCTTAGCAGATCAAGCGGGACGAGCGGGGAGATCCGCCCACGTTCGCGTCGAATAAGAAGCCATGCGAAAGTTGACGCTCCAGCGAGTAGGGCGACGGCCAGTAATCCATGCGACGACACGCTGTCCACGCCGATGACGAGAAGCCCGAAAGCCGCGCCGCTGAGCGCAACGCTTGCGAAATCCACCGGAAGGCGGGTCCCTGAGGTGTAAGGGAGCGAAAACGCAGCCACCAACACCAGCGCGCCGATTGGAATATTGACTGCGAATAGCCAAGGCCACGAGGCAGAAGAAAGAATTGTGGCTCCGAGTGTCGGTCCCGCGGCGGAAGCGAGAGCAACTGTCAGGGCGTTCCAGCCGATCGCCGCGCCGAGCCTATGTTGAGGCACCACTAAGCGCAGTAGTGCAATGCCAAGCGCCATAATGCTCGCTCCGCCGATACCTTGAACAAAGCGCGACGCAACTAAGCACTCAAGCGATGGGGAAAGGGCGCAGACAACCGAGGCAACGACAAACAATATCGTTCCAGCAAAAAAAAGTTTTCGGTAGCCAAAGCTTTCTCCAAGCGCGGATGCGGGAAGAAGCGACGCCACGAGGCCGAGTTGGTAGGCGGTGACGACCCAGATTGCCGACGCGGGCGAGACGCGCAGGCTTTGGCTGATTGTTGGAAGGGCGATGTTGGCGATCGCTGCGTCGAGCACCACGAGCGCCATCGCCGCCAACACGGCGGTGATGGCCACTTTGCGCCGGTATGGGTCGTGGATGCCGTCGGCATCTATCGTGAGAGCGGAAGTCACGGCGCGGTCCAATAACCGTCGCCTTGAACATATCGCGTGACTTTCTTTTCGACTGCATCCTCGTGCCTGAGGTCGCGTTCGGTGAAACGAAACTGCAGCATTGGCCCAGCGACGCAGAGGGTGTCGTGGATGTCGCCCGGCAGGTAAACCTGCGCTTGGCCGGGTTTCACCAAGGTTTGAGAGCGGCGCACGAGTCGGGTTTTGCCGCGCGCATCTTCTATCCGCGCATACGTTCCCATTTCACTTTCCCCGCTCTGAACCGCGTAAACGACCCAGCTGCGCCCGTGATCATGCGGCGGCCGGTAAAGGCCGGATTTCTCGACATGGGCTAGCAGCACAAAGCCGTGCTTAGGATCGCGATAGAGTTCGCGACGTTCGGGTTGGTCGCGCAAAAGCTCGGCCAACCATGGCTCTTCGGACGAAGCCTGCGCGAGCGTTGCGATATGGTGTCGGCTGGTTTCCACCAGTTCGGTCGTGAGCGGTCCCCAAACCGCGCTGATCCCAGCCATGGCTTCTTCGAGGGTGTTCTTGGACATTCTTTCCTCCGTTTTGTCTTGGGGGAAAGCTAAGCGCTTGAGTGGGAAGGCGGAACGCGCAACTATCGCAAGGTATTCTTGCGTCTAGCGCCATGTCAGCGGGGGTTTAATGCCTGGTCCCGATCTCAATCTGCTGGTGGCGCTGGATGTGCTGCTCGCCGAGAGTAGCGTAGCCGCCGCCGCTGACCGGTTGGGCCTCAGCTCTTCGGCAATGAGCCGGACGCTATCGCGCCTGCGTGAGGTCACTGGCGATCCGCTTCTCGTACGTGCTGGCCGCGGTTTGGTGCCGACGCCGCGCGCGATGGAGTTACGCGAACGCGTGGGAACCGTGTTGCAGGAAGGGCAAACTCTGCTGCGACCAGCGGAGACGCTGGACCTCGCAAAAGTTGAGCGGATTTTCACGCTGCGCACGAGCGATGGCTTCGTAGAAAATTTTGGACCCCGCCTAATGAAGCGTGTGAACGCCGAGGCGCCGGGCATCAGGCTCAACTTTCTGCAAAAGCCCGACAAAGCAAGCGCGCCCATGCGCGAGGGGCGCGTGGACCTGGAGACGGCAGTGGTCGAGCGCTCAATGAGCCCAGAGCTGCGGACGCAAGCGTTGTTCAGAGATCGGCTGATAGGGGCAATGAGCGTCGATCATCCGCTTGCAGGTAAGAAGGTCAGCTCTGAACGATATAGCGCGCTGCGGCATATCATCGTGTCCAGAACTGGCTTCGATGCGGATGCGGTCGAGCAACCGTTCCTGCCCAAGAGCGTACGGCGGCGTGTCGCCAGTGCAGTGAGCGGCTTTGCAACGGCGTTGGCGCTTGCGCGTCAGTCTGAGTTTGTGGCGACGGTGCCTGATCTGCATACTGCTGCTTTGCGGAAAGACATGTTCAGCTTTCCGCTTCCGTTTCGGACCGCAGGCTTCGCTGTTTCTATGGTTTGGCATCCGCGTCTTGATGCGGATCCGGTGCATCGGTGGTTGCGCGCATGCCTGCGGGCGGTTTGCGCGCCTGACCGCACGTAGTGCTCGGCTGGCCATTTCGCGCACCGGACCTGGCGCCGCTACAATTTTGCTCGTCGGAGCAATGTGGGGCGCTAAGAGCCTGTTGGATCTGGCGGCTTTGTGGATGACGTCTCTCTGGTGACGGTGCTCGGCAAGTCCGTGCCAGCCGTGCTGAGCCGCTTGAACGTCGGTTGTGCGGTGCAATCGCGCCGCCGACCGCCAATGGGATTGCGCCGCGCTGAGCATGGCAGAATGTGGGATCAATTCACTGCTATGGCCCCCATGAGGACTGAGCGAAATCTGTTGCGACTGCCCGGCCGCAACAGATTTCCAACGGTGAACTCTCGGGCTAAGGTTCTTCCCGGCGGGAGGCATGATGGCCCAGAGGCTCGTTGGTTCGAACCGCTTGCACGGATGGATCGCGTCACAAGTTGCTTCGGCTATTTGGGCGGCGCTTCTAACGTCAATGATTGCATTTGCAATCTTGCCCATCGACGGTGGGCATCTGCCGTTGGCGTTTGCCCCGCCATTGCTGACCCTTGTCTTCGCAGCGATATTTCGGCGTCGCCGATTGCTCGTGCTCACATTTGGCATGGTGGCTTCGGCAGTTGCGACAGCAAGCATGCCGTTCGCTTATAGCTCCAGCTTCATCTACTTTGTTCGATGCCCCAGTCTCAATTCGTGTTGGCGTACAGCGAGGCAGGCGGACGAGGTCGGGGATGCAGTGATCTTTCCGGTTGCCGATCCGCTGAAATGGGCCTTGTGGCGGTACCTCGCCCGCGGTGATCAAAGGTTTCGCACCATTCAAGAAGGAATTGCTGATAACGGCGAGATTGTTCTCCACGCTCCGTTTGAGCGGGACTATTCCATGATGGCGCGCGAAGATCCGGAGCCATATGTCCACCTCATCTTGAGGCCGCGCATGCTCACCCTGAGCTTGGATTATCGCGCAGGTGTGATGACAAACGTGCGATTACGAGATGATCGGTACGCGCTTCTGAAATGGGACTCACCATGGGACATCAACAGTCCCGGATTCTTCTCTGCAATGGGTCGGCCCGATGAGCTGGACCGTGTTTCGGCGGAGGTTGTGCGCGCGGACCTTATGGCCCATGCCCTTTTGCAAGGACGGTGGCGCGCGGTAGCGGAGGCCACGGCGCACCAGCGTCCCAACTCGAGCGCTCGAGAAAGACTCAGAGATCTGGTCATAACGACGGCGCTGATCGCCCGTGTTGACCACGGCAACGTCCTGAGTGCGGAACGGTGGAGCGCTCTTCGAACCTTATTGCCTACTCTCGCAGAATTGAAGAACCAAGCGGGCCCTAACGACACGCTCGTTCGAGCTTCGATTGCCATGGCATTGAACATCTATCTTGCACATGATGGTCCGCCGGAGCCACACGGCCGGGCATCCAACCTTTCTTTCTCGGAGATCGGTTTGTTCGATCAGGAAGTCGATGCGCTTTTCGGCTTTGTGGAAAACCCTGTCGAACAAAGAAGCGAGTGGGAGGCCGCGTTACAGGAACGACGCGATGACCCTCAAATAGACCCGAGTTCGATGGAGCTTTCGGGGGGGGCGGCCTTCGCTCCTTTTACGCCCACGAACTTCACGCCGGCCTTCCTCCGCAGCGTACTGGATCGCGCCAAGTCGGCGGAGGACTATGATCGCATCATCTATGCTGCTTCTCAGCAAATACGGGAACGCTTGTTCACGTTGTTTCCGAATGCCGGAGGGCACACGACTCTTGCCCAGCTAGCGCCCAGTGGTTTTGGCGAATTCATGCGGGCCACCTCAAACATCGCGTTGGCCGCCAGTGAGAAAGCTTCCCCAGGCGCACGCGAGATATTGACGACGGAGCTGAGAGCTAACCTCGTCGTCGCGGGAAGATTGGCGTCGGTGGCAGATCCAGACTTCGTTCCGGATATCGCGACTGATGATCCGAACGGCGAGGAAGAGATTCGCCGTCTGGCGGCCTTGCTGGCTGAAATAGGGGACTCGACGACTCCGGTAGGTTGGTCTGGCGAAGCCAGCTGCGCTTGGTACGACTACAGCTTCCAACGCCGCTTCATGGCGCAGTTCGTGCAGACCGCGGGGTGGATCAAGCGAGAAAACTTGCAAGCGCTGTCGGCGGCAGTTCCGAAACTTTGGGCCGACTACAGCCAGGATGGGCGGTGCCATAATTTCATTCCGGGCGTCATGCTTCTGCATGCTGCGCTGAAGATCACTGGCGACAGCCGTTCCTCGCGAACACGAAATCAAATCGACAATATTTTTGGCGCCGACGCGGGATGGCTGCGGGAAGTTTATGCTGACGCAGCTCACAATGATTATTTCGAAGGCCGCCCTGAGATGCAACGAATCCGCCTCCTGCCAAATGCCGTGAGCGCCGTGCATTGAAAGCTTGACGGGATGGGCGCGGCGTGGCGACGTCCGGTTTGGGTGAGCACGCCGAATGACCGCTGCTGGGCTTGATCCGACAGCCTCTCCGGAGATCAGGATTTAGGACGCACCGAGCCGTACGCGTGTAGTTCGGGATAGAGTTGCAATAGCGCGGCAGTGACGCCGTTCGTCCATCCGAAGCCGTCTTGCAGCGGATATTCGCCGCCGCCGCCGGGACTAGCGGTGATCACGTTGTACTTTTCTACGAGATGTCCCGTTTCCTGGAAGACACGCGCCACCATGGCGAC
>DASZQG010000150.1:0-1722 GCA_035550075.1 Hyphomicrobiaceae bacterium | reverse complement strand
ACGCCGCTACGCCGTGGCCATGCAGCCCAGAGCGACGGTTCTGCCCAGCCCGGAGGTGGAGGTGCTGCGCGACCTGATGGAGCATCGCCGGCAGCTCGACGAGCAACGCGTGGTCTTCAGCAATCGCCGGGAAACCGCCGGACCGACCCTGCTGGCCTTGCTCGAGCCGCAGATCGCACATCTCGAACAAAGCCTCAAGGAAGTGGAAAGGCGCATCCGTGAACACCTCCAGAGCCATGCAAGCCTGCGGACCAAAGCCGAACGCCTGCAGCAACTGCAGGGCTGCGGGCCGGTGCTCGCAGCCACGCTCCTGGCCTACCTGCCCGAACTCGGCGTCCTGGAAGACAAGCAGATCGCCGGGCTGGTCGGCGTCGCGCCGCACGCCAATGAAAGCGGTGACAGTGTCCACCCGCGCCACGCCCAAGGCGGACGCGTCGTCGTGCGCAACGTCCTCTACATGGCCGCCGTCGCCGCCACCCAGCACAACCCCATCCTCGCCGCGTTTTACCAGCGCCTCCGTGCCGAGGGCAAACCGGCCAAGGTCGCCCTTGTCGCCGTCATGCGCAAAATGATCGTCGTGCTCAATCGTCTCCTCAAAGACCCAAACTTTACCCTTGGCGCCTGACACCGCTGCTTCTGTTCAAAACGGCTTGTCGGAAGGCTCGGGGAATCTTGTCTCCCTCACGCAGCCGAGGCGCCCCGGCCGCCGGCCGAGTTCGTGGGCGCCGTGGCCAATCCGCGGCGAACGGCGCCGAGCAGCGTCACGGGCAAGAGCGGTTTGCCGAAGCACTGGACCGGCGGCGTCAGGTGCAGCAGTTCCTCGAATTCCCCGGAAGCCATCATGCCGCTGATCGCGACGATCGGCAGCTGCGGATCCAGCCGGCGCAGCGTGCGCACGACCTCGGTGCCGATCTGGTCCGGCAGCATCATATCCGTGATCGCGAGCGCAATCTCCGCCCGGTGCTGCTCGAACGCCGCGAGCCCCGAGCCGCCGTCGCTGGCGGCAAACACCCGGTAGCCTGCGCGCTGCAGGAGCAGTCGCAGGGAGTCGCGCACCGAGGGCTCGTCGTCGATCAGCAGGATGCCCTCGCCCTTCCCGCGCTCCGGCGTCGCATGGGGCGACGTCGTTTCGGTCGAGGGCCCGGCCTGCGCCATGGCCGGGAAATACAGGTGAAAGGTCGCGCCTTTTCCCTCCTCGCTGTCCACGTGCACGAAGCCGCCATGGCTCTTCATGATGCCGGCCACCATCGACAGGCCCAGGCCCGTGCCCTTGCCGGAGGCCTTGGTGGTGAAGAAAGGGTCGAAGATCTTTTCGATGATGTGGTGCGAGATCCCGCCGCCGGTATCCACCACTGAAATACGCACGTAGGGTCCGACGGCCACGCCGGGATTGGCCCGCGCCACCGGCTCGTCCACCTGCACGTTCTGCGCGACGACATCGATCTGGCCGCCCTGCGGCATGGCGTCGCGCGCGTTGATGCAGAGATTGATGAAAACCTGGTTGAACTGCGTGGCATCCGCCTGGATGGTCCAGAGCGGGTCTCGCGCCTGCACCGCCAGCTTGATGTGCGCCGGGAGGCTCTGGCGCACGAGCGGCTGCAGGTCCTCGAGCGCCTGCCGGGGATCGAGCTTGATGCGCCGCCCGTCGGCGCCGCGCGCAAAGGCCAGGAGCTGCTGCACCAGCGCCGCGCCGTGGCTCGCGCTGGCCCGGGTCTTTTCGAT
>DASZQG010000149.1:0-2580 GCA_035550075.1 Hyphomicrobiaceae bacterium | reverse complement strand
GAGATCGAGATGCACCTCACCGGCAACATGGAAGCCTTCATCTGGGGCATGGACGGCCTGAAGTTCTCCGAATCGGGCGAGCAGCCGAAGATGCGCGTGGGCGAGCGCGTACGCATCACGCTCGTCAACGACACGATGATGGAGCACCCGATGCATCTGCACGGCGTGTTCATGGAACTCGACAACGGCGCCGGCCTCGCGCACAAGCCGCGCAAGCACACGATCAACGTCAAGCCCGCGGAGCGCCTTTCGTTCGACTTCACCTTCGACGAGCCCGGCAACTTCGGCTTCCATTGCCACGTGCTCTACCACATGGAAATGGGCATGTTCCGCTTCGTCAACGTGTCAGGCAGACCGCGGAGAAGACTGACATGAAGGCCGTCTTCGCGCTGTTCTTCGTCGCAACGACCGCGTTTGCGCAGCAGGATCCCTTTCCGGTGCCGCCGAAGGATTGGCCCAAGCCGGTTCCGGACACGGCGCCCTTTTCCCTGTTTCGCATCGATCGTCTGGAACACCGCTTTCAGAAAGGCGCCGACGCGCGGGTCTGGGACGCCGAGGCCTGGTTCGGCGGGGACTACAACAAGCTCTGGCTGAAGAGCGAGGGTGAAAGGATCGTCAACCAGCGGACCGAGAAGGCGGATCTCCAGGCGCTCTACGCGCGCCGCATCTCGCCCTACTGGCATCTTCAGGCCGGAGTTCGGCGCGAGCTACGGCCGTCGCCGGCACAGGACTTCGGCGTTCTCGCGATTCAGGGACTGGCGCCGTACTGGTTCGAGGTCGAGGCGAGCACCTATTTCC
Organism: Hyphomicrobiaceae bacterium; assembly: GCA_035550075.1. Classification (GTDB taxonomy): domain Bacteria; phylum Pseudomonadota; class Alphaproteobacteria; order Rhizobiales; family Hyphomicrobiaceae; genus AWTP1-13. The sequence continues at coordinate 1,782 of DASZQG010000149.1, read as the reverse complement.
GCGGCGGAGAGGTCTCGGGACAGATCGAGGCGGAATACGACCAGTTGCTGACTCAGCGCCTGATCCTTCAGCCGCGGATCGAGACCAACTGGTCCGGTTCCGCCGATCCCTCGCGGGGCATCGGCAAGGGCATCAACGACGTCGAGCTGGGGTTGCGCCTGCGCTATGAAATCCGCCGCGAGCTCGCTCCCTATATCGGCATCAACTGGACGCGAAAGGTCGGTGATACAGCCGACCTGGCTCGAAGCCGCGGCGAGGACGTGAAGGAGTATGGCGTCGTCGTCGGCCTTAGAGTCTGGTACTGACAGCCGGGTGAGGAGTGGGAACAAAAGCTGCTTCCTCAGGCATTGTCGTCTCCGCTTCCTGTACCTGAAATCGTGAATCTGCGACCCACTCTGCGCGCCCTTCTTGTGCTGGCGCTTGCCAGCCTGTCAGCCCTGCAGACGGTATCCGCTGCCGCCATGCCCTTGCAGGGTTGCGCCGGCGGCTTTGGCAGCGCGGCAATGGGATCGGCAAACGGCGGCGGTGGTACCCCGGCGTCCGCGGGCATCGTTGCTCAAGTCGAGGGATGTACCGGGCAATGTTCCACTTGCACACTTTGCCATTCACCCGCCGCCGATCAGCGCATCTGCGAGCCTGCCATGCCGGCGCCCTTCCGGGTTTCGGGCGCTATGGATGCCGTCAACCAGTCCCTCGCTCCCGGGCCGCTGCATCGTCCTCCGCGCTGCGCGGGCTGATGTCCTGAACCGCTGCAAGTCCGGCCCATCCATGGGCTGCGCTGTTTTCTCAACTTCACGGAGAGTTCTTATGCCTCACGATCAAATGAAGTCCTGCATTGATGCCTGCAACGATTGCGCGGTCGCCTGCGACCACTGCGCCGCATCCTGCCTGCAGGAGCAGGACGTCAAAGCCATGGCGCGCTGCATAGCGCTTGACATGGATTGCGCCCAGATCTGCCGCCTGGCGGCCGCTTACATGTCGCGGGCCAGCGAGCTTTCTGGCGACATCTGCGAGCTGTGCGCTGATGTTTGCGATGTGTGCGGCAAGGAGTGCGAGCGGCACAGCAAGATGGAGCACTGCCGCCAGTGCGCCGAAGCATGCCGTCGCTGCGCGGAGGAATGCCGCCGCATGGCCTCGGCGCATCCTCGTGCGGCCGGTTCGCGCACGGGGGCCGGGCTGCCGGCTCACTGAGGCGCCGGAACGATGTGTCGGCGGGGCGGCCAGCGCCGCCCCGCCGGGCTACGTGAACTTCCGCCTTTGCCGCAGGTCCCAGCCCAAACCGGGACCGGCCGCGTGATATTCTGCGGCGAAGACGATGACAGTGCGTAAGCTCCTTGCTCTGCTGCTCGTGGCCACGTTCATCGCGGGTCCAATCGGATTCGCGCGGGCCGCGATGCCGGCTGATTGCGCCATGACCGCCGCTGCCGGTTCCGACGCCGGTTGTTGCGGCGGAGGAGAGATGGCGAGCTGCAACGCCTTCTGCCTCTTTCCCGCGGTTGCAGCGGCAGCCGCCGCTGCCGACAAACTAATCTCTGCACCGGCGGCTTCGCCGCTGGACGGGGATCCCGGGCTTACGCCGTCCATCAGCCGGGCCCCGGACACGGCGCCTCCGAAAGTCCTCTCCGCCTGACTTTGCCGGTCGCCTGACCGGCCGCGCGGCTCCGCTGCGCGTGCAACCTTGGTTCGCAACGGCTCGTGGCATGGTGAAGCCGGACGCGATCTGGCGTCAAAGGAAAGGAGAGCCCAATGAAGAAGTACGGGATTGTTGCGATGCTGGCGGCG
>DASZQG010000148.1:0-9969 GCA_035550075.1 Hyphomicrobiaceae bacterium | reverse complement strand
CTGGACATACTCCGGCAGCGGATCGACGCCTCGCGTCGCAGCCCGCGACGCGCGCGAGCCGGAAAACAGCGCGCGCCGTATCACGCAGGCGACGATGGCGCCAAGGAGGTAGGCCGCCAGCATCAGCAGCGCGACCTGCAGGTTCAATGCCGTCATCACTCACACCCACCAATCAGGCGGCAACGGATCATCGCTCAGGACGGGGCCCGGGGTTGCGGCCGCACGAGACCCACCCCACCAGCAGGCCCAGCGCGAAGGCAGCCACCAGCCACCACATCAGCTTGTAGGCGAGATAGTCCATGATGCCGTCCCCCCTTCCACTTCCGGGCGATGCACTCGCCTCACTTGGGGCGCACCGTGAATTCGATGCGCCTGTTCTTGGCCATGTTCTCCGGCGTGTCGTTGGGCGCCACGGGGCGCCGGTTGCCGAAGCCCACTGCTTTCAGGCTGGCGGGCTTGACGCCGTGCCGGATCAGATAGGCGGCCACGCTCTGCGCGCGCCGTACGGACAGACGCTCATTGAAGGCGGTTGTGCCTTCGGTGTCGGTGTGCCCCTCGATCGAGATGCGCAGGCCGGGACAGCTGCTCGCCGCCTCGGCGAGCTTGTCGAGGGTGGGGATGCTGGTCGGCGCCAGGGCGGCGCTGCCGCTCGGAAACAGGATCTGGCCCGAGGTCGCCACGGTGCGCAGCTTGGCCTGGCAGGCTTCGGCCTTGAGCTGCGCGGCGGTGGGTGGGGCCGACGGCGGCAGCTTCAGGGCGGGGACCACCACGCGCTGGCTGGGCGCGACCTCGGACGGCGCAGGCGGTTTGGGTGCGGGAGCCGGCGCCGCGGTGCGCGGCTGCAGATCGCGCGCAGGCGGTGGGGTTGGCGGCGGCGGCAGCACGGGCGCGACGAATTTCGGTGCCGGAGGTGCCGCGGCCTGGGGTGCGGCAGTCTGGGGGGCCGCGGCCTCGGGTGCTGCGGCTTGCGGCTTGCCGGCTGGAGCGGGCTGCGGGGTGGACGGAGCCGGCGCGGCGGGCGGCTGCAGGTCCTTGGCGAGCGACGGCTGCGGTGGCAGCGGCGGCATCTGTATGGTGCGCGCGGTGATCTGTTGGGTCAGCTTCATCGATGGTGGCATTGCCGCTTGCAGGGCGGCCCTGACCGCCTGGGCGGTGGCGTCGTCCGGCGCGACGCCGGCAATGATCAGGCTGGCATCCTTGATCTCGGCGACGCCAGACTCGAGCCGTGTCAACTCGCGGATGCCGGCCATGGCGGTCGGCGCCAGGCCTTCGGGCGCGCCGGAACCGGGCTCCATGCCGTCGCCGACGTTGGCCGTGGCCAGCGTCGCCTTGGCGGCCGTCACCAGCGCTTCGCGCACGCTCTCGTCGGGCACGAACCCGGAAAGCTCCAGGCGACCCTTTTCCCACTGCGCTTTCCACACGTAGGGGCTCACCTTTGGGGGCAGGACTCCGTCGGCGCGCAGCTTGATACCTTTAGGCAGGCCGTTGGCGAGGGCCGACTTGACGGCCTTGTAAGAGGCGATGTCCTCCGCCCCGCCGGACACGGACAGCTCGAGCCCGTCGAGGCGCACGTCGCCGCGCTTCAGGTCGGAGAGCTGCTTTAGCGCGAAGCTTACACCCGCGAGCCAGGTGTCGGCGGCGGGGACACCACGCGCCACCGTCATCTTGTCGGTGACCTCGAAGCCCGGCAGGCTCGCCTTGGCAACGCCCATAATGGCCTGCTGGGCGGCGCCGCTCGGCGCATAGCCGACGATGCGCACGCGGTGGCCGCGGCGCCGGGCGCTCCAGGTGTAGTTGTCGATCTTGGGGGGCAGGGTGGCCTTGTTCTCGACCACGCGGACGCCCCACAGCCCGGAGACCGCCGCATGGGCCGAGGCCGGCGCATCCTCCTCCGAGGCGAGCCCGCTCAGCACCGCGTCGCGACCGTTGAACGCCACCGTCGCCCAGAGATATCCGCTCTGCCGCAGCGCCTGCCGGGCGCGCGTTTCGAGATCGCGCTCGATGCCGGGGCGCTCGACCTGCACGGCAAGCCAGCCCAGCAGCGCCAGCGGGATGACGCCCCACAGCCAGCGGTGCCAATTGCATCTCATCGTGATCGGGCTCCCGAGAATGCGGCCTTTTGCGGCCGTCTTGGTCGATTATGCAACGGCCGGCGCCGCGAGCCAGCCGCGACGAGCCAGTTGCACGAATTTAAAGTTCCGGCCGGCGCCACCCCGCGTCTGGCCCCCCGGCCCTCGCGCGCGCACTATAGACAACCGCTCCTGCCATTCCAAGCGGACGGCCGGCCGCGCCGGCGCGGTTTGAGCCGCGCGCGGGCTGGGCTACAAGAGCGGCAGACGGCCTGACGAGGAGGCAAAACGTGAGCGAGCAAACCGTTCTGATTTCGCGCCAAGTCGGTGTGGTGCGCCTCACGCTCAACCGACCCGACAAGCTCAACGCCTTCACGCGCGCGATGCATGCGCAATTGCGCGCCGCCCTCGAGGAGGCCGCCGCCGACGCGGATTGCCGCGTCATCGTGCTGACGGGGGCGGGGCGGGCGTTCTCGGCTGGGCAGGACCTGGCCGATACAAGCATAACCAGCGACAAGGGCATCGATGCCGGCAGCGCGCTGGAGGAGGCCTACAACCCGCTCATCAAGCTGATCACGTCATTGGAAAAGCCGATCGTTGCCGCGGTCAACGGCGTGGCGGCGGGCGCTGCGGCCAACATCGCCTTCGCCTGCGACCTCGTCTACGCGGCGCGCAGCGCCAGTTTCCTGCAGGCGTTCGCCCGCATCGGGCTCATTCCCGACGCCGGCGGCACCTGGGTGCTGCCGCGTCTCGCCGGTCCGCAGCGCGCGCGGGGGCTCGCCATGCTGGCAGAACCACTGCCCGCGGAGAAGGCGGAGGCGTGGGGGCTGATCTGGAAGTGCGTGGACGACGACAAGTTCGAGGCGGAGGTGGCCGCCGTCGCCGCCCGGCTCGCCAAGGCGCCGACCTTTGCGCTGGGGCTCGCCAAGCGGGCGATCGCGGCGTCGACCAACAACACGCTGGCCCAGCAGCTCGACCTGGAGCGCGATCTGCAGCGCCTGGCCGGCGCCTCGCCGGACGCGCGCGAAGGCGTCGCCGCGTTCTTGGAAAAGCGCGCGCCCAACTACACCGGGCGGAAGGCCTGACTCATGGCCATCGACGAGATGGAGATCGCGCGCCGCAGCGCCGATGCGATGTGGGCCGGCGATACGGCGAGCCAGGGGCTCGGCATGGAAATTCTGGAGGTGGGGCCGGGCTACGCGCGGTTGGCGATGACCGTGACCGAGCGGATGTCCAACGGCCACGGCTCCTGCCACGGCGGGTTCATCTTCACGCTAGCGGATTCCACATTCGCCTTCGCCTGCAACTCGCACGGGTCTCCGTCGGTGGCGCAGCACTGCAGCGTGACGTTCGTGCAGCCGGGCCGCGTCGGCATGCGGCTCGTCGCGGAGGCGCGCGAGCGACATCTGGGCGAGCGCAGCGGCATCTATGACGTCACGGTGCGGGATATTGCCGACAACACGGTCATTGCCGAATTCCGCGGCCATTCGCGCACGCGGCCGGGAACCCTGATTGAGGAACGCTGAAGGCGAGACGCGCGCGCCGCGGCTACTCCCCGCGGCGTCAGAGCCGGCCTTGCCGCCGGGTGGGAAACATCGCGCGCCGGGGTGCCGGGTGCGGCGCGGCCTCGCCTGCGAGTGGTCCCGGGGTCGCCAGGGCCAGCGCGCGGTAGACCGGCGCGACAATGCCCTCGTGCAGGCCGTGCACGTTGCCGGTCTTGGGCTCGACGCCGAACGTCAGCTTCTCGCGGTTTTTTCCGGGCACATACAAAGTTCCAAACAGCCAGTCCCACAGGCCGAGCGCGGCGCCGAAGTTGCGGTTGAAGTGCGCGGGGTTGGTGGAGTGGTGGATCTGATGATGCGCAGGGCTCAGGAGCAGGCGGCCCCAGATCCCTGTAAACACGATCCAGAAGTGGGAATGCTGCAGGTGACCGACGAGATAGGTGAACACGAGTACGAACACATTGCTGTCGGCGATGGTAAAGGGCGAGACGGGTTTGCCCAGCGCGTAGGTCACCACGCCGCCGGTCACGCCCATGACCACGGTCTGGATGTTATAGAACACGATGCTGTCCACCGGATGCACGCGGAACGTCGTCAGCGGCGACAGCACCTCCGCCTGGTGATGCACCTTGTGGAACTCCCACAGGAACGGGATGTGGTGGGACAGGTAGTGATCGATCCAGTAGCCGAGCTCATAGGCGAGGAACAGCGCGACTGTCAGGATGATCGTTGCCGGCACCATGGGCAGCAGCACGCCGTCGCGGGCGCCGCACCATGCGGTGATCGTGTCGGCAACAGCGGTGCTGACGAAGTGGTAGGAGACAATGGCCCAGCCGAACAGGGCGCCGGCCAGGAAGAAGTTGAACAGGAAGAATCCGACATCGGCGATGCTGGAGGGACTTTGCACGATCTTGCGCGGAAAAACGGCCCGCAGCAGCGCCCTGGCGCGGATCTGGCGGCGGCGGCGCGGGCGGCGCAGCCCCAGGAACAGGATCGCGACGCACAGTGCGGTCAGCCAGGCGGCAAGCGAATAGACTCCGACGGAGAACACCAGCTTGGCGAGCTTGCCGGCGAGGTAGGCGATCCCCGCCGCGGGCAGCTCGGTCAGGAACGAGAGATCGGGCAGGCTCATCGGGGCCAATCCGCAAAGCGCGCGCAGCTTGTCCCCGTCTAGCGTTTCGATGCTAATTTCCTGTTAAGCATCGTACGGCCCCGGCGGGGTATCGCCCCGGCAGAGCGGATGCGGCCCGCGCCTGCTGGCCTAAAGATCGGAGAGAGGTCTCTTGAAGATGGACGGCGACGCGATCTCAGCCCCTGGAGGAACCCTTCCCCAGGCCACGCGGCGCGATTTCTCCGGCGTCGGCTACGAGGAAGCCATGCGCCGGGCGCGCGAGATTGTGCCGGTGCTGCGCGAGCGGGCGCAGAAGGCGGAGGACGCCCGCATCCTGATCCGCGAGAACGAGCAGCTCCTGCACGAGACGGGGCTATTCCGCTTTCACCAGCCCAAGGCGTTCGGCGGCATGGAGCTCGACTTCGTTGCCGTCGTCGATATCACCGCCGAGGTCGCGCGCGGCTGCCCCTCGACCGCCTGGAACGTCGGCAACCTTGGATGCCACCACTGGATCCTTGGCTACTACGATCCCGAGACGCAGCACGAGGTGTGGGACGCCAATCCGGATGCCTTGATCGCCTCCTCCATCGCGCTCGCCGCCGGACGCGGCCGAAAAACCGACGGCGGCTTCATTGTCAGCGGCCACTGGCCGTTCTCCTCCGGCGTCGACAATTCCGACTGGAACATGCTGGCGGTCACGGTCTACGGCGACGACGGCAAGACGCCCGTAGACTGGCGCCTCTGCCTGGTGCCGAAGTCCGACTACGAGATCGTCGATACATGGTTCGCGATGGGCATGTCGGGCACAGGCAGCAAGGACATCAAGGTAAGCGAGCGCTTCGTGCCGGAGCGGCGCGCGCTCGCCCTGCAGGCCACGCGGGGTGGCCACGGCCACCCGGGCGGCACGCTCAACCGCGGCCCGCTCTATGGCATCCCGATTGTTGCCGCCTCGAGCCATCCGATCGGTTGCGCGGCGGTTGGAGCAGCGGAAGGCGCGCTGGAGATGGTTATTGCCGCCATGACGAAACGCATTGGCACCTACACCGGCGCCAAGGTGTCGGACTTCCAGGCCGTGCAGATTAGACTCGCCCGCGCGCGCTGCCTGATCGATTCCGCGCGCTACCTGCTTCGCCAGTCCGCGATCGCCTTCCACGAGGCGGCGGCGGTCGGCACCGTGCCGGACCTGGCCACCAAGCTGCGGTTCCGCGCGCACTCCGCCTTCGCCGTGGCTCAGGCGCGAGAGGCGCTCGATACGCTGTGGTCGTGCTACGGCGCGCAAGGGCTCTACACACGCGACCCGCTGCAGCGCCATTTGCGCGACGTGCTAGGCATCAGCCAGCACTTCTCGTTCAACTTCGACATCGCCGGTGCCGCCTTCGGGCTCAACGCGCTCGCCGGGCCGTATGCCAATCCGACGATGTAGAGAGGACCGGCACATGGCCCGATTGGCAGGCAAGGTTGCGTTCATCACCGGCGGCGGAGGCGGCATCGGCAGCGCCACGGCGCGTCGCTTTGCTGAGGAAGGCGCCCGGGTGGTGGTGGCCGACATCGATGCCAGGGCCGGCGAGGCGGCCGCGGAAGCGGCGCGTGCCGCGGCAGGCAATTCCGGCGGGGATGCGCACTTCATCGGCTGCGACGTCACCGAGCGGGCGAGCGTGGCGGCGGCCATTGCAGAAACGGTAGCGCGCTACGGCAAGCTCGACGTGCTGCACAACAACGCCGGCGGCTCCACGCTGCAGGACGGGCCCGTTACCGAGGCGCCCGAGGAGGAATTCTGGCGCGCCATCCGGCTCGATCTCTTCGGCACGTTTCTGTGCAGCAAGCTCGGCATTCCGGAAATCATCAAGGCCGGCGGCGGCTCGGTCATTAACATGAGCTCGAACGTGGCCTTGATGGCGCTGCCGGGGCGCGACTGCTACACGGCGGCCAAGGGCGGCATCGCCTCCATGACGCGCTCGATGGCGGTCGAGTACGCGCCCTACAAAATCCGCGTCAACGCCATCGCGCCGTCGGTGACGCTGACCGACCGCGTCAAGCGCCTTCTGGCGGGGAACGCCGGTGTGGCCAAGCTCGCCGAGAGCCATCTGCTGGGCCTCGGACAGCCGATCCACATCGCCGACATGGCGGTCTATCTCGCCTCTGACGAGGCGGCGATCACCACCGGCCAGGTGCTTTCGGTCGACAGCGGGGTCACGATATATTGACGCCAACAGAACCCGGAGGAAACCATGGCTGGCGAAAACTGGAAATTCGTACATAACGAAGCGAAGAACGCACAGTGGACTCCCGGTCTGCGCGAGATCTTCGAATACCGCGACCTCGGCATCAAGGACGGCACCAGGGGTGATTTCGTCGCCCACCTGATCCGCCACAATGGCAAGAAGGTGAAGGACGAGGTGCAGAAGTGGCACGTGCACGACTGCACGTTCCAGTTCGTGCTGGTGTTGAACGGCTGGGCGACCTTCGAATACGAGGGGCAGGGCCAGCGGACCATCCGCAAGGGCGATGCCATCCTGCAGACGCCCGGCATCAAGCACCGCGAGATCGCCTGCTCGGAGGATTTCGAGGTGCTGGAGATCGTCTCGCCGGCCGACTTCGCCACGCGCGTCGTCGAGGCGCCGGCCAAGCCGCAGGCGGCGGAGTAAGGCGCTCCACTTTCAGTCGGCGTAGGACGGGTCCAGCCGGTCGAGGCGGCGGCGCAGCGCCGGCCATTCGAGCAGACCGTAGCCGGTCTGGCCCTTCTGTGCGCCGGCTGTGACGTGCGGGTTGGTGGCGTCCTCGTTGTCGAGCGTGATCTCAGTGCCAGAGAGGGCCTCCGCGGTGCCTTCCACAACGTCCTGCGCGGGGACGTGCAACGGGCGTCCGCAGGACAGGATGTCGATCTGAATCTTGCAGGCCTGCTCCAGCCAGTAGATCAGGTTGAACGCCTGCGGAATACTCGGGCCGCACACCAGCAACCCGTGGTTGCGAAGGATCAGCGCGTTCCTGCCGCCGAGGTCGGCGATCAGCCGCTCGCGCTCGCCGCGGTTGAAGGCTGGCCCCTCGTACTCGTGATAGGCTACCTGCCCGGCGAACCGCATCGCCGTCTGCGAGAGCGGCATCAACCCTTCGGCCAGCGCGCTCACCGCCGTGCCCGCCCGCGTGTGGGTGTGAATGACGCAGTGCGCGTCATGCCGCGCGCCGTGGATGGCGCTGTGAATCACATAGCCCGCTGCGTTCACTGAATAGTTGTGGTCGGGCTGCAGAACGGTGTTGCCCTCCAGGTCGATTTTGATCAGGCTGGATGCGGTGATCTCGTCATACAGCATGCCGTATGGGTTGATCAGCACGTGGTCGTTGCTGCCCGGCACGCGCGCGGTGATGTGGTTGTAGACGAGGTCGGTCATGCCGTAGAGGGCAACCAGCCGGTAGCAGGCTGCCAGATCGACGCGCGTGCTCCACTCGTCTGCCGATACCTTCTCGCGCAACGAACGCGTTTTCATCGGCACGACGCTGGCCATGGCCGTCCTCCGTGTGCACCGGGTCTTGCCCAGCATCTGGCCGGCCCGTCGCACTGTCAACCGCGCAGGCGGGCTGCATTTGGAACGGAAGCCACCGCCGGCGCCTTCAGAAGCTCAGCGTGGCGGCATGAGAGTCTGGAAAAAAGGAGGGCGCGGGCGGCCCTTTTGCCGCCCGCACCGCGACGTCAATCCGCCGTCGTAGGGTCGATGATGGTGCTCACCCGCGACACGCGATTGCAGGGAAATCCGCCCTGCTTGGCGTGCTCGCGGACCATGTCCGCGTTGGGCGCGATGTAGACGCAATAGATCTTGTCGTCCGTGACGAAACTATGCAGCCACTGGATTTGCTGGCCCATGTTCGCCAGGACGCCGTTGGATTTGATGGTGATCCCCTTGAGGTCGCCCTCGGCAAGCTTACCCGCGCCTGGAAATTCGCGTTCGATGACAAATTTCGGCATGATAGTCCTCTCAGAAGTTGCTGCGATCGGTGATCGCTTGAGGCCCGTATCTAGGGAAGCGGGCGAGCGAGAACCATGACTAGGACGCTGTCTGACATGATCGAAACTCCGGCCGGCGGTGACCTGGCGGATATGCCGCCCACCGATCCCCTGTCCCAGGCGCTGTCGCTCATTCGCCTGTCGAGCGCGGTGTTCCTGCGGGGGGAGTTCGGCGCATCGTGGGCCTTCTCCTCGTGCAGTGCCGCGGAGCTGTCGCGCCTGCTCGGCCTCGGCGCCGACCGGGCGATCCTGCTGCACGTCATCACGGCTGGCGCCTGCCGGCTCACTATGGCCTCGGGCGAGAGCACGGTCGCCCACGCCGGCGACGTCGTCATGCTTCCCTACAGCGACGACCACACGATGGGTGATCCGGAGGGTGGTGCGCCGGTGCCCGTCGTCAGCCTGCTGCCGCCGCCGCCGTGGCATACCATGCCAGTTCTGCGGCACGGCTCCGGCCCGGTCTTGACGCGCATCATGTGCGGCTACCTGCATTGCCGCGACCTGCCCTTCCATCCGCTGCTGAAGGCGCTGCCGCCGCTGATCCACGTGCGTCCCTCGGGCGCCGCCGCGAGCTGGCTCAGCGCCACGCTCAGCTACACCATGGACCAGGCGAGCCAGCAGCAGCCGGGTGCCGCCACGCTGCTCGCCCGGCTGCCGGAGCTGTTGTTTATCGACACCCTGCGCCAGTACGCCCAGCGCGAGCCCGATTTGCCGCGCAGCTGGCTCGCCGCCCAGCGCGATCCCATCGTCGGCCGGGCCATGGTGCTGCTGCATGCGGACCCGGCGCGGCCGTGGACCGTGTCGAGGCTTGCCGCCGAGGCGGGAGTCTCCCGCTCGGTGCTGGCCGACCGCTTCAAGCGCGTGCTTGGCCAATCGCCTATGCGCTATCTTGCCTATTGGCGCCTGCAGGTTGCCGCGCACCTCCTCGCCACCACCAACACCGCGCTGGCGCGGCTCGCCGCAAGCACGGGCTATGAATCGGAGGCGGCCTTCAGCCGGGCCTTCAAGCGGCGCCTGGGCGTGCCGCCCGGCGTCTGGCGCGAGCGCAATGCCCGCGCACCGTCGGGACCGGCCTAAGGAGGAAAGCGTGCTCGATCTGACACCCCGGCGCGAGGATCTGGAACCGATCGAAATCGCCTCGCGCGAGGAGATTGCCGCGCTGCAGCTGCGGCGTCTCAAGGTCACGCTCGCCCGTGCCTACGCCAACGTTCCCCACTACCGCGCGGCGTTCGACGCTGTCGGCGCCCACCCCGGCGATTTGAAAACCCTGGCCGACCTTGCCCGCTTCCC
>DASZQG010000147.1:0-2163 GCA_035550075.1 Hyphomicrobiaceae bacterium | reverse complement strand
TCTGTATTCCGCAACCAACGGGGCAGGTGTTGAGGCCAGGGAAATGGCTGAGAATCTGGACAATACTATTGTCGCTCGCGGTGATCTTAACGCGGCGTTCGCCGCAACCGCAGGGTTTTAATTGACATGGCGTTCGCTATTTCAGGAGTACCACCTTCTGAAAGCAGAACGCCATGCCGACGAACTTCGCAACAAAATTCGCTGATTCGATTGTATCCATGCTCGGTTGCCATGATCGAGTCATTTTCAAGGGTTATCTTCCCTTCGGGCGCGACAACCATCTCAACGGTTGGGTCGATTGTTCCCTCAAGATGCGCCGCAAGGATTTCTTGCCCTTCGTCGAGAAGCAGTCGCAAGCCCTTGTCGATCATGCCAAGGTCGAAGCGGACAAGGCGGGCGTGCCCTTTCAACGCCTCGATGGCAAGCCCAAGAAGGAGCCGCTCGTGCAAAAACTCCTCCGCGAAGGCCCACGCGCCGAGGGCCTCGTCACCGTGCTTCAGGTCATGGAGACATGTCGCACCGTCAAGCTCCTGCATGGCAAAGGTCGGCCGCGTCTGGCCTTTGCCCGCCGGCCGCAGCGCGTGCTCTACTATTACTTCCTCGATGCCGAATTCGGCCTCATGTACGTACGCATCCAGACCTGGTTCCCCTTCACCATCCAGATCTATGTCAACGGCCACGATTGGCTCGCCCGACAGATGCAGCGTCGGCAACTTGGCTTCGTCCAGTGCGACAACGCCTTCACGCAACTCGACGACGCCAATGCCGCCCAGCGTTTGGCCGACCGCTTCCCCAAACTTCGTTGGGTCAAAATCCTCAAGCGCTGGGCACGCTACGTGAATCCTCTTATGGGCGCATCCTGGCTCGGCCACGCCGACTATTACTGGGTCATCGATCAGGCCGAGTTCAGCACCGATGTCTTGTTTCGCGATCGAGCAACCTTGGCGGAACTCTATCCGAGACTGCTCGATCATGCTCTCTTGAAGTTCTCGGCTCAGGACATCCTGACGTTCCTGGGCCGCCGACTGCACGCAAACTTCGACGGCGAGGTTCTCACCGACTGCAAGAAAGACCGTCTTCCGGGGGCACGCATCAAGCACCGGATGAAAAACAACTGGCTGAAAATGTACGACAAGTTCGGCCAGATTCTCCGCATCGAAACGGTCATCAATCAGCCGCGCGAGTTTCGCGTGCGTCGTCGACGTCTGCGCGATGGACGCCAGCAAATGCTGTGGTGTCCGATGAACAAAGGCGTGGTCAATTTCTATCAGTACCACGCCGTCGCCCGCGCCGCCAACGAGCGCTATCTCAACGCCTTGAGCGTGGTTGATGGCCCGTGTGCCACCGCCCGCCAACTCGACCGCGTCTGCCAACCGGCCAAGTTCCACAACCGCCGGCGACGTGGCCTCAACCTGCTGCATCCTGAGGAGCAGCGACTCTTCCGCGCCATCCTACGTGGCGACTGGCGTCTGCACGGCTTCCGCAATCGCGATCTCGTTGCGGAACTCCATGGAACCAGGAGCATCGCTCCGGAGGAACGCCGCCGTCGCAGTCTGCGTACCTGCCGTCAACTGCAATTGCTGCGAGCCCACGGCCTCATCGCCAAAATCCCACACAGCAACCGCTACAAAGTCACCGACCACGGCGACTCCCTGATGTGGAGCGCGGTCTTTCTACGCGTCGATCGCTTCCCAAAAACCCTCAGTGCGGTAGCATAGTCATCACCTGACAACTCGTGCGCTTCGCGCGCAAAAAGCACAAGGTAAGACTCTAACGGAGCGATGGCCACAAAATATCTCCTGCCTCGCCAGACGCTCGTGACGACGCGACTTGCTCATCCTCGACAGACGGCGACAGAAGGGATGATCCTATCGCACTATCCTAGATTGACAGTTGCGTGACATTTGGCCCACGTCGATCTGATTCAACCAGTCCTATTCGGTCTGGCAGACCCGACTCATCGCGGCTTCTGGAGAGAGGATTCGTTAGCGTGTACGCCGGGAAGGGGAGAACCGGGGAGAACCGGAGCACTCTGGAAACCCAGGACGTGCCTCACCCACTCCCTTATATCAGTTGTCCTCGCAATGTCAATGCTTTTGGTTCCCAGGTTGGCAGCGCCACGGTGGGATGGTCCCTGAATGGCGCCGCCGGAGGGCTCTCACA
>DASZQG010000146.1:0-1614 GCA_035550075.1 Hyphomicrobiaceae bacterium | reverse complement strand
CGCGGATAGCGCGCGCGCGGCTTCGGGCGCCGGCTGCGGCGCTCCGCCAGCTCCGCGTCGCTGAGGCGCACGTCGAGCCGGCGGGCATGCACGTCGAGCTCGATCATGTCACCGGTCTGGATCAGGGCGAGCGGGCCGCCGACATAGGCCTCGGGCGCGACATGCAGGACGCAGGTGCCGTAGCTGGTGCCGCTCATGCGCGCATCCGAGATGCGCACCATGTCGCGCACGCCTTGCTTGAGCAGCTTCTTCGGGATGGGCAGCATGCCCCACTCCGGCATGCCGGGGCCGCCGAGCGGGCCGGCGTTGCGCAGGATCAGCACCGAGTCGGCATCGACGTCGAGGTTCGGGTCGTCGAGGCGCTTGGCCATGTCGTTGTAGTCGTCGAACACCATGGCGCGCCCGGCGTGCTTGAGGAGCTTCGGATCCGCGGCGGTGGACTTGATCACCGCGCCGTCCGGCGCCAGGTTGCCGCGCAGGACGATGAGCCCGCCTTCCGGTTGCATGGGATTCTCCGGCGTGCGGATCACGTCGGGGTCGTAGATCTTGGCGCCGGCGATGTCTTCGCCCAGGGTCTTGCCGGTACAGGTCTTCTGGTCGAGGTCGAGCAGCTTGCGCATGCCTTCCAGCATGGCCGAGAGCCCGCCGGCGTAGTAGAAATCTTCCATCAGGTACTTGCCCGACGGGCGCATGTTCACGAGGTAGGGCGTCTTCTGCCCGATCTCCTCGAAACGCTCCAGCGGGATCTTGATGTCGGCCCGTCCCGCCATGGCGATGACGTGGATCAGGCCGTTAGTGGAGCCGCCCAGCGCCATGAGCACGCGGATGGCGTTGTCGAAGGACTTCTCCGTGAGGATGTCGCGCGGCTTCAGGTCTTCCCACACCATCTCGACGATGCGCCGGCCGGTGTAGTCGGCCATGCGGCTGTGGTTGGAGTCCACCGCGGGGATGGTCGCCGAGTTGGGCAGGCTGAAGCCCAGCACTTCGGCCACGCCGGTCATGGTCGAGGCCGTGCCCATGGTCATGCAGGTGCCGGGGGAGCGCGAGATGCCGTTCTCGATCTCGCGCCAGTCGCGCTCAGTGATGTTGCCGGCGCGCAGTTCGTCCCAGTACTTCCAGACGTCGGAGCCGGAGCCCAGGGTCTTGCCGCGCCAGTTGCCGCGCAGCATCGGGCCCGCGGGCATGAAAATGGCGGGCAGGTTCATGCTGATGGCGCCCATCAGCAGGCCCGGCGTGGTCTTGTCGCAGCCGCCCATCAGCACGCAGCCGTCCACCGGGTAGGAACGCAGCAGCTCCTCGGTCTCCATCGCGAGGAAGTTGCGGTACATCATGGTGGTCGGCTTCTGGAACACCTCGGCCAGCGCGATCGCCGGCATCTCCAGCGGATAACCGCCTGCCTGCCACACGCCGCGCTTCACTTCTTCCGCGCGCTGGCGGAAATGGGAGTGGCAGTTGTTGATGTCGCTCCAGGTATTGATGATCGCGATGACCGGCTTGCCCTTGTAGTCCTCGTGGGCGAAGCCCATCTGCAGCGTGCGCGAGCGATGGCCGAAGGAACGCAGGTCCTGGGCGCCGTACCAGCGGTGGCTGCGCAGCTCTTCGGGCTTTTTCTTG
>DASZQG010000145.1:0-44924 GCA_035550075.1 Hyphomicrobiaceae bacterium | reverse complement strand
CAGCATCTCATAGGTCTTGCCGACGCCGGGCGCGGCGCCAACGAAGATTTTCAGACGGCCGTCACGGCCCCTTTCCTCGCGTCGCGCCTCGGCGAGCAAGGCTTCCGGCGAAGGCCGCTGCTGCTTGTCGCTTTGCGGATCTGCCATGGACCAAACTTCGACCGCTCATCGCACCGCCGCGCTGTCCAGTGCCATGTTCAACGACAGGACGTTAACGCGAGGCTCGCCGAGTATACCGAATGTGCGGCCCTCGATGTGCTGATTGACGAGGGCGCGCACGCGGTCCTCCGGCAGATTGCGGGCCCTGGCAACGCGCGCAACCTGGAAGAGAGCTGCTTCGGGGGAAATGTGAGGGTCGAGCCCGCTGGCGGTGGTGGTAACCAAATCCACCGGGACAGGGGCGCCAGCATTTTCCCGCTGCAGGCTGGCGATGCCACTCTTCACCCGGTCGATGAGAGCCTTGTTTGTGGGACCCAGGTTCGAGCCCATTGAGTTTGCCGCGTTGTAAGGCAAGTCGACTGTTTTGGCCGCGTCGTTCGGATCGGGCGCCGTGGTGGCGGACGGCCGGCCGTGAAAGTACCGATCGCTCGTGAAGAGCTGCCCGATCAGGTCTGACCCGATCAGCTTGCCGCCCTGCTCGATGAGGCTGCCGTTAGCTCGATACGGGAGCAGCACCTGCGCTACGCCGGTCATTGCGAGCGGATAGACTAGGCCGGTGATCAGCGTCAGAGCGACGGCGAAAACGATCGCGGGACGAAGTTCTTTCACCATGGCTGCCTCCTCAAGCGAGGTGCAAAGTCGTGACAACAAGATCAATCGCTTTGATGCCGACGAAAGGAATGACGATGCCGCCTAGCCCGTAGATCACGAGGTTGCGCCGCAGCAGCGGGCCGGCCCCAATCGGCCGGTAGGCAACGCCCTTCAGCGACAGCGGAATGAGGGCGATGATGATGAGCGCGTTGAAGATGATGGCCGACAGGATAGCGCTCTGAGGCGTCGCCAGCCGCATGACATTGAGCGCCTGCAACTGCGGATAGAAGGCCAGAAACATCGCCGGGATGATGGCAAAATACTTTGCCACGTCGTTGGCAATCGAGAAGGTGGTGAGCGCCCCGCGCGTCATCAAGAGCTGTTTGCCGATCTCCACCACCTCGATCAGCTTGGTTGGATTGGAGTCGAGATCGACCATGTTGCCGGCTTCTCGCGCCGCCTGGGTTCCCGTGTTCATGGCGACGCCGACGTCGGCCTGGGCGAGGGCGGGCGCATCGTTGGTGCCGTCGCCGCACATGGCGACCAGCTTGCCCTTGGCCTGCTCAGCGCGGATGAACTTGAGCTTATCCTCGGGGCTGGCCTGCGCGAGGAAATCGTCGACCCCAGCTTCGGCGGCAATGGTGGCAGCAGTCGTGGGATTGTCACCGGTCACCATGATGGTACGGATGCCCATTCGGCGCAGCTCCGCGAACCGCTCGCGCACGCCACCCTTGACGACGTCTTTCAGATGCACGACGCCGAGCAGCTTGCCGTCGCGCGCCACAGCGAGCGGCGTGCCGCCCGACTTCGCGATTGCGTCGGCCAGCGACTGAACTTCCCGCACGGTTTCGGTGCTGACGCCGGGCGTCACGGCGACGGCCGCGGCGGATCGCTTGGCGGCCGGCGCGGCGGCTACATTAAGCAGGCCCAGAATGGCGTCCACCGCACCCTTGCGTATGGAAGTGGCGCCGAACTCGACGCCGCTCATGCGGGTTTGCGCGGAGAATGGAACGAACCTGGCGTTGAGCTCTGCGATATCGCGCTGACGGATGCCATATTTCTCCTTGGCGAGGACGACGATCGAGCGTCCCTCCGGTGTCTCGTCGGCGAGCGAGGCAAGCTGCGCCGCGTCCGCAAGCTCCCGTTCGGAAGCAGCGCGCACAGGCTTGAACTCGGTCGCCTGCCGGTTCCCGAGCGTGATGGTTCCCGTCTTGTCCAGCAGCAGGGTATCGACGTCGCCCGCCGCTTCCACCGCGCGCCCCGACATGGCCAGCACGTTAAAGCGCACCAGGCGATCCATGCCGGCAATGCCGATTGCGGAAAGCAAGGCGCCGATGGTGGTGGGGATCAGGGTGACGAAGAGCGCCACAAGCACCACCAGGGAGATCGAGCCGCCCGCGTAGGCGGCATAGCTCGGCAGCGTCGCGGTGGCGAACACGAACACGATGGTCAGCCCGGCGAGCAGGATATTCAGAGCGATTTCATTCGGCGTGCGCTGGCGCTCCGCGCCCTCCACCAGCCGGATCATCCGGTCGAGGAAGGTGGAGCCTGGCGCGGCGGTGATCCGCACCCGAATCCAGTCGGAAAGAACCTGCGTGCCGCCGGTGACGGCGGAGCGGTCGCCGCCGGCCTCGCGTATCACGGGAGCCGACTCGCCAGTGATGGCCGCCTCGTTGACGGAGGCAACACCCTCGATGACCTCGCCGTCGGAGGGAATGTAGTCGCCGGCTTCGACCAGCACGACATCGCCGACCTTCAGCTCCGTGCTCGGCAGAAGCGTGTAGGCCCTCGAATTCGCCGCCGTAAGCAGCTTTGCCCGAGTTTCGGTGCGCTGGCGGCGCAGCGCGTCGGCCTGCGCCTTGCCCCGCCCCTCGGCGAGGGCCTCGGCAAAGTTGGCAAACAGCACCGTGAACCAGAGCCAGAGGACGATCTGGAATTCGAAGACCGGCTCGCCGCGGCCGGATGCGATATCGAAGATCACAAGAACCGCCGTGAGGGCAGAGACGATTTCGAGAACGAAGATGACGGGGTTCTTGACCAGGGTGCGCGGATCGAGCTTGCGAAACGCTGCCGCCATGGCCGGCACCAGCACCTTGCGATCGAGCAGCGCCGACATCGCCATGCCCTTGCGGGTCGTCGAGCTTTCCATATTGGCTGCTCCAGGCTAATTGGCGGAGAACAGCGTGCCGGAGGTCATCGCGAGGTGTTCGACGATCGGCCCGAGCGCGAGGGCGGGGAAGAACGTCAACCCGCCGATGATGAGGATCACGCCGACCAGGAGACCGACGAACAGCCCGCCCGTGGTCGGAAAGGTGCCGACAGAAGGCGGCACCGATTTCTTGCCGGCCAGCGATCCCGCGATCGCCATGGCCGGAACGATCACCCAGAAGCGCCCGACCAGCATGGCGACACCGCCGGTGATGTTGTACCAAAGCGTATTGCCGCTGAGGCCGGCAAAGGCGGAGCCGTTGTTCGCGGTCGAGGACGTGTAGTCGTAGAGGATCTCGGAGAACCCATGCGGCCCGGGATTCGCCGTTGACGCGACGGCCGACGGAATCACGACCGCGGCCGCCGTGAACCCGAGGTACATCAGCGGCAGGATCAGGATGGCAAGCATCGCCATTTTCACTTCCTTCGCCTCGATCTTCTTGCCGACGTATTCGGGCGTGCGGCCAACCATCAGGCCGGCGACGAAGACGGAGATGATGACGAACAGCAGCATGCCGTAGAGGCCGGCGCCCACGCCGCCAATGATGATCTCGCCGAGCTGCATATTGATGAGCGGGATCATGCCGCCAAGCGCGGTGAACGAATCGTGCATGGCGTTGACCGCACCGCACGACGCGGCGGTGGTGACGACCGCAAACAACACGGAGGCAGCGATGCCGAAACGGACCTCCTTGCCCTCCATGTTGCCGCCGGTCAGGCCCAGGCCGGCGAAGGCATCGTTGCCGTGCGCCTCCGCCCAGTAGCAGACAGCCACGCCGGCAACGAAGAGAACGCCCATGGCCGCGTATAGGGTCCAGCCCTGGCGCTCATTGCCTACCATGCGGCCGAACACATTGGTGAGCGCGGCGCCGATAGCGAAGATGGAGACCATCTCGATGAAATTCGAAAGCGGCGTCGGGTTCTCGAACGGGTGCGCACTATTGGCATTGAAGAACCCGCCGCCATTGGTGCCGAGCATCTTGATGGCGACCTGCGACGCGACGGGACCGACCGCAATGGTCTGTTTTGCGCCCTCAAGGGTTGTCGCGTCCACATAACTGCCGAGCGTCTGGGGCACGCCCTCCCAGACGAGGAACAGGCCGTAGGCCACGCAAACAGGCAGCAGGACGTAGAGGACGCAGCGCGTGATATCGGCCCAAAAATTTCCGATGGTGGTGGCGGAAGCGCGGGCGAAGCCGCGAATGAGGGCAAGGGCAAGAGCGATGCCCGTGGCGGCCGACAAAAAGTTCTGGACGGTCAGCCCGAGCATCTGCACGAGGTAGGACATCGTGCTCTCGCCGCCATAGTTCTGCCAGTTGGTGTTGGTCGTGAAGCTGACGGCCGTGTTGAAGGCGAGATCCGGCGCGACCGCCGTCTGAGCCGCGGGGTTCAGGGGCAAGACCGCTTGGAAGCGCATCAGCAGGTAGAGCAGAAGGAAGCCGGCCGCGTTGAACAGCAGCATGGCCACGGTGTAGGTGAGCCAATGCTGCTCGCGCTCAGGGTCCACCTGCGCGAAGCGATAGAGCACGGTCTCAACCGGTTGGAAAACAGGCGACAGGAAGGTGGGCTCGCCCTGGAACACCCGCGTCATGTAGCCGCCGAGCGGTTTGATGAGCGCCGTGACGGCCGCACAAAAGAGCAGGATCTGTACCCAGCCGACAAAGGTCATGGCAGACGCCTCTTGCCGGACCGCTCAGAACTTCTCAGGACGCAACAGAGCCCACGTCAGATAGACCAGGAGCCCGACCGCCACTGCACCCGCCAGGATGTAGTCGAACATCATGCGTCTTCTCCTAGAGCCGGTCACAGCCGAAGGCGTAGGCGATCGAGAGCGCGAAGAAAGTCAGCCCGCCAAAGAGCAAGAGCAGGTCCAGCATGGCGCGCTCCTTGCAATTGTGTTGCACCTTCCAGCGTCCCTACGGGCAACCCCAGAAAACCCGCCGTCTCAAGTGTTGGAAAGGAGCGGCTCGGGGCCCGGTCCGGCAACAATTGCGCAGCAGCGCATAGGAATTCGAGACGGAACGCGGACCATTCGCATAAAGATCGCATAAACACGCCGCCTGCTGCGGGATCCGCCCCTGACGTCAGCCCAGCGCGCGCAACAGCCAGGTGCCAAGCGCGACCACGACCCAGAACATCGGCACCACCCACGGCCCGGCCGGCCATCGGGGCGGGTAGCCGAAGGCCGCCCACTCCGCCGCAGGTTGCTGCGCGGCGGGTCTGGTTGGAGGTCTGGCCAGGGCGGAACCGGCATAGCCGACGCTCCGGCCGTGCAAACGCTGCAAGTTCTTCCGCCACATGAGTGTGTGAGTATGCTGACCGACAGGTCGTCCTGGTGGCCTTCACCAACCCGGCGCTTGGGCCGCAACCTCACTCCAGCTTCCAGGAAGCGGAGACGTGGCACGATGCCGTGCGCCCGATCGATGTCTGCAAGGTACGGGCGGGGACATATGATTTCGAGACGAGCCGGAGAGCGTCGACATAAACGGAAAATATAGAGCGGCAGTTCTCCGTGGTTCGGCGCGACAGGAATCGGGTGGTCAGAACGCGCGATCTCGCCGATCATTGAAACGTGCGCACTGACGCGGTCGAGCAAAGCGAGAACCTTATTCAACCCTCAGGAGACAGGGGGCAATGAAGGCCTCTTCCGCCACCATCTCCCCACGCTCTGCTCCCCTCTCCGCGCAAACGCGGATCGCTGCCTATGATTGGCAAGCGCTCGCAGGCGAGCTTGACGACTACGGCTGTGTCTTATTGCCCGCGCTCCTGTCGCGCCAGGAGTGCCGCGCCATTGCCGCGCTCTATCCCGACGAGAAACACTTCCGCAGCCGCATCCATATGGCGCGGCACGGCTTCGGCAAAGGCGAATACCGCTATTTCAAGTATCCGCTTCCAGACCTTGTCGAAGGCCTGCGCACGGCGCTCTATCCGCAGTTTGCCGACGTGGCCAACGCGTGGAACAGCCGCATGGCAATCGACGTGCGCTATCCCAGCGATCACGCCTCATTCCTGAAGCAATGCCACGACGCCGGCCAGACCCGTCCGACTCCGCTCCTGCTGCAATACGTCGCCGGTGATTTCAACTGCCTGCACCAGGACCTTTACGGCGATATCGCATTTCCGATCCAGGTCGCGATCCTGCTCTCAGAGCCCGGCCAGGACTTCACCGGCGGCGAATTCGTGTTGACCGAGCAAAGGCCGCGCATGCAAAGCCGGGCCGAGGTCGTACCTTTGCGGCAGGGCGACGCCGTGGCGTTCGCCGTTCACAACCGGCCGGTGCGCGGCACGAAGGGCAACTATCGCGTGAACCTTCGCCACGGTGTGAGCCGCGTCCGCTCCGGGATGCGGCACACGCTCGGCATCATCTTTCATGACGCCGCCTAGCAGGCAACCGGGCGCAAATTCACTGCCGCTTGTCTGAAGTTGGTGAGTTGGGCACCTGGAGACTGTGGCGCAGTCAGAGGCCGGCGAACCAATTGTAGCCGTAGTTCTCCCAATAGCCGGCCGGATAGGTGTTGGTGACGTCGATGGAGGTGACGAACTTCGGCTGCTTGAAGCCGAGCTTGGTCGGAATCTTCACCCGCATGGGCGCGCCGAACGGCGCAGTGATAAGCTTATCGAGGTAGGTCAGGCACAAAATGGTCTGCGGGTGGAGGGCGGAGGCCATGTCGATGCTGGTGGTGTAGCTGATCGGGTCGTCGCAGCGGAAGGCGACGTATTTCGCGCTCATGTCGGCGCCGACGCGCTGGAGGAAGGTCCGCAGCGGCACGCCGCCCCACTTGCCGATCATGCTCCAGCCTTCCACGCAGACATGCCGCGTGACGTCGGCGCGCTGCGGCAGCGCCCGAAGCTGATCGAGCGTCCAGGGCTTCTTGTCTGCGACCAGCCCGGTCACTTCCAGCCGCCAGGTGACCGGATTGATCTTCGGCACGCCGTCAAGGCCATACTGGGCGTTGAAGCGGAACTCGGGCGCGGCCAGCTTTTCCGAGAAGGTCGGCGCCAGCTTGTGCGGATTGAACAGGAAGCCCTGCACGCTGTCGTTGATGCCGGAGATGACGCGCAGGAACGAGTCCACGGGCTTCGTATTCGCAATGCCGTCGCAACCGGAGAGCAGCGTCAATGCACCGAGGCTCAAGCCCTGGCGCAGGAACAAGCGTCGCTCCAGGCTCCTGATGTCGCCCTTGCTCAGGCCGCCATCGCGCAGCGCGCGTTCGATCTTCTCTCGGGTCATGACAGCTCTCCCTGCACCTCGGGGGCGACCGTATCGCGCCGTGCACGGCCGGTAATCATCGGCGGCAGAACCTTCGGCACCAGGATCGTGAGAACAACGTGGATGAAGACAAACGCAACCATGCCCGCCATGCCGAAGAAGTGGACGTAGCGCGCGCCCTCGTACTGGCCCATCAGCAGGCCCAGCTCGTGAAACTGCACCGGCTTCCAGAGCACGAGCCCCGAGAAAAGCATCAGCGTCATGCAGCAGACGGCGAAGATGTAGAGCAGCTTCTGCACCGCGTTACGCATGCCGAGGTCGTGCGCCAGCCGGCCGCGGAAAAAATCGCCGATGTTGTGAACGACCTCGGGCGCAGCGACCGGCAGATACCTGCGCCGGAAATGCCCACTGGCGAAGCCGTAGACCAGAAAGACCGCGAGCCCGCCGAACAGCAGCCACATCGCCGCGAAGTGGATCAACAGCGCGCCGGCGAGGCCGAAATCGTTGTGCACGCGATTTGCCGCTTCCTCGCTGCCGCCCAGCGTCATCCAGACGGGGAAGTAGAAGTCGAAGACGGGCTCCGAGTTGTAGATTCGCAGGCCGCTGCCGATGAGCAGCAGCACGCCGAGAGCCCAGGTCCAATGCGTGAGGCGCACGATCAGCGGATGCAGCACGACGGTGTCGTTTTTATCGGGCGGCATGGCAGAGGATCCTCACGAGGGTTGATGTTCGGCGGCGGTGGCAAGGCGGCGCGTGCGGCGCAGGCTGAAGGCAAGCCGCAGGAAGGTGGCGGAAATTTTCCATGCCGCATTCAGTCCCGCCGCGAAATTTCCCGAGACCTTGGAGACGCCGCCGCGCCGGCGGCGATGATCGACGGGCACCTCACGTATCCGGAGGCCGGCGGCCGCGGCCCGCATCTGCATTTCGAGGTTCCAGCCGTAGGTGGTTTCACTCATGCCGAGGCAGTTGAGCTGCTCCAGCCGGATGGCGCGGAACGGCGACATGTCGGTGAAGCGGACACCGTACACGGCGCGGATCAGCACCCCTGCGAGCCAGCCGGCGACCCGCTGCTGTGGCGTCATGCTGCCGACCTCACGGCGGCCAAGCAGGCGCGAGCCCATCACGAAATCGGCTTCGCCCCGGGCAACCGGGCCGGCCACCGTCGGCAGAAAGCGCGGCACGTCGCTGCCGTCGCCGTCGATGAAGCAGACGATAGTGGTGTCTTTGCGCACCCCGGCCACACCGGCGGCGCAGGCGCGGCCGTAGCCGCGGCGCGGCTCGTTGACGATGCGGGCGCCGGCCTTGCGGGCGCAGATCGCGGTGGCGTCGGTCGAGCCGTTGTCGACGACGATCACCTCGTCGACACCCTGGCCGAGCACCTCGCGCACGACGCCGGCAATCGCCTCCTCCTCATCGAGGCAGGGGATGACGACGGAAACGATCGCCTCGGCACCGGGAAACTGCATGGGTTCAGAGGCTCCAGCGCATGCCGCAGTTGGCGCAGGCCTGCGGCGGCGTTTCCGACAGCAGGCCCTCGCGGAAGGATTTGTAGCGCGGGCCATTCCAGATTTCGCGCAGAGTCTCCTGCGTTGCGTCGCCGAGCGTATAGTTCTCGTAGCCGTGCTGGGAGAACGGGGCGATGCAGCAGGGCAGCGCGCGGCCGTTGGCGGTGAAGTACATCACGGTCCACGGCCGCCGGCAGAGCGACCATGGATTGTCACTGCGCTTCCTGGCGAGGCTCAAGCCCGGCTCGGAGGCGGCGCCCGAGGCGCTGAAGGTCAGCCCGAGCGATTTCGCGAGCGTCTCGGCCTCCTCGAGCGCGTGCGCCTCCTCTCGGTTCATGCGTTCGAAAAGGGCCTGGTCGGGCCGCGCCAGGCCGATGGCATCCTGATCGAAGAACACCAGGCGCTGCAGGTAGACCTCCTTCACGCCGATTTCCGCCGCCACGCGCACGAACGCCGGCAGCTCGGCGATGGTTTCCTTGAGGCCGGTGAGCCAGGCCGAGACCCGCGGAGTACGGTGGCCCTCGTGCTCCTGCAAGGCGCGGAATGCCTTCACGTTGCGTAGGATGCGATTGAAGTAGTTCTTGCCGCGCACTTTGACGTAGGACTCCGGCGTGGACGCGTCGAGCGACACCCTGAGTTCGTCGAGGCCGGCGGCGATCAGCGCGCGGCCGTTCCGCTCGTTGAGCACGGTGCCATTGGTGTTGAAGAGCACATAGACACCGCGGTCTTTCAGGTAACGCACCATCTGCGGGAGATTTTTCACCAGCATCGGTTCGCCCACACCGTGCAGGACCGCGCGCGAGAGGCCGGGCACCTGGTTCACGATGCGGGTAAAGAGATCCCAGGCCATGTCGGCGGGCGGCTCCAGCTCGGCGTAAGTGCGCGGGCAGGTCGTGCACAGCAAGTTGCAGCGGTTGGTGACCTCCAGGTAGAGGCACACCGGCGGCTTGGCCGCCTCGCCGCCCTCACTCAACGCGCCGGCTTCGAAGTAGCGCCTCGCATCGATCGCTTCCGGGTCGCTGGATTCGCCGGTCAGCTCGTCCATTCCGAGGCTCCGTAGGTTTTTTCGGGTGTGCGCCTGCGCAGCAATGTCCACGCAACGGCAACGACAAAGGGAAGGGCGGCGAACGTTTTCCAGGCGAGGTCGTTGTCTGGAAGAAAGATCGGCCGATAGAGCAGGATGGAGCCTAGGGTCAGTGCCCACGCCGGCACAGCAATCGGCGAGCGGGCGCACAGCGCGAGGAAAGGCACGACCGCGAGGAAATACCAGGCGTAGTTCGGCGAAAGGAAAAAGAGACCGGCCATCAGCAGCACGGCGATCTCTTCCAGCATCGCCTGCGGTGACCGTTCCGCCCGCGCCGAGACCCGCAGCGCGAGCCAGGCCAGACCTGCCATCCCGGCAACCAAGTAGGCAACGGTCAGAATGGGGACCACGCCGAAGATATTTTGTGCGAGGCCGACCAGCCAGAAGGCGTCACCGGCGATGAAGCCTTCCTCTGCGAAATAACCGGACGCGGTGAGGAAGCCGAGCGCGCCGCGGCCGGCGCCGGCATAGGGCAGGTAGCAAAGAGCGACTGTCGCCGCGACCACCAGCGGGAGGCGCCAGTCCCAGCGCCGCCAGAACGCCGGCAGGGCCACAATCGCGTAAGGCTTGGCGAGGGCGGCGAACGCGACCATGACCGCGCCTGTCAGCGCGCGCCGGCGCACCAGCAGCGTCACGCCGGCCATCAGCAGCGCAACCATCAGCGCTTCCACATGGCCGCTGTTGCCGACCTCCCACACGACCAGCGGATGCCAGGCCCATGCCACGACGGCGGTCAGAGGAAGGCGCAGGGTTTGCAGCAGACGGACCAGCAGGAGGATCACGGCGGCATCGCACGCGACCATGGCCAGTCGCATGGCGGTGAGTGACTCGGATATCCGAGTGACCAGGAAGAAGAACATCTCCGCCACCGGCGGATACGCCGTGACGGCGTATTCGGCACGATTGATGTTGGGATAGATGGCTGCGTCGCGGAGCGACGCGAGCGCGGGGTCGGCGGGCACGTACAGATACGGGTTGATGCCGGCCGCCTGCACGCGCCCGTCCCAGATGTACCGGTAGATGTCGGTGGAGAGCAGCGGCTCCTCCAGCACGACCACCAACCGCATCACCGCGGCAAGCACGAGAATCAGCATCAGTCCGGTGCGCCTGGGAACGGAGGCGGACAGCGCGGTAGCAGCGATGGTGATAGCGCCGGACACAAGCAGGCACGGAATGAAGACCGCGTAGTCATAGGAGGAGACAATCCACGGGGCGGCCGCGAGGAACACGACGGCGAGCACGCCCAGCGCGCCAAGCGCCCCGAGCGCGGCAAGGTCGCGGCGCGTGCCGGCCATGGCTTGGATCGAGGCCTCCGTGAGCATTCAGGATGCCTTCTCGAGCGGCTGGTAACGCCGGGCAAGGAAGGCGCGCGTTGCCGGGGCATCAGAGCCGACAAGGCCTGCCTGCGCGAACGGCACGCGCTCGCCCGCGAGCTCGGCCTCGAGCAGGCGCAGGGTTTGCCGGTCATCAACATCATACCAGCACGGCAAGTTGACCACAGGAAGGCCGATCTCGGCAGCGCGCTCGACCGTAAGCGGGTACACCTGCGGCGTACTCCAGGGAATGTCCTGGAACAGGCGCGCATGCGGCCGCGACAGTCCGATCAGCGTGTATCCACCATCGATCGCAGGGCCGAGCACGACATGGTCGCCGGCGCGGACCGCTTGCACGGCTGCGCGCAGGATCGATGCGGGGAGCGTCGGGCTGTCAGCGTTGAGCAGGATGGCGCCGGCATGCCCGGCGTCCAGCAGGTCTCTGGTGGCCCTCAGCAAGCGGTCACCGAATGGCTGGTCGCTTTGCGGCAGCAGGGCAAAGCCAGAAGGCAGCAGGGCCTGCAGCGCCTCCTCCGTACCCACGGGCGTATACACGGCATAGGGCGCAGCGGTCCCAGCAAGGGACGCGGCAACGCTGTGGACCGTGGCGGCGAGGTCGCGAATGAAGCAGGCCGAAAGGGCGCTGCACTCCTCAGGGCGCAGCGGCGGCGACAACCGGGTCTTGGATAAACCGGCGGACGGCGTCTTGCAAAAAATCCCAATGGCTACCGGGCGCATACGCGGCCCCCCTTTGGTCGCTTAAACGCGGCCCTGCGGGCCGTTTCGTGGACATTCGGCTGAAGCCCGGCAGGCGTTACACCGGTCACGGGATCGTGTTGTTCGCGTGGCGGCGCGACCACGGGGCGCAGCAGGTGGGGGGCTGAAAATCCAAGTACGGCCATTGGCCTGTTACACGCATCGCGGCTTTGTGCTTGATAGGCTGAGGCGGGCCCGTCTGGTCCGCCGGCGCCTGCAGTGTAACGCCGGGGCGCCGGCTTACGTAGGGGAGATAGATTGCGGCGTGGCAGATCGGGACGCCCACCTGACGGAGCTGATGCGGGAGGCCATCCGCGGCGATGCGGAGGCCTACCGGCGTGCGCTCGAAGGTTTGACGCCCGTCCTGCG
This sequence comes from Hyphomicrobiaceae bacterium, assembly GCA_035550075.1. Classification (GTDB taxonomy): domain Bacteria; phylum Pseudomonadota; class Alphaproteobacteria; order Rhizobiales; family Hyphomicrobiaceae; genus AWTP1-13. Next base: position 32,729 of record DASZQG010000145.1, on the reverse strand, counting down.
CGCGGCGGTGGCCCGGGGCTTTGCCCGCTACGGCCTTGGTTTGGAAGACGTCGAGGATGTGGTGCAGGAAACGCTGCTCGCGGTGCATTTGAAGCGGCAGACCTGGGATGAGCGCCAGCCCGTGTTGCCGTGGGCGCGCGCCATAGCCCAGAACAAGCTGATCGACAGCCTGCGGCGCCGCGGCCGGCGCGTTCACGTGCCCCTCGACGATATCAGCGGCGCGATGGCAGCGCAGGAGCCGCCGATCACCACGGACGGCCTCGACGCAGCTCGCATTCTTTCGGGCCTCAAGGGCCGCCAGCGCGACGTCGTGCTTGCCATCTCGATCGAGGGCGCCAGCGCGCGCCAGGTGGCGAGCCGCCTCGGCATGACGGAGGGGGCCGTGCGTGTCGTCCTGCACCGCGCGTTGAAATCGCTAGCAACAGCATTCCGAAACGGCCAGCATGAAGACGGATGATCTGATCAGGGCTCTGGCCCAGGACGCCGCGACGCGAGAGCCCGCCGTTGGTGCGCGTCTGTTGGGGGCCGTCGTTGTGGGCGCCGCTGCTGCCGGCGTGATTTATGCCCTGACCCTGGGCCCACGCCCCGATCTCGCTTCCGCTGCACAAACATGGCGTTTTCCTTTCAAGGTGGCCGTGTCTCTGATGCTGTTCGCCTGCGCATTCGGCGCCTCCCTGCAGCTCGCGCGCCCAAACCGATGCTTTCGCGAGACAGTCGTCACGCTCGCCCTGGCACCTGTGCTGCTCGCCCTCGGCGTGGCGTACGAGCTGGCAACGGCGCCGGCGGCCGACTGGTACGCGCGGGCGGTGGGGACAAACGCGCGCCTGTGCCTGGTCGCCATTCCGGCCCTCTCCTTCGCGTCTCTGATCGCGGCGCTCTTTGCGCTGCGTGCCGGCGCGCCTCGCTCGCCTGCGGCGGCTGGTGCCGTGGCGGGACTGCTCGCCGGCGGCCTGGGCGCCGCGTTGTACGCCACGCACTGCCCCGACGATTCCCCGCTGTTCGTGGCCATCTGGTATTCGCTCGCCATTGCGCTTCTGGTGCTCGCCGGCGCGGGTGCCGGACGCCGCCTTCTGAAGTGGTGATTTCGTCCGGCCCGGCCCCTCGAGGAGGGCGCGCCTCGGGACAAGAGCGCCACGGTCCTCTATCTTCGGGAGCGGGCCAGGACGCAGGAGCACGGTGTTGTCGCAGTCCCCGATCAATCGCCGCAACATCCAGCCGGAAGGATTGCATCAGCGGCGCGTCAACGGTCTCGTGCTCTACTCGCATGTCGTGACGGTTGAGCCCCGGAAGCTGGTCTTCATCTCGGGCCAGCTTGCACGGGACGCGAAGGGCTCAATCGTCGGCGCCGGCGACATGCGCGCGCAGATCCGGCAAGCACTGACCAATATCAAGATCGCTGTAGAGGCGGCCGGCGGCACGCTTGCCGATCTGGTGCGTACGAACACGTACGTCACGGACATCGACGAGTACTTCAAGCACGTCGACGTGCGCATGGAGTTCTACCGTCATGCCATGCCGACGAGCACCACGGTGGAAGTGCGCCGGCTGGCACACCCCGACCTGATGGTGGAGATTGACGCGATCGCGGCGCTCGGGTGAAGACCGTACGATCGCAGATCTCACGTCGGCATCCGCGATGGCGAGCTTCATCGGCATCGCGGGCCGCGCAACGGGTGTGCAATCGCGCAAAGCAGCGATAACGTGCGTCCCCGCAAGGGAGGTCGCGATGCGTTTGCGCGCGAGACCGTCGCCCGGAGGCATGCGAAGAGGTTGTGATGCCCTATTCCGACTACCGGCCCGATCTGATGGGTTACGCCGCGCTTACGCCCTCGGGAAGCTTCGAGGCCGGCTCGATGCAGAGCTTCACCCTGGTCTATACCGCAGGTGCGTTCGGGGTGGACGATACCGGCTCGATCAAGATCGGTTTCCGCTTTGCCACGGACTTCGGCCCCGTGCAGTTCACCGACCCGAAAGGACCGGGCTACACGACAGTGGAGGCCTCCAATGGCGCGACGCTGGAAGCAAAGTGGGAGTTCAAGCGCAACATCCGCCCGTGGAGCCGCTCGCTCTACATCGGCGTGGTGAAAGACTTCCTGGCCCCCGGCGACACCATCACCATCCGCTTCGGCGACCGGCGGCAAGGCTCTCCCGGCATCCGCCTGCAGACCTACTGCGAGAGCGCGTTCGAATTCCGCGTGTTTGCGGATCCGATTGCCACCTATGATTACGTGGCCCTCCCCGAGAGCCCGAAGATTGCCATCGTGCCCGGTCCCGGCGTGCGCTGGCACGCGGTGCTGCCGACCATGGTGCGAACGGGTGAGCCCTTCCGGCTGCGCATCAAGGCAGATGACAAGTGGGGCAATCCTTCCAACCTCATGGACCACACGCTTCGCCTTGCAGCGGATGGCCCAGCGGTTGCCGGCCTGCCTGAAACAATACGCTTCGCTCCCGGTGCATTTGCAGCGGTGGCCGATAACCTGCGTGTCGGCGAGGCCGGCGATGTCGTGATGCGCGTGCTCGACGAGAGCGGAAGGCAGATCGCACGCGCCAATCCTCTGCGGGTGGTCGCCGGGGATACGCCGCTGGTGCACTTCTGGGGCGATACACACGGGCAATCCAACGAGACACTCGGCACCAACGATGCGCGCGCCTATTTCGGCTTCGGCCGCGACAAGGCCTTCCTCGACGTGATGGGTCACCAGGGCAACGACTTCCAGATTACAGGCGCTTTCTGGCGCGAGCTGAATGAGCTGGCGCGCGAGTTCGACAAGCCGGGCCGTTTCGTCTGCATCCCGGGCTACGAGTGGTCGGCCAACACGGCGGTGGGCGGCGACCGCAACGTGCATTACCGCCACGAGGGCGAGACCATCCACCGCTCCTCGCATGCCCAGATCGCGGACGCGACCGACATCGCCGATGAGAAAGCGGATGCACACACCGCCCACGAGCTGTTTCGGAAGCTGAAGGGCAAGGACTGCGTGGTGGTGGCGCACGTGGGCGGGCGCTACGCGGATATCAAGCTTGCCCACGACCCGATGGAAACGGCGGTGGAAGTACATTCGGCCTGGGGCACCTTCGAATGGATTGTGCGCGACGCCTTCGAGAAGGGATACCGGGTGGGCATCGTTGCGAACTCCGACGGGCACAAGGGGCGGCCCGGCGCCTGCTATCCCGGCGCGTCGTTTTTCGGCAGCCAGGGTGGGCTCACGTGTTTCCTGGCGGAGAAGCTCGACCGCGACGCCATCTTCGAATGCATGCGCAGGCGCCGCCACTATGCGACAACGGGCAACCGTGCGTTGCTGGGCGTGAGCGTTACGACCGCCAGGCCGGCCGAGGTCTTCTTGCGCGATCCGGCGGCGGGCGAGACGAAATCGGAGGCTGCGCAGCGGCTGCTCATGGGAGATATTGCCCGCGTGAGCGATGACGAGGTGGACTTCGCAGTAGAAGTTGTTGGCTCGGCGCCGATCGAGCGGCTCGACATCTACGATGGCCTCGACCTGCTCGAGACCGTCCGGCCGTATGCGGCCGGCGACTTGGGCCGGCGCGTGCGCCTCGTGTACTCCGGTGCGGAATATCGCGGCCGCGCGCGCACCACCACGTGGGACGGGTCATTGAAGGTCGAAGGCAATCGCATTGTGCGCACGGCCGTCATCAACAACTGGAACCTCGATCGCGGCATCCAGAAGCAGGACGAAGCGAGCGTTGCCTGGAAGGCGGTAACCACAGGCAACTATGGCGGCATTGACCTGTGGCTCGACCAGCCTGCGACGGGCCACGTGAGTTTTCAGACCAGGCTCGTCTCGGGCAGGGCGGCGGTGGCGGAGCTGGGACATGAACCGCGCGCGTTCGAGGCCGGCGGCCTGGAACGCAGGATCGAGCTGCAGCGGCTGCCGGAGGCGATCCGCGAAACGCGCATTGCGCTCACGCGCAGGGTCAAGCTGCGCGCGAGCGGAGATACGCGCCTCTACGTCCGGGTGCAGCAGGAGGACGGCCATCGCATGTGGTCGAGCCCGATCTACCTGTTCCGCGGGTAGGTTTACGGAGTGGCCCTGTCGCGAGCATCCAGCCGAGCCCCGTCAGCCGGCCAGCGCCTGTCGCTTCCTGGGTGTTCCCCTTGAAGATGCTCCGCCGGCACGCCGGTCTTCGCTGAGAGAACGTCGCCCAGGCGCCAGACCGCGTGTGCGGCGTCGCGCAGCCGGGCTGCGGGTTTTTGAAGACGATGCGGTGCGGAACAGCAGATGTAGGGAACACCGAGTTCCCGCAGTTCGCTGCACAGATCGAAGGCCTCGTTGTGCAGGCCCTGATCGATCACCGCACCGTCGAAAGCGACACGTTTGAGCAGGCCGAAGGCGTTGATGATATTGGCGGTGAGGAACACGCGCGCTCCCGCCCGGCCGAAGGCGTTTTGAAGCTCCGGGCCGGCCAGCAATGAGCCCTGGACGATGAGGACGGTTTTTCCGTTGAGATGGCATTCCATGTCTGCTGCCCGTGACTTGCAGAAGGGTTGGTACGAGGGAAACGCCGCCGCGCTGGGCTTTCGCACGGCTTTCGCGTTGTGCTGTTGCTAAGAACAACGGCCAGCTCAGCCGCGTTTGACCTCGATACGGCGCGCAGGCCGCTGCAGCTCCGCGGGTTTGGGAACGCGAACGGTCAGCACGCCCTTGTCGTATTTAGCCTCGACGGCTTCGTCCTTGACTTCGAACGGCAGCTGCACGGAGCGCGAGAAGGAGCCATAGCGACGCTCGGCATAATAGCTGTCGCCGTCGCGCTGCTCGTGTTCTGCCTTCTTCTCGCCCTTGAGCGTGAGGACGTCGCCGGAGACCGTGACCTCGAAGTCCTTCTCATCAAGGCCCGGCAGCTCAGCGGTGATCACCACCTCCTTGTCGCTTTCGGCAAGGTCCATGGTCGGCACCAAGCCCGCCCATTTCGCGAGCGACGAGCGCTCCGACCTGCCAAAGCCGTCAAGGAAGCCTTCGAACATGCGATCCATTTCGCGCCGGAAGGCGAGGAACGGATCCAGGAAGTCATCGCGCCGCACGGGCGCACGGGCTTTTTCATTCCTCCAGGGGACAAGTGCTTTCAAGTCCATATCGATCCTCCATACTTACTCGTGAGAGCGGACGCTTGCGGCTAGGCGCGGGCCAGGCGATGCCGCCGTGACGCCGCGCCTCGGCACGTCCCGTCGAGAAAAGGGTGCTGTTTCGAGTTCGCCCCACAGGTGGCGGTTCAGGCCGCCCTCAGGCTTGCCCGCTTGTTGGGACCATCATCCGTCAACTCCGCGGGTGCTCCCGTTCCGATCGGGATGCGGCGCGGCTTCAGGGCTTCCGGTAGCTCACGCTGGAGGGAGATTTCCAGAAGACCGTTGTTGAGGACCGCGCCCGTCACCTCGACATATTCGGCAAGGTCGAACTGGCGTTCGAACGAGCGCGCAGAGATGCCGCGATAGAGGTAGCTCTTCGGGCCAGTCTCCTTGGCCTTTCCGCGCACGGTGAGCAGGTTCTGCTCGCAGATGATCTCCACGTCGTTTGTCGTGAAGCCGGCGACCGCCAGGGTGATGCGGTACTGGTCTTCCGCGACCTTCTCGATGTTGTATGGGGGAAATCCCGTCTCATCGCGCTGCAGCGCATGGGCCAGAAGGCCGGGGAGTTGGTCGAAGCCGATGCTCGACCGGTAGAGCGGCGTGAAATCAAGTGTCGCCATAGCCATCCTCCTTGCGAAGCGACAACCACGGATGAACCAATCAAACGGCGGGCACCTCATGCGGCTGCCCGCAAATCGAGCTAGGAAGAGCATTTTGGAGGTTCAAGGGGAGGGCCAAAAATTTTTGGCAGAGCCCCTTGAGAGTGCCAAACGGCCTCCCCAGATGGGCGACCGGAGCGGAAGCTCCACAGGACATCCAGGCCGCCTTACGGGGGATATGATGTCGATGCAAAAGGCTTATCTGGTCGTGCCGTTCGAGCGCGTCGGCAGCCGGGTTGGCGCCCGGCAGGCCATGATCTTCGATGCAGCAATCCAGGCACAGCTTCTCGCCCAGACCCTTGCGCAGCGCGTGCCCGGCGTGGCGGTGCTGGAGCGCCAGCTTGACCCCGACACGGGCGACGGCATCGACACTCTTGTCGCGCACTATGGGATGGTTCCTCCGAGGTTTCCGGAGGACATCAACTGGTCGATCGCACTGAACTGATGGCATCCGCGATCCGCTCGCGGGATCCGTTCTTGAATGGACCTGGTCTCGGCAAGCCCCGCAAATGCCTTGCGGACACCGGCCACGAAGCTGATACTGTTCAGTGTAGAGCGTAAATCGGCCACGCGACGACACGTTGTCAGTCCACCGATCAGCCCGCGATCCGCAATTGTGGAGACCAAAATGGCCGTTGAGTTTGATTTCCCCAAGCTGAGAACCGCGCTTGAGAAAAGCGATGCGAAGTCGTTGCTGGAACTCTATGCCGATAACGCGACAATGAAGGTTGTGGACCGGAACCGGCCGCCGAGCTCACCCATGATCCTGGATGGGAAGCGCAAGATCGAGGATTTCTGGCTTGACGTCTGCTCCCGGGAAATGACGCACAAGGTCACCCAGGAAGTCCTGGGGGCCGACCGGGTATCTTTTATCGAAGAATGTCTTTACCCAGACGGATGCCGCGTGCTTTCCGCCATGACCCTCAATGTGCGCGGTGGGCGCATTGTCGAGCATGTGACCGTGCAGGCTTGGGACGAAGTAAGCTGCGCGACAAGCTGAATGAGGGAAACGACCAGCATTCGCCGATTCACGGGGCCGCGTGCGCAAGGGACTTGGGTCGACTTCAGAGCCGGTGAAACCTGATGCGCGATCAAGCAGGTTAATGCGCGTGCCCTTCTGAATTGCCCGGCACCCGGGGCCACACAGCGCCCATCCTGACGAACGGCCGACACCCCACCTTGACGAAGATCAAGGAGAGAGAGGGGCGCAGGGCTAACCTGCGGCCCATCTTCACAGTCCATTCCGCACGGAAAGCACGTGGCAACGCTGCCTCTCCTGACCACGACCAGGACCGCTGATCGCGTTTGGCTGCGCGCCTCCGGCGCTTGGATCGCGCCGCACGCGGCACGACTGGAGGAACTGGCGCAAGCCCAGATCGGGGCTGCTGCCGCCAGCGGTGCGGTCGCCATTGACATGAGCGCGGTCGAACAGCTCGATACCTATGGTGCCTGGCTCGTGCGCCGGCTGCGCGCAGGTCTGCAGGAACGCGGGCGCGACCTGGAAATATTCGGGCTTGCCCACCGCTTTCGCGATCTGCAGCTGGATGTCGATCGGATTGCCATCGATGCGCCCCCCGCCACCCGGCGCGGGTGGTCCGCGACGGACGTGCTGGAACGCGTCGGCAGATCCGTTGGCGGGGTTTGGGATCAGCTCATCGCCTTTGTCGGCATGATGGGCGCTCTCGCCCTGTCGCTCCTCGCCGCTCTGCGCGATCCGAGGTCGTTTCGCTGGATATCTGCCGCCCATCAGCTCGATCGCGTGGGATGGCGCGGGGTGCCGATCATTCTCCTGATCACCTTCCTCATTGGCGGCATCATCTCCCAGCAGGGCTTCTTCCACTTCCGGAAATTCGGCGCCGACGAGTATGTCGTCGACATGGTCGGCATCCTGGTGTTGCGCGAGATCGGCGTCCTTATCGTCGCGATCATGGTTGCCGGCCGCTCCGGCAGCTCCTACACGGCCGAACTAGGCTCCATGAAAATGCGTGAAGAGATCGATGCCCTGCGCACAATGGGCCTCGACCCCGTGCAGGTTCTCATCCTCCCGCGCGTCCTGGCGCTGGTCGTGGCATTGCCGCTCCTGACGTTCATCGGGTCGATGGCCGCGCTGTACGGCGCTGGACTGGTCGCCTGGCTCTACGGCGGTATGAGCCCGGACATCTTCATTGCGAGACTGAAGGAAGCGATTTCGCTGACACACTTCAAGGTCGGCATGATCAAGGCGCCTTTTATGGCCCTCGCCATCGGCGTGGTGGCCGCAGTAGAGGGCCTCAAGGTGAAGGGCAGCGCCGAGTCCCTCGGGCTGCAAACCACGACGTCGGTGGTGAAATCCATCTTCCTGGTAATCGTCTTCGACGGCCTATTTGCCGTCTTCTTCGCGTCTATCGGAATGTAGCGCATGCATCCGAACGGTACGCCAGTCATTCGGGTTCAGGACCTGGTGGTCGCTTTCGGCGATCACGTGGTTCTCGATCACCTCGACCTCGAAGTGCAGCGCGGGGAAATTCTTGGACTCGTCGGCGGATCCGGCAGCGGCAAATCGGTGCTGCTGCGCACCATCATCGGCCTGATACCCAAGCGCCAAGGCCTGGTGGAGGTCTTTGGCGCAAACTTCGACCAGGCCGATGATGACGCACGCCGTGTTATCGAGCGTCGGTGGGGCGTGCTGTTTCAGCAGGGTGCCTTGTTCTCCTCGCTGACTGCTTTGGAGAACGTGCAGTTCCCGATGCGGGAGAACCTCTCCCTCTCCGACCGGCTGTTGCGCGAGATCGCCCTCGCCAAGCTGGCGATGGTGGGTATTTCGCCACGCGACGCCGGCAAACTGCCGGCCGAGCTGTCAGGGGGCATGACCAAGCGCGTCGCGCTGGCGCGTGCGCTGGCGCTGGATCCGGAACTCGTGTTTCTGGACGAGCCGACCTCGGGTCTCGATCCGATCTCTGCCGGAGAGTTCGACGACCTTATCGGGACGCTCCAGCAAACTCTCGGATTGACCGTTTTTATGGTCACCCACGACCTCGAAACCTTGCGCACGGTGTGCGACCGCGTGGCCGCCCTCGCCGATGGCAAGGTGGTGGCCGCCGGCGACATGGCGACCATGCTTCGCTCGCAGCATCCCTGGATGCAGGCCTACTTCCAGGGAAAACGCGCACACGTGCTGGCCGAACAATCGCGATGATGGGAGCTTGAACCGTGGAGACGCGCGCTCGCTATGTGCAAGTCGGTGGCTTTACGCTATCCGTGATCATCGCCGCCTTCGTGTTCGTCTATTGGCTGAACAGTACGACGGGATTCGGCACGCGATCTCTCTACCTCGTGCGCTTCGAAGGCTCGGTGGCAGGGCTTATCAAGGGCTCCACGGTGCTCTTCAATGGCGTGCGCGTCGGCGAGGTCAGCCGGCTCGATCTCGACCCAATGGCGCCCCGCCGGGTCCTGGCCACCATTGCGGTCGACAACGGGACGCCGGTGCGCGCAAACACTCAGGTCAGCATCGACTTTCAGGGGCTCACGGGCTCACCGGTGGTCGCCCTTGTTGGGGGAACATCGCAGGAGCCCTTCACAAAGCAGGCGGGCTTGCCCCTGTTGCTGGCTGACGAGCAGGCAGGCCAGAGCATGTCCGGCGCAGCCCGCGACGTGCTGCGCCGGCTCGACACCATTCTGGAGGACAACGCCAAGCCTCTGAAGTCCATGATTGGAAATCTTGATACGTTTGCCGCTGCCCTGGCACGCAACTCGGACAAGCTTGACGGCATCGTTGCCGGCCTCGAGCGCATGACGGGTGGCGCGGCCAAAGCACGACTGGCCATGTATGACCTCAGCGGCCCGGTCACCATTCCACCGCTCCCCAAGGTGCCAACAGTGCAACTGACGGTTCTCGAGCCAACCGCGCTGTCCGTGCTGGACAGCGATCGCATCCAGAGAATCTCCGCCGCGGGCAGCTTTACCGCTTTTACAGACGCGCAGTGGGGCGATCTGTTGACCAAGCTCGTGCAGGTGACCTTGGCGCGATCGCTCGAAGACGCAGGCCTGGCGGCGACCGCCAGCCGTCCGACCGATAGTCTTACCAGCGACTTCCAGCTCGCTCTCGATATTCGCAAATTTCAGTTGGCGATCAGTCAGGAGGGCGAGATTGAGATTGGAGTCAAGCTGCTCGACGGCACGGGCCGAATCGTTGCCTCACGCGTCGTGCATGCTTCAGCTCCGGCACAAGCCACGACCGGAGCGGCGACCGCCGCCGCCCTCAACCGCGCCCTCGCCAGCGTGACTCCCGAGCTCGTTGCCTGGATTGCGCGCGCCGTGGATTCCAGCAGCACCAAGACCGGCCCTCAACGGAAAGCCGCTGGAAATTGAGCGCGTCTTTCGCACGATCTGCGCCTGCCGACGCGCCGGCAAGCGCAGTCTCATCGCTTGACCTGTATCAAGGTACTTTGACCGGCGGCGCATGAGACTGAAGCCTTGATGTAATTCGGACAGGAGTGTCACGAGGGTGCAGTGCTCTGACACCAGTGAGTTTGGTGGCGCGATCAACATGATGACCCAATTGCCCGGCGCGTGGCCCGGTGGCGGCCCACGTAAGCGTTGCGAGAGCTTTTCGTGAAAGCGATGAAGCTCTCACGTTGGCGCGCTCTCTATTGGGGAACCGCCGCGTTGGCCGTCCTTGCGAGCCAGACGGTGATGGCCGCGAGCCGTTTCGATTCCCTGCTCGGCGCGTGGTCCGGCTCGGGCCGCAGCAGCTTTCAGGACGGCCAGTTCGAGCCAATTCGTTGCACGGCCTACTACTCGGGAGGCGGGTCGCGGCTAAGCCTCGCCATCCGCTGCCGTAGCGCGAGCACCGAGATAGAGATCCGCGGCCAGCTCACAACCCGCGGCGACTCAATTTCCGGCACCTGGGAGGAACGAACCTACAATGCGTCGGGCGACGCGACCGGGCGCTTCACGGGCAATCGCATGACCCTATCCGTCAAAGGCGGCAGCTTCTCGGGCTCGATGTCGGTGTTGCTCGCTAGCGGCCGGCAAGTGGTAACGATTGCCACCGAAGGCATTCCGCTTAAGAGCGTGAGCGTCACTCTTGTGAGGAGCGGCTAGCCGCTCTTCCGACGTCCGTCGCTAAGACATTTGTCGCTCACCGGCCGCCGCTTTGTTGGGAACCCAATGGCCGCATCGCGTTTTTTGACTTTCATCAATGCCCCGACCGGGCGGCGGCCGAGATTGTGCGCAGGAGAGAGTGAGATTTGCCCATGCAGAAAGCAGACAAAAGCAACTCGAAGGACCTGCCGGTGACGTCTTCTGCCGAAGTGCGCCGGCTAGTCGGTGCGGTCGCCGACCACACGGTGACGGCCATCCTCGATTGCCAAGCCTCCGTCGAAGACCTGGAGATCGCCGCAGCCTGCATCCAGGGCGAGGGCGGCGACCTTGGCAGGGACGGCCATCCAATCGCGGGCAAGGTAGCGCAGCTCTACGATATCCTCCGCTCGGATGCGCTCTATGGCGATGACGAGGAACGATGAAAAGAGCCGGGGAGCCAACGTCTCGGCCCCGTTGTCATCCACAAAGGTCAAAATGATGCAAGTACCCCTCCAAATCGTCTTCGAGCACATCGACCAATCCGATGCGATCGAGGCAGACATCCGCAAGGAAGTGCAGAGACTCGAGCGCTTCCATGATCGCATTACGTCCGTGCGCGTCGTCATTGCCCGGCCCCAGCATCGCCGACACAAAGGCGACAGCTTTTGCGTTCGCGTGCACCTGACAGTGCCGGGTGGCAAGCACATCGAGGTCAATCGCGATCCGGCAGCAACCGGGCGGCACGAAGATGCCTACGTCGCCATCAGAGACGCGTTCGATGCCGCGGGCCGCCAGCTTCAGGACGAGATACGCAAACTCCGCGGGGACGTTAAGACCCGTTCGCCCCGCTAACTGCGCCCGCGATCAGCATTTCGCTTCGATGCCGCCCTGGCGCTTCACGCGGTCGTCCCGCTTCGACCCGCGACGTGCTGGCGTGCGACGTATGCAGAACTTCAGAGGTTGTCCTGAGTCAATGTCGTCTGCGGCAGACCGGCTAGTTCACATCAGGTGAGATACAGCAGAAGCCATGTTCCGGCCGGAGACTGCTATGTACAAACATGTGCTGATCGCGACTGACGGTTCCGAGCTCTCGCAGAAGGCCGAGGTGACCGGCCTGACGCTTGCCAAGGATTTTGGCGCTCAGGCGACGGCCGTGACGGTCACGGAACCTTGGGACGCTCTAACCATGGCTGCGCTTGCGGAGCGCGGCATGTCAAACCCCGTATTGAACTATGATGAGCGCATGCGGGCGCTGGCGAATAAGATCCTCTCGCGCGTCTCGGAAATCGCCAAATCGCTGGGCACACCCTGCATTACCGTCCACGTCAAAGACCGGCGCCCGGCCGACGGGATCATCGAATACGCCAAGGCCCACGCGTGCGACCTGATCGTGATCGCATCGCACGGCCACAGCGGCATAACGAGCGTCCTGCTCGGGAGCCAAGCTATCAAGGTGCTGATGCTGAGCGACGTTCCCGTTCTCGTTTGCCGGTGAGCAGCGCGGCGCGGGGCGACAAATCCGATCAGTCCGTTGTCCGGCAAAAAGCGGGCGGCATTGCCAGGATGTACAGCGGCAAACACGCCGGGCGCCGAGGCAAAGCCGATGACACTGAGCATGCCCACAGAAACCACGCCAACCTGATCGGCCCGGACAGCGCACCGATCCCCGAGGACCGATACCGCTATCGGCGCTGGGTGGATTGCCTTCACCGGCTCGAAGACGACACAAGCGTTTCCACAGCCCGGTAGATTTGCGTCCGGGAGATCACACCAGCCTCGCCAGCCGCGCGATGCCTTCGGCGATCTGCGCTTCATCCGGTAGCGAATAGCTGAGCCGCATGGTATTGCGGCCGCGGCCGTCGAAGTAGAACGCGCTGCCCGGCACGAACGCGACCTGCGCCTCGCGCACCGCCCGGTCGAGCAGCGCGGCGCCGTCCACGCTGTCCGGCAATTCCACCCACACGAACAATCCGCCCTGAGGCTCGCTCCAGCGCACGCCAGCCGGCATGTGCGCCTTCAGCGCGGCCAGCATGGCATCGCGCCGCGCCTTGTAGTGCGACCGCGCCCGTTCCACCTGCGCCCCGTAGCAGGCATCGACCATTCGGTGCATGACGATCTGGTTGATGGTGGAGTTATTGAGGTCGGAGGCCTGCTTGACCAGCACCAGGCGGCGGATCAGCGGCGCCGCCGCCACGATCCAGCCGACCCGCAGGCCCGGCGACATCACTTTGGAGAACGTGCCGCAATAAATGGTGCGCGCGCTGTCGATACCGCCGCACCGGGCTACGTCGAGCGCCTGCAGGCACGGCTGCTGTTCACCGCCGAAGCTCAGCGGTGCATAGGCCGCATCCTCGATCACGGCGATGTCGAGCGCATCCGCCAGATCCAGCAGATTGCGCCGCGCCGCCGGAGACAGCGAAATGCCGGTCGGGTTGGCGAAATCCGACACCGCGTAGGCGAATTTCACCTCGCTGCCCGCGGCTTTCGCCGCATCGGCGTAGGACGCCGGCGTGCGATTGCCGTGCTCCGGGCGCAGCTCATCGTAGCGCGGCTCGTAGGCCGAGAACGCCTGCAGCGCGCCGAGATAGGTCGGCGCCGTCACCAGCGCCGTGTCGCCGGGCGACAGCAGCAGGCGGCCGAGGAATTCCAGCGCCTGCTGGGAGCCGCAGGTGATGACGATGTTGTCCTCGCGGCACGCCACACCGAGCCGGCGCATATGCGCAACGATCCAGCGCCGCAGCGGCGCGTAGCCCTCGCTCACGGAATACTGCAGCGATTGGCCGGCGTGGGCTTCGTCGCCGAGGACCTCGGCATAGGCCGCGCGGGCTTGCGCCACCGGAAACAGCGCAGGGTCGGGAATGCCGCCGGCGAAAGATATGACGCCCGGGGTATCGAGCAGCTTCAGCAGTTCGCGGATTTCAGACGCCTGCATCCGCGCGGCGCGATGCGCGTAGCGCGGCTCCCACGCCGCCTGCGTGGCTGTGATGGCCATGAAAGATGCTCCAGTGTGTACGGAGCTAATATGTCAGCAATGCTGACCTATTTGCAAGCAGCCGTGCGATCACGATCCGAGGAGCGCATCTAGAGAGCGGCGCGGCCGTGCGGCGCGTCCAGGTCCAAACGCGGTCCCGCCGGCACGATCCGCGTCGGGTTGATGCGCGCATGGCTCATGTAGTAATGCCGCTTGATGTGCTTGAAGTTCACGGTCTCGCGCACGCCGGGCCACTGGTAGAGATCGCGCGTATACCCCCACAGGCTGGGATAGTCGACGACGCGGCGGATGTTGCATTTGAAGTGGCCGAAGTAGACGGCGTCGAAGCGGATCAGCGTCGTGAACAGCCGCCAGTCCGCTTCCAGCGGCTTTGCGCCGAGCAGAAATCGGCGGTTTGCCAGCCGCGCCTCCAGCCAGTCGAGCGAGTCGAACAGCGGGCCGACCGCCGCCTCGTAGGCCTCCTGGGTGGTGGCGAATCCGGCCTTGTAGACGCCGTTGTTCACCGTGTCGTAGACGCGCGCGTTGATGATGTCGATCTCGGTGCGCCGTGGCTTCGGATAGTAGTCGCCGGGTGCCGCGCCCACGCCATCGAATGCGGAATTGAGCATGCGGATGATCTCGGACGACTCGTTGTTGACGATGGTCCGCCGCTCCTTGTCCCACAGCACCGGCACCGAGGCGCGGCCGCTATAAGCGGGATCGGCAAGCGTATAGAGCTGGTGCAGATAGCGCACGCCGTTGATCGGGTCGGGCACCACGCCCTCGCCGGGCTCGAACGTCCAGCCTTGCTCGCCCATCAGCCAATGCGTCACCGACAGGCCGATGGCGCCCTCGAGCCGTTTCAGCACGCGATAGATCAACGTGCGGCTGGCCCACGGGCAGGCGAGCGATACGTAGAGATGATAGCGCCCGGGCTCGGCCTTGAAGCCGCCGCTGCCGGTCGGACCGGCGGCGCCATCCGGCGTGACCCAGTTGCGAAAGCTGCTATCAGCGCGCACGAAGCGCCCGCCGGTCTTGTCAGTGTCGTACCAGCGGTCGTGCCATGCGCCGTCGATCAGGATGCCCATGCTCCTTCAACTCCGCTGGGCGCCGGTGGTTCGATACGGCCACACGTGCGACCAAGCGTTGTGCGCCCGGCTTATTCTGCGGCTTCCTTCTGCATGTGCTCCGGGGTCCACCTGAGCTTGGGCTGACGCGCGGCCCGCGTCTCGTCCAGGCGCCGGCGCGGCGCGAACCGCGGCGCTTCCTTGAACCGCGCCGCATCGCCGGCCTTGGCTGCTTCGGCAAGGCCGCGCAGCGACGCGATGAACTGGTCGAGGCTTTGCCTTGATTCCGACTCGGTTGGCTCGATCAGCATGGCACCGTGCACCACCAGCGGGAAATACACGGTCATGGGGTGGAAGCCCTCGTCGATCATCGCCTTGGCAAAGTCGAGCGTGGTAACGCCGGTGCCCTCCAGCCAGCGATCATCGAACAGCACCTCGTGCATGCACGCACGGTTGCCGAAGGGCAGCGACATCAGATCGGCGAGGGAGGCGCGCACATAGTTGGCATTCAGCACGGCATCCTCGCTCGCCTGGCGCATGCCGTCGCTGCCGTGGCTCAGCATGTAGGCCAGTGCCCGCACGAACATGCCCATCTGGCCGTGGAAGGCACACATGCGGCCGAGCGGTTGGGTGCCGGCGGCGCCGTGGGCACCACCTTGTCCCCTCTCCCCGCCTGTGGGGAGAGGGTTAGGGCGAGGGGCCGAAGCTTGCGCTGCGGTTCGTGGCTGCCCCTCACCCCGTGAAGTACGGGGAGAGGGGGAAGGAGCATGCTCAACACAGCGAATCTCATCGCCATCCGCCACCACGTACGGCACCGGCATGAAGGGCGCCAGCGCCGCCGACAGTGCCACCGGGCCCGCGCCGGGCCCGCCGCCGCCGTGCGGGGTGGAAAACGTCTTGTGCAGGTTGATGTGCATGGCATCGACGCCGAGGTCGCCGGGGCGCACCTTGCCGACGATGGCATTGAAGTTGGCGCCGTCGGCGTAGAAGTAGGCGCCCGCCGCGTGCACGGCGTCGGCAATCGCCACCACGTCGCGCTCGAACAGGCCGCAGGTGTTGGGGTTGGTCAACATGATCGCCGCCACGTCGGGCGTCAGCCGCTTCTTCACCTCGTCCGGATCGACGGTGCCGTCCGCGCGCGCCGGCACCGTCTGGACGCGATAGCCGAGCAGCGCTGCCGTCGCCGGATTGGTGCCGTGCGCCGACTCAGGCACCAGCACGATGGAGCGCTTGTCGCCGCGTGCCTCCAGCGCCGCCTTGATCGCCATCATGCCGCAGAGCTCGCCGTGCGCGCCGGCCTTGGGCGTCATGGCAATCGCCGGCATGCCGGTGAGCGCGGAGAGCCAGCGCGCCAGCTCGCCGATCAAGGCCACGGCGCCCTTCGCCGTGGACAACGGCTGCAAGGGATGCACGTCGGCGAAGCCCGGCAGCCGCGCCATCTTCTCGTTGAGGCGCGGGTTGTGCTTCATGGTGCACGAGCCGAGCGGAAACAGGCCCGTGTCGATGCCGTAATTCTTCTGGCTAAGCCGGACGTAGTGGCGCATGGCCTCGGGCTCGGAGAGCCCCGGCAGGCCGATCGCGCCTTTCCGCCCCAGGCCCCCGAGCCGCATCTTGAACGCGGCCGGCTCGGGGACATCGACGCCGGTGGTGTCCGTACGCCCCACCTCGAAGATCAGCGGCTCCTCGATGGCGAGCCCGTGGTTGCCGCTGAAGGTGTCGCGCGCCTGCGCCTCGCCATCCGGCGCACCTGTGCCTGTCGGCCGTCCCTGCCGGTTCAGCATGTGGCGACCCCCGTTCTTGTCATCCCGGACGAGCGCAAAGCGCGAGAGCCGGGACCCAAAGCCACGATTCCTTTTCGGCGCCTGGGCCCCGGAGCGCCGCTGCGCGGCGTCCGGAATGACAGCGAGGAACCATTTGCGAAGGCGAGCATCATCCCAGCACCTCTTTCAGCGCCTTGGCATAGGCCTTCCGATCCTCGTCCGTGTTCACCTCGGTCGAGGCCACGACGATCAGGTCCGCCAGCTCCGGCCGGTCCGGCTCCAGCCGCGATACCGGCACGCCGCCGAGCACGCCCTTCGCGCTGAGCTTCTCGATCACGTCGGCCGCGTCGCCCGGCACGCGGATCGTGAACTCATTGAAGAACGACTCGTTGAGCACCTCCACGCCCGGCACCCTGGCCAGCAGGTCAGCCAGCGCCACCGCATTGGCGTGGTTGAGGCGCGCCAGCCGCCGCAGGCCCGCCTCGCCCAGCAAGCTCATGTGGATGGTGAACGCCAGCACGCACAGGCCGGAGTTGGTGCAGATGTTGGAGGTCGCCTTCTCGCGGCGGATGTGCTGCTCGCGCGTCGACAGCGTCAGCACGAACCCGCGCCGCCCGTCCTTGTCCACCGTCTCGCCGCAAAGCCGCCCCGGCATTTGCCGCACCAGCTTCTCGCGGGTGGCGAACAGCCCGACATAGGGCCCGCCGAAATTCAGCGCGTTGCCGATGGATTGCCCCTCGCCGACCACGATGTCCGCGCCCATAGCGCCCGGCGGCGTGAGGAGGCCGAGCGAGACGACCTCGGTGACGACGGCGATCAGCAGCGCACCCACCGCGTGCGCCGCCTCGGCAATCGCGGTGAGATCATGCAGGTGGCCGTAGAAGTCCGGCGTTTGCACCACGACGCATGAGACCTCGCTGTTGATGAGCCCGGGCAGCTCCTTCAGGCCACCAGGCGCCGGCGCGGCCGCCACCACTTCGTGGTCGGATAGGCGCGACACGGTCTCGATGGTTTCGCGGTAATGCGGATGCAGGTTGCCTGCCAGCACCGCGCGCCGCCGCCGCGTCACCCGATGCGCCATCAGCACGGCTTCGGCCGCCGCCGTCGAGCCGTCGTACATTGAGGCGTTGGCGACATCCATGCCGGTCAGCATTGCGACCTGCGTCTGGAACTCGAACAGGCATTGCAGCGTGCCTTGCGCGATCTCGGGCTGGTAGGGCGTGTAGGAAGTGAGAAACTCGGAACGCTGGATCAGGTGGTCCACTGTCGCCGGCACGTGATGCTTGTAGGCGCCGGCCCCGACGAAGAACGGCACCGAGCCCGCGGCCACGTTGCGCGCGGCCATGGCGGCGAGCGTGCGCTCCACCTCCAGCTCGCCCTTGGCCTTCGGCAGTTCGATCAGCCGCGTCAGGCGCTTGTCCTTCGGGATATCGGCAAACAGCGCATCGATATCGGCGACGCCAATCCTGGCCAGCATGGCCTTGCGGTCGGCGTCGGTGAGCGGCAGGTAGCGCATGTCAGGAGGATTCCTTCACGAACGCCTCGTAGGCCGCGCGATCCATCAGCGCGTCCAGCTCGGCCGCACTGCCGATCCTGATCTTGAAGAACCAGCCCTTGCCCTCGGCGTCCTCGTTGACGAGCGCGGGCTGGTCGGCGAGCGCGCCGTTCACCTCCGTCACCTCGCCGCCGACGGGCGCGAACACCTCGCTCGCGGCCTTCACGCTCTCCACCACCGCCAGCGCCTCGCCCTGCGCGGCCTTGCGGCCGGGCTCGGGCATTTCGACGAACACGATGTCGCCGAGCTGCGATTGGGCATGCCCGGTGATGCCGACCGTGCCGATGCCGCCCTCGACGCGGATCCACTCGTGATCCTTGGTGAAGCGTTCGCCTGCCATGACCTCGCCCCTTGCTCCTGGTTCAGCTCTTGCGCACGTAGCGGTGCGGCACAAACGGCAGCGGCACGATCTCCGCGCTCAGCGCCCTGCCGCGCACCATCAGGTTCACCGGCGTACCGGGTTCGGCGTAGTCCGCCCTCACGATGCCCATCGCCACCGGGCCGCCGACGCTCGGGCCAAAGCTGCCGGAGGTGACCGTGCCGGCCAAATCGCCCAGCAGGGCCATGATCTCGGTGCCGTCCCGCGCCGGCGCTTTGCCCTCGGGCCTGATACCGACCCGCTTGCGCCTCGGGCCGCCGGCGAGTTCCGCCTGGATGCGGTCCGCACCGGGAAAACCGCCTTCGCTGCGGCGCCGCTTCTGGATCGACCAGGCGAGGTCCGCCTCAACCGGGCTCGTGCTCTCGTCGATGTCATGCCCGTAGAGGCAAAGGCCGGCTTCCAGCCGCAGCGAGTCGCGCGCACCGAGGCCGATCGGCTGCACGCCGTCCTGCGCCAGCAGCAGGCGTGCCAGCTTCTCCACCTTGGAGCTGGCGACAGAGATCTCGAAGCCGTCCTCGCCGGTGTAGCCTGAGCGGGAGATGTGGCAGTCGAAGTCGCCGACCCTACCGCTCGCCGCGCCCATGAACGGGAGCACCACGGCCGGCGGCGACAGCTTGGCCATCACGTCGGCGGCCGCAGGTCCTTGCAGCGCCAGCAGCGCGCGTTCGGGCATCGGCTCCAGCCGCACGTCGTCGGGCAGCCGCTCGGCGATATGCGCGTAGTCGACCTCTTTGCGCGAGGCATTGACGACCAGCATCAGGCTGCCGTCATCGCCGGCATCCGCCGAGCGCGTCACCATCAGGTCATCGATGATGCCGCCTTCGTCATTGAGGAGCTGGGTATAGCGCTGCCGCCCCGGCGCCAGGTTCAGGATGTCGGCCGGCACCAGTGCCTCGAGCGCACGCGCCGTGGTGTCATGATCAGGTCCGCTCAGCACCGCCTGCCCCATGTGCGAGACATCGAACAGGCCGGCCTTGGCCCGCGTATGCAGGTGCTCCTTGAGTATTCCAAGCGGATACTGCACCGGCATCTCGTAGCCGGCGAACGGCACCATGCGCGCACCGAGCGACACGTGCAGCTCGTAAAGCGGCGTTCGGTTCAGCGGCTGGTCGGAGGATGCAGAGGCGCTCATGCCGGTCTCAAGTCCCACAAGGCTTGCCGCCCGCCACTCACGCGGGTTCAAGCCCCCTCTGTCACGGGACCTGAGAGATTTCGGCGGCTCGCCCGCCTTACCCCTTCGGTGAGCCGGCCTTGCCGCCGGCTGCTTTCCAGAGTGCCATCAACCTGCGGTCCTTTTGCCTGAGAGGTTCCGGGGCGGTTGCTCCTTCGGCGCCGGCGCGCCTTGCAACGCGCCAGTCTCTTCCGCAGATCTCGAATGGACCGCCGGCAATGATACGCCGCACTCAAGCGAAGTCAAACGCGGCCCGCGAAGCGTGCTGTTTAGGATGGATCAGCCCGCGTTGGGCACGGTGCGGTCGAACCCGACATAGACTTCATACTCGCCAGGTCGCGATCCTTCGGCGATATTGAACGACACCGAGCGCACGATCGAGAAGTAGCCGATCGGCTTGTCGAGCGCGACGTCGACCTTTACCTGCACCTTGTCGGTCGCGATCTTCTCGTGCTTGGCGTCGGTCACGAACACGTTGAGCGGCAGCGACACCGGCCCGGTCTTGCCTTTCGGGCCCAGCAGCACGCGGCCTGAGAAGCCGTATTTCACCGTTACGCGGCCCGGCTCGATGTTGCACTCGCGCGCGGTCTTGGTGATCTCGCCCCGGTGCATCACGGCCAGTCCGTCGCCGACCCGGCCGGGCTCGTAGATGGTGACGTAACCGTCGCGCGACCACACCTGGAACCTGGGGCAGCCGTAGGCCACCTCGCTGCCGCCCGCGACGCTGCCGGTGTCGGATTTGGCCGCGGCGAGGAGCTGGTCCTCGTTCACCGTGGCCACCTGGGTCTTGGTGCTGCCGGTCTGCCCCCCGAACCAGCCGCCGCCGATGCCCGAGGTCAGCGAGGACATGCCGCATCCGGCAAGGCCGCTCAGCAGCGCGCAAATAGCGGCGCCCCTCGCAATTCGGGCGATTGCGTCACATTTCGACTGCTTCACGGCGCCCCTGTCCGAACACTTGCCCGGTCACTCGCGGACCGGTATTCCCTACTCCTGCGGAGCCGTACACCGACTCTCTGGCAGTTCTGTCCGGTGATTCGCACCTTAGCCTCGCCGAGGGTCTGGGCCAAGCGCACGGTTGCACGAACCAAAGGCGAACAACCGAACAGCATGAGCCAAGCACGCTCCTCTCAGTCCCAACCGGCGGCGCTTCCACCGTTAACCGTTCTCGTTGCGGCCCCCCGCGGCTTTTGCGCCGGCGTGGACAGAGCCATCAAAATCGTCGAACTCGCGCTGAAGAAGTTCGGCGCGCCTGTCTATGTCCGGCACGAGATCGTGCACAATCGCCACGTTGTTGAATCCCTCAAGGCAAAAGGCGCCATTTTTGTGGAGGAGCTGGACGAAATCCCGCGAACCGACGCGCCTGTGATCTTTTCGGCACATGGCGTTCCGCAGTCGGTGCCGGCCGCCGCACGTGCACGCAACATGTTTTATGTCGACGCCACTTGTCCGCTGGTCTCCAAGGTTCACGCGGAAGCGCGCGACCACTTCGAGAACGGCTGCGAGATCGTTCTCATCGGCCACGCCGGCCATCCGGAGGTGATCGGCACGCTCGGGCAGCTGCCGGCGGGCGCCGCCACACTGATTGAGACCGAGGGCGACGCGCGCCGCTTCCAGCCGCGCGATCCGCACCGCCTGGCCTACATCACCCAAACGACCCTGTCGGTGGACGACACCGCAGCCATCGTCGCCATCCTGCGCGAGCGCTTTCCCGACATCGTGGGGCCGCGCAAGGAGGATATCTGCTACGCCACTACCAACCGGCAGGCAGCCGTGAAGGCGATCGCGGCGCGCTGCGACGCCATGGTCGTGGTCGGTGCGCCCAATAGCTCCAATTCGCTGCGCCTGGTGGAGGTTGCCGAGCGTGCCGGTTGCCCGAAGGCGCTGCTGGTGCAGCAGGCATCCGAGATACCCTGGTCGGAGTTCGAAGGCATCCGCACGCTCGGCCTGACCGCGGGCGCGTCGGCACCCGAAAGTCTTGTGGTGGGAATTGTCGATGCGTTCCGCGCCCGCTTCGCGGTCACGGTGGAGAGCGTCGTCACCAAGGAAGAGCGGATCGGCTTCAACGTGCCGCGTGAGCTGCGCGAGGCAGGCGCACCTTAAACGATCTGTGCAAAGGCACTCCTCGCATGGCCGTCTACACCGAAGTCAGCGATATCGAGCTCGCGGGCTTTATCGCGGGCTACGGGCTCGGCGCGCTGCTGTCCTACAAGGGCATCGCCGAGGGCGTGGAGAACACCAACTATCTCGTCTCCACCGAGAAGGGGCCATTCATTCTCACGCTGTATGAGAAGCGCGTTGCCCCGGCCGATCTGCCGTTCTTTCTCGGCCTGATGGAGCATTTGGCCAGGGGCGGTCTCAACTGTCCGACGCCTGTACGCGACAAGAACGGCCGCATGCTGGGCACGCTGGCGGGGCGGCCCGCGGCTCTCGTCACGTTCCTTGAGGGTGTCTGGATTCGCCGGCCGCTTGCGCGCCACTGCGCGGCGGTGGGACAGGCGATGGCGCAGCTGCACCTGGCGGGACGCGATTTCCCGATGTGCCGGCCGAATGCGCTGGGCGTGGCGGGCTGGCGGCCGTTGTATCAGCGTTTTCAGTCGCGCGCGGACGAGATCCTTCCCGGCCTCGGCGCCACCATCGAGAAGGAGCTCGCCTACCTGGAGCCCAACTGGCCGAAGAAGGTCGAGCACGGCGTCATTCACGCGGACCTGTTTCCGGACAACGCGTTCTTCCTGGGCGAGCGGCTCTCGGGGCTGATCGACTTCTACTTCGCCTGCAACGATGCCTTCATCTACGACGTGGCCATCACACTCAACGCCTGGTGCTTCGAAAGCGACAATTCGTTCAATGTTACGAAGGGCCAGGCGCTGCTGCGGGGCTATGAGAGCGTGCGCCCGATCACGACGGCCGAACGCGAAGCGCTGCCGCTGTTTGCCCGGGGCGCGGCGCTGCGCTTCCTGCTGACGCGCGCCTACGATTGGTTGCACACCTCCAAGGACGCGCTCGTCAGCCGCAAGGACCCGAACGAATATTTGCGCCGCCTCAACTTTCATCGCACCATCCGCTCCTCGCGCGAGTACGGGCTGGAGACCTGAGGCGAATGCCGGCAGCCGGGAAATCCGTCGTCGTCTATACGGACGGAGCCTGCTCCGGCAATCCGGGCCCCGGCGGATGGGGCGCGATCCTCCTCTACGATGGGCACCGCAAGGAGATTTCGGGTGGCGAGCCGGTCACCACCAACAACCGGATGGAACTGATCGCCGCCATCTCGGCGCTTGAGGCCGTCAAGCGGCCCTCGCGTATCGAGGTCCACACCGACTCCGAATATCTCAAGAACGGCATCAGCACCTGGATTCATTCCTGGAAGCGGCGCGGCTGGCGCACGGCGGCGGGCTCACCCGTCAAGAATGAGGAGCTATGGCGGCGGCTGGAGGAGGCGCAGGTCCCGCACGAGGTCGTCTGGCACTGGGTGCGCGGCCACGCCGGCCACGACGAGAATGAGCGCGCGGACGAGCTGGCGCGGCAGGCGATGGAGCCCTTCCTGCAGCACCGGCGCAAGCCGCGTGGGCCCGAGACCGCGGCGTGAACCCTGTTGCTGTGAGGCATGAGATGACAATCCAGTCCCGGCATGTGTGCGATATCGACGTGCAGGTCGGCCCCATCCGCGATCTCGGCCAGACGCCGCACGGCGCCCGCCGCATCATCCCCATTCTGAGCGGCACCGTGAAAGGCCCGCTGCTGGAAGCGGAGGTGGTGCCGGGCGGGGCGGACTGGCAGTACGCGCGGGCGGACGGCGTGCTGGAGCTGGTGGCGCGCTACTCGATCCTCACCGCCGACGGGGTGGAGATCGCCATCATTAACCGCGGCATGCGCCGGGCCGAGCCAGCCATCATGCAGAAGCTGGCGCGCGGCGAGCCGGTCGATCCTGCGCTGGTCTATTTCCGTACCGTCCCGCAGTTCGAGGCACCGGCGGGACGCTACGACTGGCTCAACCGCAGCATCTTCATCGCCTCGGCGGCCCGCTTCCCGGACAAGGTGCAAATCCGCGTGTTCGAAGTCCTTTAGGGCTGGACCAACGCCTCAGCTTTTGGACAGTGCTTGGTAAAGGTCCGCGTGCGCCTCGCGCGCGGATATGCGATTGTCATCCGGCATTTCCGCGCCGGCGGAATGACCGGAACCCAAGGTTTGTGCACGTAGCGCGTGGGTTCGGCTCTCCGGTATGTTCGCGCGTCCGCCTGGATGACAAGCATGACGACACCGAAGTCGCCGCGTTTCGATACCCTCTCCCTGCACGCGGGCCAGCGGCCCGACCCGGCGACGGGCTCGCGCGCGGTGCCGATCTACCAGACCACGTCCTACGTGTTCGACGATACCGAACACGCGGCCGCGCTGTTCAATCTCGAGCGTGCCGGGCATATCTATTCGCGCATCTCCAACCCCACCGTCGCAGTGCTGGAGGAGCGTGTCTCGGCCTTGGAAGGCGGCGTGGGCGCGGTGGCGGTGGCCAGCGGCCAGGCGGCGCTGCACCTGACGATTGCGACGCTGATGGGGGCCGGCGACCACATCGTCGCCTCGACCCGCATCTATGGCGGCTCGCACAACATGTTCCTGCACACGCTGCCGCGCTTCGGCATCACCACGACGCTGGTCGATCCCCGCGATCCGGCGGCGTTTGCCGCAGCCATCACGGACCGGACGCGCCTGGTGTTCGCCGAGACACTGGGCAATCCAGGACTGGAGGTGCTCGATATCCGCGCAGTGGCCGACGTGGCGCACAAGCATGGCCTGCCGCTCGCGGTCGACTCCACCTTCGCCACGCCCTACCTGTGCCGGCCGTTCGAGTGGGGCGCCGACATCGTTACGCATTCCGCCACCAAGTTCCTCGGCGGGCACGGCGTCGCCATCGGCGGCATCGTCATCGACAGCGGCCGCTTCGACTGGGCCGCATCCGGCAAGTTCCCAACCATGACGGAGCCCTATGCCGGCTATCACGGCATTTCCTTCGCAGAGGAATTCGGGCCCGCGGCCTTCATCATGCGCGCCCGCGCCGAGGGGCTGCGCGATTTCGGCGCCTGCATGAGCCCGGCCAATGCGTTCTATCTCCTGCAGGGCCTGGAAACCCTGCCCGTGCGCATGGCGCGCCATGTCGCCAACGCGCAGGCGGTGGCGCGCTACCTGGAAACGCATTCGGCGGTATCCTGGGTGAAATATCCGGGCCTCGAGAGCCATCCCGACCATGCGCTCGCCAAGCGCCAGATGCCCCAAGGCGCGGGCGCGATCATGAGCTTCGGCATCAAGGGCGGGCGCAAGGCGGGCGCCCGTCTGATCGAGCGGCTCAAGGTGTTCTCGCACCTGGCCAACGTCGGCGATGCCAAGTCGCTGGTGATCCATCCGGCCAGCACGACCCACCAGCAAATGAGCGCGGAGGATCTCGCCAAGGCGGGAGTGGGCGAGGAACTGGTGCGCCTGTCGGTGGGCCTGGAAGATGTGCAGGACCTGATCGATGACCTCGGCCAGGCGCTTGCGGCCTCGCAGAAGGGCTGACCCGATGGAGCTGACGGTCAACGGCCACACGGTCTATGCAGCGACGGGCGGACGGCCATTCAATCCCGAGGCCCCGGTGGTGGTGTTCCTGCACGGCGCCGGTTGCGACCACACCAGTTGGCAACTTCAGAGCCGCTGGTTTGCCTGGCACGGGCATTCGGTGCTGGCGGTCGATCTGCCCGGGCACGGGCGCTCCCAAGGCGCGGCGCTGGCCAACGTCGAGGAGATGGCGGCGTGGGTCGGCGCGCTGCTGAAGGCCGCGCGCGTGGAGCGTGCTTCCCTGGTCGGACATTCGATGGGCGGTGCGATCGCGCTGGAAGCCGCGGCAGCACTGGGCTCAAAGATCACGCGCATCGCCCTGATCGGCACGGCGGCGGCGATCCCGGTCAGCGACGTTCTGCTATCGGCGGCGCGGGATGCACCCGAGCGCGCCTACCGGATGATGACGGCCTGGGCGCACGGCGCGGACGCCAAGATGGGCGGCAACCCCGTGCCGGGACTGTGGATGACCGGCGGCACGCTGGCCGTGTTCGCCCGCAACGGCGCCGGCGTGCTGCATACCGACCTGGCGGCCTGTGCCGGCTGGCAGACGGGGGCGCGCGCGGCAAAAGCGATCCGTTGTCCGGCGCTGGTCGTTGTTGGTGCGCACGACGTGATGACGCCAGCGCGCAAGGGCCGCGAGCTCGCAGGGCTGATCGAGGCCAGCCGCACCGTCGCCATTCCCGATTGCGGGCACATGCTGATGGCGGAAGCGCCTGACGCTGTGCTCGATGCGCTGATCGAATTTTTTGCGCCGGCACACGCTGCCTAAATTCACTTTCGGAACGGAGCTGTTGCATGAACCTCGCCGAATATGCCCGGTATGACGGCCTCGGGCTGGCCGAGCTGGTCGCCAAGAAGCAGGTATCGCCCAAAGAGCTGGCACAGACGGCGCTGAAGGCCATCGAGGCGGTCAATCCGAAGCTCAACGCGGTGGTCGAGACCTATCCCGACCGCATCGCCGGGCTCGATGAGAGCAAGCTGGGCGGCGGCCCGTTTCGCGGCGTGCCTTTCCTGATGAAGGACGTGTTCGGACACGAGAAGGGCCGCAAGATCGAGTTCGGCAGCCGGCTGTGCAAGGACATGGTGGCCGAGGTCGACTCGCACGTGGCCGAACTGTTCCGGGCCAGCGGTGTCAACATTCTCGGCCGATCCGCGGCGCCGGAATACTCGATGTCGGGCACCACCGAATCCGTCTTCCACGGCAACACCTCCAACCCTTGGAAAGAGGGCTACTCGGCCGGCGGATCGAGCGGCGGCGCCATGGCCGCCGTCATGTCCGGGATAGTGCCGATCGCGCACGGCTCCGACATCGGCGGCTCGATCCGCATCCCGGCGAGCTGGTGCGGCGGCGCGGGGCTCAAGCCGTCGCGCGGGCGCGTCTCCTCCGGTCCCTCGTTCGACGAGGGCGGCTTCGGCATGAGCTCCAACCTGATCCAGGCGAAGACCGTGCGCGACGTCGCCACCATGCTCGACTGCCTGGCGATCCCGCA
Source organism: Hyphomicrobiaceae bacterium (assembly GCA_035550075.1). Taxonomy (GTDB): domain Bacteria; phylum Pseudomonadota; class Alphaproteobacteria; order Rhizobiales; family Hyphomicrobiaceae; genus AWTP1-13. The sequence goes on along the minus strand of DASZQG010000145.1, from coordinate 5,953 downwards.
GGTCGGCGATCCGTTCTTCATTCCCAAGCCGGCCGAGAGCTACGCCACGCTGACTGAAAAGAAGGCCCCCAGGCTGCGGGTAGGCATCGTCCTCAGCGAGCTTGCCGGCGTGCCGGTCGATGCGGAGGTGGCGAAGGCCGTGCAGGCCGCCGGCAAGGTGCTGGCCAATCAAGGCCACATCGTCGAGCCGGCGAGCGCCGACATGGGCGGCATTGCCACGTTCCACGCCTGCAACGACTTCTTCTTCTTCGCCTTCGACGCCCGCCTCGACGGCTACGCCAGGCGCACGGGCCGCACGCCGGGGCCGGACACGCTCGAGCCCGTCATCTGGAGCCTCTACCAGTACGCTAGGACCATCACCCCGGCGAAGTTCATGGCCGCGCACAGCGCGCTCAACGTGGCCCGCCGCAAGCTGGGGCGGTTCTATGCGAACCACGATATCTGGCTGTCGCCGACGACGGCGCGCGTGTCCGAGCCGTGGGGCAAGTACAATCTGAGCCGGCCCGGAGCCAACGCCGAAACCAACGTCGATATCGTGTTCCGCGAGCCCTGCCAGTTCACGCTGCCTCACAACATCATGGGTACGCCGGCGATGTCGCTGCCGCTCGCCATGCATTCGACCGGCGTGCCGATCGGGGTGCAGGTCGCGGGCCGTCCGGCCGACGAGCACCTGGTGCTGCAGCTCGCGAAGGTGCTGGAGGACGCGATGCCCTGGCGCGACCGCGTTCCGCCGCTGCATGTTTCGCGGATGGCCGCGGCCGCGTAGCTCGGGTGCCAGCCGACTGAAGCCGGCTCTGTCATCCCGGAACGGCGCGAAGCGCCGTATCCGGGGGCGTTTCTTTGGCCCTGGGTCCCGGCTGCGCAGGCTTCGCCCGCGGCCGGTATGACAAGACAGAATGATTTCGGTTGTCGATAGAAACGCTCTACGCGGCGATCGACCTGTCGTCCGGCTTGGGTTCCGCGGGCTTGGGCGGAAGCTCGCTGACGGGCTTGAGGGTCGGCTTGACCGGAACGCTCATCACGCTTTCGCAATCGGCCAGCAGCCGGTTGAACGCGTGTTCGGCCGCGTCGATGTGCTGTCCTGCGCCGCGTCGCGTTTCGATCGCGCTCGCAAGCGGGTCCGACGACGGCTCGGCGACGCGGGTCAGGCGCTGCCATGCGGGAGCGGCGGCAGATGGCGCGTGCGGCTGCTCATTCTCCACGGGGGAGGGTGCATAGGCGGTGCGGGGAACGCGCGGAGCGCGGCGGGGCAACTCGATGCGCATGACGAGGAGGGACAGGCCGGCAAGGACAGCGAGCACGATCGCCCAGTCGACGATGTCGCCGGAAAATCCGCCTAGAAACGCTTCGATCCCCGACATGGTGTTGGCGCCTGTCTCCCCTGGCCGAATAAGGCCATCGCGGCTTGGTTGTTCAACTCTTGCCCAGCATCATCATTAACGCTGCGAACGCTCGTGCTGCCGCTCCTTCCGTGCTGGGGGAATTCGGTAACCAAGTGATTAACGCCCCCCGCGGCAATCTGGAGCGCTCAGCAGCAGGCGTCGGGCTTTGCGCCGACCCTGCTGTCGAGTTGAGAATGCAACCCGTTGGTGTCGCAAATTTGACGGGAGCTGTCGGGTTTAGCGGATACCGACCAGCCGGCGCACCGCCGCCGGCGTGACGCCTTGCGCCCGCAGCGCCCGCAGGCTGGTGTCGCGCGCGGACTTGGAGAGCTTGCGACCGGTCTCGTCCAGGACCAGGCGGTGGTGCTGGTAGACCGGTTCCGGCAGGCCGAGCAGCACCTGCAGCAGCCGGTGCACGCCCGTGGCCGCGAACAGGTCCTGGCCGCGCGTGACGTGGGTGACACCCTGGAACGCGTCATCCACCACCACGGCCAGGTGATAGCTGGTCGGAATGTCTTTGCGGACGAGGACCGTATCGCCCCACTGGTCCGGGCGCGCCGGAAGCGTCTGCCGCACGCCGGCCTCCGACAGCTCAACGAAGGTCAGGGGGTCGCCGCCGAGGCGCTCGCCGGCCGCCGCGATGGCCGCGTCCATGTCGATGCGCAGGGCGCAGGGCACGCCGGCTGCCCGGTGCGCGGCGATGTCGGCCGCCGGCCGCCTCTTCCACAGGCCGGGGTAGAGCACGGCGCCATCGGGATCGCGTGGCCCGTCCGGGCTCGCCGCTTCGATTTCGGTGCGGGTGGCGAAGCAAGGATAGAGCAAGCCGAGGCGCTCCAGGCGGCCGATCGCGTCGCGGTAGGCTGCCATGCGCTGCGACTGGAACAGCACCGGCTCTTCCCAGGTGAGCCCGAGCCAGCGCAGGTCGTCGAAAATGCCCGCCACATACTCCGGCCGGACGCGGCGCACGTCGATGTCCTCGATGCGCAGCAGGAAGCGGCCGCCGCCGGTGCGCGCCTTCTCGAAGCTCAGCAGCGCGGACAGGGCGTGCCCCAGGTGCAGTTCGCCGTTCGGGCTGGGCGCGAAGCGGAACACGGGCGTCATCGGCCGACCCTAGCCAAAGCGGTCCGCCAGACCAAGATGCCGCCTTGGCCGCAAATCGGCGCTACAATGAGCACATGGATACCCATCGCGTGCGCACCAGAACCGCAGCCGGCCCACGGACGGCCAGAACGATGACACCTCGGCGGCCCGCGCTGCCGCGCCTGATCGAGAGCGAGCACGATATCCGCGCCGGCGTGCGCGCGCTGCGGCGCAAGTGCGACGTGATGCGGCGCATCCATGACGCTACCGGCGATCCGCCGCTGCGCCGGCAGCCGGCAGGCTTTGCCGGGCTTGCGCGCGTCGTCGTCGGCCAGCAGCTTTCCGTTGCCAGCGCCACCGCGATCTGGGGCCGCACGCACGCGCTATGCACGCCGTTCGCGCCGGCCGGCGTGCTTGTTCTCGACGACGCGGAGCTGGTTGCGGCGGGCCTGTCGCGCGCCAAGATCCGCACGCTGCGTGCGATCGGCGCAGCCTGCACCAACGGCCTGGATCTCAACCGGCTCGAGGCGGCGACCGAGGAGGAGGTGCATGCGGCCTTGACGGGCATCGTGGGCGTGGGCCCGTGGACGGCTGACGTGTACATCATGTTCTGCCTGGGGCGCGCGGACGGCTGGGCGTCCGGTGACCTGGCGCTGCAGGTCGCCGCGCAGCAGGCTTTTCGACTGAAGGCCCGGCCCACTGCCAACGAGATGCGCGAGTTGGCCGAGCGCTGGCGGCCCTGGCGCGGAGTCGCGGCGCGTCTGCTGTGGGCGTACTACGCTCATCTGAAGAAGACCCGCTCAGCGGTGCCGGTATAGGTGAGAGGCGATGCGACCGCTCGATGGACCGCGCATCGAACCGAGAGGCCGCGCCGCCTCGGCGCTGGTGGTGCTACTGCACGGCTACGGCGCCAACGGTGATGACCTGATCGCGCTGGGCGAAGCGTGGCGCACCCGCCTGCCCGACGTAGCGTTCGTCGCGCCCAACGCGCCGGAGCAGGTTCCCGGCATGTACGGCGCGCTGCAATGGTTCGCGCTGACGATGCGCGATCCGAGCGAATACTGGCGCGGGGTCGGCGCGGCGCGGCCGGCCCTCGATCGTTTTGTCGATGCCGAGCTTGCCAGGCATCGGCTTGCTCCAGACCGGCTGGTGCTCGCCGGCTTCAGCCAGGGCACCATGCTCGCGCTGCACGTGGGCCTTCGGCGCACGCAGGCCCCGGCCGCCATCGTCGGCTTCTCCGGGCTGTTGGCGGGCGCTCAGCACCTGGGCGATACCACGGTCCGGCCGCCGGTGCTCCTCATCCACGGCGAGGCCGACGATCTCATTCCCGCCGATGCGCTGCATGTCGCGCGCGAGCAGCTTGCCCGCGCGGGCTTGCGTGTGGAATGGCACGTGCGACCCGGTCTCGGCCACGGGATCGATGCCGGTGGAGAGAAAATGGCAGAGCACTTCATCGCCGAGGCCCTGCGCCGGTCCCGGTAAGGTTCCGCGCAGGCGAAAAAATTTGGCCACAGGGCCTTGGCTTCACATGAATGGCACACATGGCTAGTATGGCGCCGCTCAGACAAGGCTGGAGCCTGATTCGCTTGAGAGAAAACTGACCGCTGGTGCGCCGTGAACGCTTACACCGCCACACCTGAGTGTTTCCCGGCGCTCGTGCTGAATGCCGACTTCCGGCCGTTGAGCTACTACCCGCTGTCGCTGTGGAGCTGGCAGGAATCGGTGAAGGCCGTGTTCCTGGAGCGGGTGAACATCGTTTCAGAATACGACCGGTTCGTGCGCAGTCCCTCCTTCGAGATGCGGCTGCCGAGCGTGGTCTCGCTCAAGACCTACGTGAAGCCGGCGCTCTATCCCGCATTCACGCGGTTCAACGTGTTCCTGCGCGACCGCTTCGCCTGCCAGTACTGCGGCCGCAAGGACGACCTGACGTTCGACCACTTAATCCCGCGCTCACGCGGCGGGCAGACGCGGTGGGACAACGTGGTCACGGCGTGCGCACCGTGCAATTTGAGCAAGGGCGGCGACCTGCCGGAGCGGGCCGGCATGCGTCCGCGGCAGATGCCTTACCGGCCGACGGTGTTCGAGCTGCACCGCAACGGGCGGCTGTTCCCGCCGAACTATCTGCACGAAAGCTGGCTCGATTATCTCTACTGGGATACCGAGCTGGAGCCTTAGGCCTATTCGGCGGCGATCTTGGCGGGCGCGGCGCGGGCAATGGCGTCCAGGGTTTGCCGCAGCGTTTCCCCTTCGGGGTCCTTGCTGGCTGCCAGCCGCGCCTGCAGCACCGCGTCAGCGAAGTGCTGTCGCGGCAGCGTGCCCGCCAGCATCGGCTCGATCACCTCGGTCACGATGCTCGTCCAGTTCGACAGGCCACGCCTGTAGGTGTCGGCATACCCGCGCACCAGCGACGCGGTGGCGATGACCTCGCGCGCGGCTGCAGGATCGAGGGCAAGCGTGCGCTCGACAAGATCGAGCCAGCGCTCCACCCACGCATTCTCCTGCGCGAACCGCAGCGTGCGCGGACGCCAGCGGCGCATTCCGGCGAGAAGCTTCAGGCGCAGGAAGCCGGACGCCCGCGTGGTGCGGATCTTCAGCCGCAGCGCCTTGTCGCCCCAGCCGCGCGCAGCAACGCGGCGCAGCACCCAGCGGCCCAGCGCGGGCGGCAGAAGGCCGGCCATCTCTTCCGGCCCGGGCTTCATGAACTCGGTGATGTCGACGATGTCGCCCTGCGCGGCCCGCGCCTCATGCCGCACGCGGGCAAGACGCGCCTCGCGCAGCTTCAATTGGGCGACGCGGATCACGTCCTCGACGCTCATGCGCACGGCGAGATGCCGCGCCAGCTCGCGGACAAGCGGGCCGTCGGCGCCCGGCCGCCCGATGAAGCGCGCCACCCGCGTCATGTAGCGCTGGGCGTAGGTGGCATCCTGGTAGTCGGTCAGGCGGCGGACGCCCTCGGCCACCACGGCGCGGGCTTCCGAGGGGATGTCGATTTCGCCTGGGGTATCAGGCGCGCTAGCGGGGTTGGCGGCCACGGCAGCCGCGCGTGTGGACGGCGTGGCGGCACCGGCGAGACCGGCTTCGAAGCCGCGCAGGTTGGCCTCAACGGATTTTGCCTCCGCGCGGATCGCGCCGCGGAAGGCGTCCACGTCGATCGGCAGAGCGCGCGCAGCGGCTATGGCCCCGAGCAGCACGGCGTTGAGCGGGCTCGCCGAGCCCGCGGCAACGGCCGTGAAGTCATCGACGATGGCGCGGCGCGCGAAGCGCCTCGCCAGTGCCAGCATGCGCGCCTCGTCGAGCCGGCCGTCGCCCATCGCCGCCTTCTCATCGACGGTGAACACGCGCGCGGTGGAGGCAATCAGGATGGTGCGGTCCGGCGTGACGAACCCGGCCTGGATGGCGCGAGTCGCCTCGAGCAGCTCGCTGGCGATGACCACATCGACCTCGCCCGGCGCGGCGTTGAGAGCGAGCACGGGTCGCGGACCGTTCGCGTG
>DASZQG010000144.1:0-9632 GCA_035550075.1 Hyphomicrobiaceae bacterium | reverse complement strand
CGCGCCCAGGCCGGGCAGCTCACGGAAGAGAAGATCTGGGGTGACATGATGCGCGACATGGCGAAGGGCCTGCCGGCAGCGGACGATCGCGGGCTGGACAACACCCACACCTGGGGACGGACCTATTGGGGAGGGGCGATGCTCTTCCTCCTGGCCGACGTCGAGATCCGGGCGCAGACGGGCAATCGCCATGGCTTGCAGGAGGCACTGCGTGCCATGCTCGAAGCGCGGGACAAGGTCAGTGACCTTAGGCGATGGTTCGAGGTAGGCGACCAGGAAACCGGAACCCGCGTCCTGGTTACGTTGTACGACCGGATGCGCGACGCGTCTGCCGCGCCGAATCTGGCGGATCTGAGGATTGCGGACGATGCCGCAGCTGGACGTTCAGCGAGCCACGGAATCCTTCCTGTTACCGGAAGGTGTTTGCGAACAAATCGGCCCGGCCGACGTTCCTTCAGGGGGCAGTTCAGGCTGACCCCATTGACGGGCTTGCCGGCCATAGAGGGCGGCTTGTTTACAATGGAGGCTATCCCTGTTTACTTGCAAGATGCCCGGCAAAACAGGGCGTTTCGAAAGTTACTATCCGGGTATTTCGCACGGGTGCTGTACGAGGAGACAAAGTATGGAAGCCGCATACCGAGCAGCGCGTGGGGGGTTCCTGTTGCAGGCCGGCTGCATGGCATTGGCCTTCGTCGCACTGATGGCCGGTGCGCAACCGGCGTTTGCGCAAAGCACTAGCATCGGCTCGTCGACAACTGCGGCGTCGCTGAAAGGCAGCATCGGGCAACGCTTCACGCTCGCCTGTCCGGCGATCGATGAGGTGCGCAACAGCATCTACGGTACGGATACGTACACCGCCGACTCGCCGATCTGCCAGGCCGCCCTGCACGCGGGCGTGCTGAAACCGGGTGAGGCGGGGACGGTCGTCATCGAGATTGGCCCCGACGCGAAGCAATACACGGGATCAACGAGAAATGGCGTCACGAGCCGGGGCTATGGCCCGTACCCCTCTTCGTACAGGTTCGTTGGTACCGAGCTTGCCGCCGCTCCCGCCGGCATCGGCGCGCCATCCGGACAGCCGGCCGCCGCCCCTGCCGACATCGCCAAGCCGCCGCAGAGCACCGCCCCTTCCGGCAACAATGCCGCGGACCCGACGGGCGGGAAGGCTCTTGCGAAAAAGCTACTGGCGTCAGTGGCGCAGGCCGTCAAGACCTGGCAATCGCAGGCGCGACTCACGGGCCAGGTCCATGGGGCAAAGCTCATTACCACACCCGGCGGGCTCACCGCACCACCTCTGGCGCCGGACATCGAGTCCCATCTCATCGGGCAGGGCGTCGCACACGACACGGCGGTCAAGTTTGCGAAGGGATTCAGCGATGCGTGGCAGCAGTGGCAGGTCGCCTTCAGGGTCCCGGGGCTGCCAGTCTACCCGGGGTTTGCAGCCTGGCCCGGTCCCCAGGCGCCGCCAACAGCGAATGTTCCCTTTTCGGTCGCACAGGGCAACTCCCCTGTTGTCCTTTCGGTATCCGTCTTGCGCAGCGCGCTCCTGGCCCGGTTCCCGGCCGCGACGCCCCAGGAGAAGCAGGCCATCGAAGCCTTCGCGACGGCGGCCGCGAACAATTTCAACACCTGGCGCACTTCTATGCACTTCACGAAAGTGATGGGCTCGGGACCTGTGCCGACATTCGCGCCTCCAGCCGTGTCCGCCGGTCCGGTTATGGTGGGCAAGGCACTGATGCTGCCCGGTGGTTTGGTGGGATCGGGCTTTCCGGCCATCGGCATTCCGTAAGCAGCCGGGTTTCGCGACATTGCAACGGCATTACAACGGGAGTCTGTCCCTATCTATTTTCTGGAAGGTGTTAGCGAGCAAGTCGCTTCGTCGGTCAGCGCTTAGACTTTTAGCGAACCGCGAAATCCGCGAGCTGCGTAGTACGACTGCGCGCCGTTGTGATACGTGAAGACCTTCCCATAGCGCCTATCGCAGAACAGCGCACCGCCGAGCTTCCGGACATCGGGCGGCGTCAGCACCCAGCTCGACGTCTTGAGATCGAACCCTCCCAGCTTCTGCAGCTCCCGGTACTGCTCTTCCGTCAGGAGTTCGATGCCCATGGCAGTCGCCATGTCGATGGCGGTATTCGCCGGCCGGGCTTCCTTCCTCGATTCCAGGCCTTCGCGGTCGTAGCAAACGCTTCGGCGGCCCGCAGGACTCTCCGCGGAGCAATCGTAGAAGATGACCTCGCCGGTCTTCTTGTCCTGGCCGACGACGTCCGGCTCGCCGCCGGTGGCTTCCATTTCAGCGAGTGACTGAAGCTTGTCGGGATGCGCTTCGAGGCGCGCCTGCACCTTGGACCACTCGAGCCCTTTGTGGCGCTCCATGTTCTTCTCAAAGCGGGGTTTCAGGGTCTTGAGCAGGTCTTCGCGTTGCTTGGAGTTCATGGAAGACGTTGTAGCTTCGGGATCACCGAGGAAGATGAGTTCGATCAGGGCAGGTATGCAAGAAACATGACCTAACACCAAAGGGCAAAGCTCTGCTTCAACGCTTGCGTCGGCTTCGTCCCGGCCATGGCAGTTCCCCGGTTAACTCGCCGACTCCACGCTCTTCATCAAAACGGAAGCTGTTGCGACGGTCAGGCGGTTCAATCCCCTGCAATTCATCTTCATCAAACCAAAGCAAAGACACGGTCTGGTCAAATCGGGCGTAATGACGGGAAATTTCCCACAGATCGCCATTATCCTGCCAATCCGAGAACCAGAGGTCTTGCGGTACCTCTTCGGTTGCCGTTCGATCTACCCCTTCCGCCCTCAAGCGATGAGCGACTGAACCTTGCATCACTGGTGTTCTAGGGGCGATCCAAATCTTCGCGTTCCTTAATGAACTTGATCTGGAAGCATGGCGGATAATGCCCTTATCTATTGTTACGAAAGCGCATGGCAAATCCACAAGTGCAGCGTAGCGAGATGCTGTTGCCGGAAATGATGCCTTAAATTCAGATGCGAGCTGCTCGATAACCTGGACCGATGGTTCTTCGTTAGGAATTTTTGACTTAAAGGTTGCGTATGGCATCAGCAATTCCGTTGCGAACATATCACAAAGCGTTTCATTGAAGTCTCGCTTTGCATACGACCACGATGGAAGTTCCCCATGTCTTGAGGGAAGGCCCAAGACGATGTGAGCAATCTCATGGCAAACAGTGAAGCGCTTGCGCTCCTCGGATTCTCGTTTATTGATAACGATACGAGGCTTTCCCTTTATGTCTATGGTGTAACCGGACTCACCGTCACCGAGTTCTTCGTAAACGATCTTGGCGTCAACTGCATCCAGATAGGGTGAAAGATCTTCGTTGATACTGGTTATATCAACCTTTGCAACAAATTGACGAGCCTTTTGCTTCACATCTGACTCGTCCATGGTGATTACTCCTCAAAGGCTCTTCTTACACGAGTGATTAGAGTGGCGGGATCGGGGCGTGCGGACCCGCGGTGTCGTACGCCTGCGGCCGCGGTAAAGATCTCCAAACTTACAGTTCCATCTCCCAGTGAATACTCTACGAGCGCCGGGTCAGTTTCGGCGTGTTCGGCAAGCCATCTAGCCATTCCGGACTGACGATCGTCAGCTTTAAGGACGCGTAACAGCTTCGTGAGAATTTCTGGTGACGGTGCTTCCTTTTCGCCCGTTTCAAGTCGATGAACATAGGCGTGATCGACGGAACAGAGTTGACCGACTTCCCGTAGAGACAAACCGCGACCTTCGCGAAGCTGGCGAAGTAGTACACCCAAACCTGACTGGGGCATGAAAACGCTCTCCTTGACTTTCAAATAATCTCGCAATATGCTGTTGTCTGAAGGGACAACGAAATTGCCATTTACTAGGCTGTTTCTTGGTAGTTCAATAACAAATTGGCGTTGTTTGTATAGGCACCACTCTGCCATTGTTCCGGGCCACAGGCAAGGGCAAATCCAGTTGGGGGCCACTGCAATCACGACGTGGTGAATTCATACTACAGAGAAGGATAAGAATTCGGCCATGGCTAAGGACATTACTCGACACGTAAAAAGGGAGGTCGAGCGGGAGTTATGGGCCCGTGCCGCCGGACGCTGCGAGTTTCATGGTTGCAACCGCATTCTGTACAAGTCGCCTGTAACGCAGGAAGCGGTAAACCTTGCTGAAAAAGCCCATATTTACTCCTTCTCTAAAGATGGGCCTCGTGGTTGGGGGCCACTCATTCTTAACAAAGCCGCCCTGAATGATCTGGATAACCTGCTTCTCGTTTGCTTTGACTGCCATCAAAAGATCGACAAGGAGAACGATGGGGGCCGATATGCGGCTGAATTGCTACAGCAGTGGAAGCGGGAGCATGAACGTCGAGTCGCCATAGTTACTGGCATCGATCCCAGTAAGAGATCACATGTAGTTTTATTTGGGGCAAACATCGGCAATGAGGGGTCCGCAATTCGAGCCCGGCTTGCTGACCCGGCCCTCTTCCCGGATTGGTATCCAGCTGATGAACACCCAATTTGCTTGGAGATGAAATGGGAAGGCAAAGACCACGACCCCAGTTATTGGGAAACCGAAGCTAAAAACCTTGAGCAAGGATTTGAGCGAAAAGTCCGTCCTGTAATGGAAAGCGGAAGTCACTTTTCGATCTTCGGGCTGGCCCCCATACCCTTGCTCATTCGGCTTGGAACACTCTTCACTGACAAGACACCGTCACAGGTCTATCAGCTTCAACGCGAGCCTAAACAAACGTGGCAGTGGGATTCGGTTCCGAAAGATACGGAATATAAGATTCTCTCGCCGAAGTCATTTGACGGGAGCCCCGCGCTCGTCATATCTCTCAGCGCAAAGATTGCACATCAGCGGATAACGGATGTACTTGGTCCCAATGTCTCAATTTGGGAGCTTACCGTTGACGAACCCAATAACGATTATCTGAAAACTCGCGAACAATTGTCCAAATTCAGGACGGCTGCTCGCAAGATGCTAGTTGAGATATCCAGCAAGCATGGCAACGGTACGCTGTTGTCCATATTTCCAGCCATGCCGGTGTCTGCCGCGATTGATCTGGGGCGTGTTCGTATGCCGAAGGCAGAGATGCCTTGGTGCATCTACGACCACAACAACAAGTCCGGCACCTTTGTAAAAGCCTTATCAATCGGAGATAACTGACGTGAGCACTGAATTAGGCAATCGAGCAGTTGAGTCTTTGGTGGAATCCCTGGAGGTCCCGCAATCGTCCTATGAGGCTGCCGAGAGGCGGTATCGCGATCTTGGGCAATGGCTGAATGACAAAGAGAAGGCCAAGTGCGCGTTGTTTGATCCGCAAGTGTCTCCACAGGGCTCATTCCGCCTTGGGACCGCTATCAAACCGTGGAAGCGCGCAGACTACGACCTCGATCTTGGCTGCAAATTGCAGACGGGCATCACACCCCGCACGCACACTCAGAAAGCCTTGAAGGATCTGGTCGGCGCAGATTTGGAGACCTATCGGCGTGAGCGAGGCATCGAAGACAAGCTGGAAGAACATAAACGCTGCTGGCGTCTTCGCTACCAGGATTCGCTGTCTTTTCACATGGACGCCTTGCCTGCGGTGCCGCATGAGGAAGATACGAGGCGCGTTCTGCAAGAACGAATGATCAAGGCAGGTGAATCAGAGGCATTGGCCATTGATGTATCTGGCTTTGCGTTGGCCATCACTGACAAGACTCGCCCCAATTACATAGTTGTCAGTCCGGATTGGCTCATCAGTAATCCCGAGGGCTATGCGCGATGGTTCGAATCTCGGATGCGGCAAGCTGGCGAATCATTGAAAAAGCGAGCCTTGATGGAGCATGTGGCCAGTGTGGATGCGCTTCCAGTTTATCGTTGGAAAACCCCCTTACAGCGTGTAGTGCAACTACTCAAACGGCACCGCGATGTGATGTTCGAGAACAACCAGGACGGTAAACCGATATCGATCATCATTACGACTCTGGCTGCGCGGGCGTACACAGGGCAGGCCGATCTCTACTCGAGTCTGGATACCGTCTTGATCTCAATGGCCCAGTTGATTTCCCCAATTTCGCCGAGAGTGCCTAATCCCGTAAATCCCACTGAAGATTTTGCCGATAAATGGGGTACATCGGAGGGGCAGAAACTAAGACTCGAGCAGAATTTCTTTCTATGGCTCGAACAGGCGAAGGCGGATTTCAAGCACTTTACAAAATCGCGCGACGGTACACTCCTTAAGGAACAGGCATCACAGAAGTTTGGTGTGACCTTGTCCGATTCGGCGATCGCTGGCCTGCTGGGGGCATCGGAAGTTGCGGTCGCCGCTCCGAGGGTGCAAGTCATCAGTAGCGCGGCGAAACCGTGGCATGTCTGACATTTCCGACCAGATACGCGCCTTCATCGACCTGCACCCCGGTATGGCGCTACGTCCAGCCGGGGGCAGTGCGTTGAATCTGGTCGGAATATTTAGATTTTCTGCGACATCGGATCAGTATCCAACCATTACAGATGCGTTCCAATTACGAATCAGTTTACCGCCCGCATTTCCCCGCGAGCTTCCGGAGGTATTTGAAACCGGCGGTCGAATACCTAAAGGCGGTGAATATCATGTCAATCCCGATGGTTCGTTGTGTCTCGGATCGAGGCTTAGATTGTTGTGGAAGGCCTCACAAGCTCCAACACTTCTGGGGTATGTAGAAAATTGCGTCGTTCCATACCTGTTCGCCATCTCTCACAAATTAACTTATGGCGGGCCACTTCCTTTTGGCGAGTTGGCCCATGGCTTCCCCGGAGAACTTGCGGATTGTGCAGACTTGTTTCGGGTGAAGTCTGTTCATCAGGCCGAGATGGTTATACGGTATCTTGGTGTAAGAAAGCGACGCGCGAATAAATTGGCATGTCCATGTCAATGCGGGCGACGACTGGGGAAGTGCCGCTTCAATTGGAAACTCAGGGAGTTTCGAAATATGGCGAGTCGAAGCTGGTATCGATCTTTACTTAAGCACTCGGCCCCCGCCCCAAAGTAGCCAATCGCCGGTCACTGATTCTGTCTTTGCTCTTCTTCGTGTGTCTTCGTGGTGAGCTGTAGATATAGGGTCTAGCCGCAACCCTCTTTCGGCGCCGGATGAATGTTATCCACCCAGTGCACCGCTTCGGGTTTCTCCACCCCCGCAATATCCAGATTTACCACCACCGGCTCCTGCCCGCTGCGGCAGAGCACGCAGGAAAGCGGTTCAGTATCCGACGCATTGATCTCCTGGTGCGGTACGAAGGGCGGCACGTGGATGAAGTCCCCCGGCCCGGCCTCGGCGACGAATTCGAGTTTGTCGCCCCAGCGCATGCGCGCCTTGCCGCTCACTACATAGATGACGCTTTCCACGGGACCGTGGTGGTGGGCGCCGGTCTTCGCCTTCGGGTGGATGACCACCGTACCCGCCCAGAGCTTTTCGGCACCGCAGCGCGCGTGCGTAATCGCAGCCGCGCGATTCATGCCAGGCGTCTGCGCCGTGTTGGTATCCAGCTCGCCGGCCTTGACGATGCGGATGCCGTGGTACTTCCATTTCGATTCAGTCATTGGATGAACCCTCTAAAGCTGATGTCACCACTACTAAAGATGATGTCACCACAGAGGCACAGAGGACACAGAGGAAAGCAAGAACGAGAGAATAATGTATTGGTGGGCGAGATATGGTACCGAAGCAGCCGCATGTATCGGGATAGTGTCGCCCCACATTCTTCCCCTTGCCTTCGTTTTTCTCTGTGTCCTCTGTGCCTCTGTGGTGATATCGATGTTTGCCTTAACCAGATTGCAGTAGCGCATCAGTCATTGGATGAATCCTCTATTGAGCTGATGTCACCACAGAGGCACAGAGGACACAGAGAAAAGCAAAGACAAGCCAGGAGATAGGAGTTTTGCGGCGTAACGCATACCGACTATGCAATTTGTCCAGCACAAGGTTCTCGCACGCCATTGTCACGCCTTCTCTCTCGTTCTTGCTTTCCTCTGTGTCCTCTGTGCCTCTGTGGTGATATTGGTGTTCGGTTTAACCAGATTGCAGTAGTACCAACAGCAGCAAGGTCGGCACGATGGTATTGACCAGCGCCAGTGCCAGCCAGCGCCGCGGGCCTTTCTCGTTGGCGGTGACGTGGAAGAACGCCGTGATGCCGGAGGCGCCGACGACCATGCCGCCGACCGCGTACAGGATGGAGAACATGCGCAGCTCGCCGTGGCGCTGCTGGTAGGGCACCAGGCCGAGCTGCCAGACGAGGTAGGCGATCAGGCCCAAGTTGGCGATGAGGGGCAGCCAGTAGGCCACGAAGCGCCGCAACTGCAGGCTCATTCGAGCGCCATTCGCAGCACGCGCGCGACGTGCAGCGCCTCGCGGCCCGCGCCGTCGTGGATCTGGTGGCGGCAGCTGGTGCCGTCGGCAATGACGAGGGTGTCGTTTCCGGCCTTGCGTACCGCGGGCAGCAGCGACAACTCGGCCATTTTCATGCTGGCCTCGAAGTGCTCCGCTTCGTAACCGAAGCTGCCGGCCATGCCGCAGCAGCTCGACTCGACCATGTCCACTTTGAGTTCGGGAATCAGGGCGAGGGTCTTTTTCACCGCGGGCATGGCGTCGAAGGCCTTCTGGTGGCAATGGCCGTGCAGCAAGGCGGTCTTCGCGGCAAGCGGCTTGAGCGCCGGGCGGAAGCGGCCGGCGACGGCTTCGGCGGCGATGAATTCCTCGAACAGCATCGCGCGCTCTGCCAGCGGGCCGGCCTCGTTGCCGAGGCCCATGACCAGGAACTCGTCGCGCAGCGAGAACAGGCAGGAAGGTTCGAGGCCGACGATGGGCACGCCGCGATCCACGAAGGGCTTGAGCGCTTCGAGCATGCGCGCCGCTTCCTCTTTCGCCTGCTCGGCCATGCCGGCGGCGAGGAAAGTGCGGCCGCAGCAGAGCGGGCGCCCGCCCTGCGGCGGGGTGGCGATCTCGACGGCGTAGCCGGCGGCCTCCAGCACCTCGATTGCGGCCTGGGCGTTTTCCGGCTCGAAGTGGCGCGAGAAGGTGTCGACGAACAGGACGACCGCCTTGTCCCGCGCACCCTTGCCCGGGGTGCGCAGGGGTTTCGGGTTCCAGCGCGGCAGGCTGCGGGCCGCGCTCAGGCCGAACAGCTTTTCGGTGAATGCGGGCAGGCCGGGGATGGCGTCGCGCAGGTTGAGCAACGGGGCCAGCCAGCCGATGGCTGGCGCGTAACGGGGCAGGTAGGCCACCAGCTTCTGGCGCAGGGACCACCCATGGCGCTTGCCGCGCTGGGACAAATACTCGATTTTCATGCGCGCCATGTCCACGCCGGTGGGACACTCGCGCTTGCAGCCCTTGCAGCTCACGCACAGCGCCAGGGTCTCGCGCATCGCGTCGGAGGCGAGCGCCTCCGGGCCGAGCTGCCCGGAGATCGCCAGCCGCAGGGTGTTGGCGCGGCCGCGCGTCAGGTGCTGCTCATCGCCGCTGATGCGAAACGACGGGCACATGGTGCCGGCGTCGAACTTGCGGCAGTGGCCGTTGTTGTTGCACATCTCCACCGCCGGGCCGAAGCCGCCCCACTCGGACCAGTCGAGCACGGTGTCGAGCTTGCGCACCTGGTAGCCGGGCTTGAAGCGGAA
>DASZQG010000143.1:0-28598 GCA_035550075.1 Hyphomicrobiaceae bacterium | reverse complement strand
CTGCTGGAGCGGGCGGAGCCGGCGCTCCTGGCGGTGCTGGCGCGCGACACGGCTGGCGAAGCGCGGCTGCAGGTCGCCGCGGCTGAGGCGGCTTTCCGCCTCAACGCCGTACCCGCAAGCGCAGTTCATGCCGCGTATGCGCGCATTGTGGGCGGGCCCTCCGCGGGTGCCCAAGGCAGGACAGAGGAGCTTTTCAAGACGCTGCTTGGCACCGAATCCGCCGATCTGCGCGCGCGTACCATGCGTGCCCTGCTCGAGCACGCCGGCCGTGACGGTCAGCGCCTGGACATGGCCCGGTTGCTCGCGCCGCTGCTGGGGAAGCTGCCGCCATCGCCGGAGCTGGGATGGTTTGCAGAGTCGGCGGTGGAGATCGCTCTGTCCGGGGGTGAACTTGCCGCGGCACGGCGCTGGGCCGAGATGCGTTTTCCCGGCCACTGGCTGGCGCTCGCCGCCATCGCGGATGCCGAAGGCGGCGGCCGTCTCGACGAAGCGCTCAGGACGATCGACGATCTGGCGCGCAGCGGACGGATCAACACGGATGCCTTGCAGCGCCTTGTCACGGTGCTCGACGCGCTCCAGATCGAGATGCCGATGACGCTTTGGGACGCCGCCAGCCGCATCCCGCAGCCCGCTTCCGGATACCTGCCGGAAACGGGGCTGCTGGCCGACCTTGCGCAATCTTCCAAGCGCCGGGAGGCGGGACGCACCCTGCTCCTCGTGATGCGGGCCCTGGGCCACGACGGACCGGCCGGCGCGCACATTCTCGCACTGCGCGATGCCGTTGCCGCGCTGAAGCGCGTGGGCTTGGAAGCCGACGCGCGCCGGGTCGGCGTGGAGGCGCTGCTGGCGATCTGGCCGCACGCGGTGGCGAACTGACGATGTCTGCGAGCGGCCACGACCTGCTTCGGGCATTCCTGGCCATGATCGCGAGCGAGCGCGGGGCGGCTGACAACACGGTGCAGGCCTACCGCCGCGACATTGAAAACTTCCTGGCGTTCCTGGAGCGGCGCGGGCGGACGCCGGCGACCACGGAGCCGGCCGATGTATCCGCCTATCTCAGGGAGACGTCGGAGGCAGGCTTGGCGGCAACGTCGCGCGCGCGCCGGCTTTCCGGCCTGCGTCAGTTCTTCAAGTTTCTTCGCGCCGAGAACGTGATTTCCGATGATCCGACGCGCGGATTCTCCGGTCCTCGGAGAGGACGGCAGCTCCCGAAGTTCCTGTCGGTGCAGGAGGTCGACCGCCTTCTCGAGGCGGCGCGAAGGCGGACCGGCGCTGCTTCCGGGCGTGACCGCGTCCGCGCGCTGCGCCTTCATGCCCTGATCGAGCTGCTGTATGCAACGGGCCTGCGCGTCAGCGAGCTGGTGACCTTGCCGCGGAGCGTGCTGACCGGCGATCGTCGCGTGATGACCGTCAAGGGCAAAGGCGGCCGTGAGCGCCTGGTCCCGCTCAACAACGCCGCGCGTGCGGCACTCGACCGTTATCTCAACGTGGGGGAGGAAGGGGATGGGGTGTCGCGGATGCTTGCGACCAAATGGCTGTTCGCGTCGCGCGGCGCGGAAGGCCATTTCACGCGGCAACGCCTCGCGCAGGAGCTGAAGGAGCTCGCGCTTGAGGCCGGCATCGAGCCTTCCCGCGTCTCGCCGCACGTGCTGCGGCATGCCTTTGCCAGCCACCTGCTCGACCGCGGCGCGGACCTGCGGTCCGTCCAGCAGTTGCTCGGCCACGCGGACATCTCGACCACCCAAATCTACACGCACGTGCTGGAAGAACGGCTGAAGACGCTGGTGTTCGAGAAGCACCCTCTGGCAGGCAAGAAGTTCGAGGACAGCGAACAGGAGGGCGACTGAAGGTTGCGGCCAGCCGTTGATTTGCGAGAAAACGCAGCTGGTTAATGGTGCCTTGGCTTGACACGGCGGGTACGCATGGCAAATGTCGCGCCAACTTGATCTCAACCGGCGCCCGACGCGCCAAAGCGAGCGTAATGGATCGCACTCTCACGGTTCGCACCTACCTCGATTTCGAAAAGCCAATCGCCGAGCTCGAAAGCAAGATTGCCGAACTCAGGGCGCTTGGATCCGGCGACGACGATTCGGTGCCGATCACCGAGGAAGTGACCAAGCTGCAGCAGAAGGCGCACCAGGCGCTGGTCGACACCTATGGCAAGCTGACCCCGTGGCAGAAGACGCAGGTGGCGCGCCATCCCGACCGCCCGCACTGCCTCGACTATATCCGGGCGCTGATCGAAGACTTCACGCCGCTCGCCGGCGACCGCTACTTCGCCGAGGACGCTGCGATCGTGGGCGGCGTCGGCCGGTTTCGAGGTCGGCCGATCGTGGCCATCGGTCACGAAAAGGGGTCCGATACCGAGAGCCGCATCAAGCACAACTTCGGCATGGCGCGCCCCGAGGGGTACCGCAAGGCGATCCGGCTCATGGACCTGGCCGAGAAGTTCGGCCTTCCCGTGCTGACCCTTGTCGATACCGCCGGCGCCTATCCGGGCATCGGTGCGGAAGAGCGCGGGCAGGCGGAAGCCATCGCCCGGTCCACAGACCGCTGCCTGTCGCTGGGGGTGCCGATTGTGGCCGTCATTATCGGCGAAGGCGGATCGGGTGGTGCGGTGGCCATCGCCACGGCCAACCGCGTGCTGATGCTCGAGCACGCGATCTACACGGTCGCCTCTCCCGAGGCTGCGGCCTCGATCCTGTGGCGGGACGCGGCACGCGCCATCGATGCGGCGACCAACATGCGCATCACCGCCCAGGACCTGAAGAACCTCGGCGTGATCGACGTCATCATATCCGAGCCGGTCGGTGGAGCGCACCGCGATCCGGCCATGGTGCTCAAGCGCACCGGCGACGCGGTGGCGAAGGCGCTCGCCGATTTTTCCGGCCAGAGTGCTGATGCAATTCGGCGTCAGCGGCAGGAAAAATTTCTCGAGATCGGGCGCAATCTCTAGTCAATCGCCTGTTTGCGGCGGCACGCCCTATCAATGCCCTCGTTTGTGCCTATACGCATCGCCGATGCGGGGTTGTCGGCGATTCTCACGTAGGCTAGCTTTGCGCCGCGTTAACCATGCGTTAACGCCAATGAATCATTGCTGATGACCGAAACGCCTGGGGCTGTGCGTATGGGTCGATTTTTCCCGGGATCTCTTGCGGGGTACTTGCTGCGCGCCGGCATAGGACTGGCGGCGGCATGCCTGATGGCTTCCTGCGCGAAGGTCGAACTGGCGCCGCACCTGCGCCCGCTCTCCAACGAGACCATGATGTTGCTGGGGAAGAAGGGCATGGACCCGCAGTCCCCCATCTTCATCCGCATCTTCAAGGAAGAATCGGAACTGGAAGTTTGGAAGCAGCGCGGCGATGGGCGCTTCTACCACTTCAAGACCTACCCGATCTGCAACTGGTCCGGTGACCTGGGGCCGAAGCTGGAATACGGCGACCGGCAGGCGCCCGAAGGCTTCTACACAATTACGCGCGACCAGATGAATCCAAACTCGCACTACCATCTGGCCCTGAACCTTGGATATCCCAACGCCTACGACAAGGCGCATCGGCGCACCGGCGACTACCTGATGGTGCACGGCAAATGCAAATCCGCCGGCTGCTATGCCATGACCGACGCCTTGATGGAGGAGATCTACGCGCTGGCGCGCGAGTCCTTCCTGGGTGGCAACGACAGCTTCCAGGTGCACGCGTTCCCGTTCCGCATGACCGACGCCAACATGGCGCGCCACAAGGGGCACCCGGCCTATGCGTTCTGGAAGACGCTGAAGGAGAGCTACGATTATTTCGAGCTGACACGGCAGCTCCCGGTGATCGGCGTGTGCAACCGCAACTACGTGGTCAACGTTGCGCTGACGGATGTGGCACGGATGAAGCCGGACGCCGCGTGTCCGGCCCTGCATCGGCCGAAGCCGAGTCCGTTCACGGCACCGCCGGGCCAGCAGGTCGCCGAACAGCGCATCGTTGTGCCGGGGCCGAAAATGCACGGCGTGGTGACCAATGAGCGGCAAACAGACGTGCCGATACGGTCGGGGCTGACCAAGAGTGACTCCGGGCCGTCCTGGTGGAGCCGCGCGGCCTCGCACCTTGGTTTCGCCACCGCCCATTAGGGCCCGTCCACGGCACGGGAGGCGGCGCCTGTGTCCGGTGCGCACCATAGCTCTGGCAAAAGGGAGCACGCGGGAGGCGAAATTGCCGCCACACACAGCCTAAGCGCCGAGCAAAGTTGAGGTTCCTGGCCTCGTGCCATAACGTTCGGCAGGGCATCGGGGGGAGCCGAGCCGGCAGCTCAGGGCTCAAGGCAAGCGCCACGGTTCATCTTGCGCCCGCATGCTTTGCGCGTGATCCCGCAAAGGATCGCGATGAAGGGAGCCAGTGCGCGGATGACCCGGCGCCGCTCATCGAAGCCAGTGCGATTGTCCCTGCTGGTGGCAGGCCTCGCGTGGCTCGCGTGCGCGGTGATGGCAGGCCCGGCAGGGGCGACCAGTGCGGACAGCGAGTTCGAGCAATCCCGCCTCACCGAGATCCCGGGCACGCCCAGCGATCCCAAGGCAACGCTGCCGATGGATCAGATCCTCGCCGATATAAAGCGCAGGCTCGCCGAGAAAGGCATGACCGCGGGCAGCCCCATCATGATCCGCATCTTCAAGGCCGAAGCCGAGCTGGAGCTGTGGATGCGCAAGGGCGACCGGTTCGAGCTGCTTGCGGTCTACCCGATCTGCTACTGGTCGGGTGCGCTCGGGCCGAAGCTGACGGAGGGCGACAAACAGGCGCCGGAGGGCTTCTATTCGGTGGGAGCGCAGCAGATGCACCACAAGGGCCGGTGGCCCGCGTCCATGGATGTCGGCTATCCCAACGCTTTCGACAAAGCGCACGGCCGCACCGGTTCCTACATCCTGGTGCATGGCGGCTGCACCTCGACGGGATGCTACGCCATGACCAACGCCGTGATGGATGAGATCTACCTGATTGCCAACGCGGCGATCGAGGAAGGCCAGAAGCGGTTTCAGATCCAGGTTTTTCCGTTCCGCCCTACCCCGGAGAACATGGCGGCGCACAAAGACAGCGAGTGGTACGGCTTCTGGAGCAATCTCAAGGAAGCCTATGACACATTCGAGCGCACGCGCGTCCCGCCGCGTATCCGCGTATGCGAGGGCAAGTATCTCATCGCGGAGGGGACGCTGGACGACGGCACGGAGAGTGCGCCGAAGCTAGTGCCCGTCACGACGACCGAACGCGCGGCAGACGCAACTGCCTATTGCGGGGAAAATCAGGTCTCGGAGACCCGCCCGGACCTGGAGCGCGCCCGGCGCAGGGTGTCAGCCCACAGGAGACATCGGCGGGCGCGCGCGGCGGCCCGCAGGGCGGCACACGTCAAACGGCACCGGGCCAGGCGCTATGCCGGCCACAGTGCGTCGGCGAACTAGTTTCGTGGGCGAGCATCGCCAGGGGTCAAGACCGCTACTTCGTGGCCGCTGCGGGCCGGCGAAAGACGAACTCCTGCGGAGCGCGCGCCGACTCGCTGTCGGCGAGGCCGGTAAAGGCGGCATGGTGTGCCGAGAGAGAACAGGCGGGATCGGTGTTTTCGGCGGCGCCCGTAAAGGCCATTGCCTGGCAACGGCAACCACCCCAGTCGCGTTCGCGAAACTCGCAGGAGCGGCACGGCTCGCGCATCCAATCTGTGCCGCGGTATCTCTCGAACGCGTCCGATGACAGCCAGATGTCGCGCAGGGGCTTGTCGCGGACATTGTCGAACACCAGACCGGGGATGGTCTCGGCAGCATGGCAGGGGAGGACCTTGCCGGAGGGCGTCACGTTGACGATGCCGCGGCCCCAGCCGCCCATACACGGTTTCGGCCGGCTGGCGTAATAGTCGGGCACTACGAAGTCGATCACCAAAACGCCCTTGAGGCGCTGGCGGGCCTCCTCGACGACGCCCGCGCTCTCGATCACCTGAGTGC
The DNA here is from genome assembly GCA_035550075.1 of Hyphomicrobiaceae bacterium. Classification (GTDB taxonomy): domain Bacteria; phylum Pseudomonadota; class Alphaproteobacteria; order Rhizobiales; family Hyphomicrobiaceae; genus AWTP1-13. Next base: position 22,633 of record DASZQG010000143.1, on the reverse strand, counting down.
GGGTGGGCATGAGGGCCTGCCGATTGCGCAGGGCCCAGCCGTAGTACTGAACATGCGCCACCTCCAGCCGCTGCGCGCCGAGCTTCACGGCAAGGTCGATGAAGGCGGAGACATTGCCGATATTCTGGCGATGAATGGGCGCATTGATGGTGAGCGGCAGGCCGAGTTCGCGCACCCATCGCGCTACCTCGAGCTTCCTGGCGTGGCCGCCCTGATAGTGGGCGATGCGGTCAGCGTTGGCTGCGTCCGTGTCCTGCAGCGAGATCTGCACGTGATCCAGCCCGCACTCCGCGAGGCGCTGCAGCCGTTCTCGCGTGAGCAGCACGCCGGCGGTGATGAGGTTCGAGTACAAGCCGACCTTCGCCGCCTGCGCGACGATGTCTTCCAGGTCGCGACGCACGGTTGGCTCGCCGCCCGAGAGATGAAGCTGAAGGATGCCGAGATCGGCAGCCTGCGCCAGCACGCTGAGCCACGTCTCGGTCGGCAGCTCGCCGGCCACACGCTCCAGCGCGAGCGGGTTGGAGCAGTAGGGGCACTGCAGCGGACAACGATGCGTCAGCTCCGCCAGCATGCCGACGGGTGCGCGCAGACACGCAGCGGCATCGCGGTCAATGGTGGCCTGCTCGTTCATGCGCGGACCACGCCCTTGTCGGCCAGATCCTGCAGCATCGCGGTCACGTCGGCGAGGATCTGCTGCTTCGGTGCATCGTAGGCACGCGCCAGCTCACCGGCGATGTCGTCGACCGAGCGGGCGCCGTCGCACAGCCGCAGCACCGCGACGGCAATGGCATCAGGCTTGAAAACGCGCTCCGGCGCGAGCACGGTCCATTGGTCGCGCGTTGCGTCGTGACGCAGCCGCACGTGGCGTGGCAGCGTCGGGACCGATTGCGCACCGATGATCGTGCGTCCAGGCGCCGGCGTATCGATCATGCCGCCTCCGGCCTGAAGGCGCCGGGCGGAATCAGGGCCGGCACCACATACGCATGGTGCAGGGCATCAAGCTGTGCCCAGAGCACGTTGCACTTGAAGCGGACCGCATCCACGGCCGCCGCCTGCTGCTCGGGCGTTGTGGCGTGCTCGCGAACGTAGGCGAGCGCAAAGTCGGCGTCGCGGTTGGCCTGGTCGAGGCGGCGCTTGAAGTACTGCATCGCGCGATCCGAGATGAAATCGTAGTTCTCCAGCATGCCGGAGATGCGCTCGCGGTGGATGGAGGGCGCGAACAGCTCGGTCAAAGAGGAGGCGACAGCCTCCAGCAGCGTGCGTCGCTGGACAAAATCGACATAGGCCTCCACGGCAAAGCGCGTGGCGGGCAGCGCACCCTGCATGGACATGACGTAGGCTCGATCGAGACCGAGGGCTTCCGCGAGCACCAGCCAGCGCTCGATGCCTCCTTCCTCGCCACCGGCACCGTCATGGTCGAGGATGCGATGCACCCATTCGCGCCGCAGCTCGCGATCCGTGGTGCGGCTCATCAGGGCCGCATCCTTGCGCGGTACGGCCGTCTGATAGCAGTAGCGGTTCAGCGCCCAGGCCTGCACCTGGCCCTTGTTGAGCTTGCCGCCGTGCAACAGGCGATGAAAGGGATGCTTGTCGTGATAGCGCTCGGCGCCGACCTGACGGATGGCGGCCTCGAGCTGGTCCGGTGTCATCGGCGCGCTCACAACCGGATCTCCATCCCGTCCCAGGCGACTTCCCAGCCTTCTCGCTGCACGGCGGCGCGCTCGGGGCCGTCCTCGCGCAAGACCGGATTCGAGTTGTTCAAATGCACGTACACGCGCCGCCCGACTCCAAGGTTGCGGAAGGCGGCAAGAGACCCGCCTTCGCCCGACATGGCCACGTGGCCCATGCGCCGGCCGGACTTGGTGGACAGGCCCTGGGCGATCATTTCGTCGTCAGTGTAGAGCGTGCCATCGAAGAGGACCAGCGGGGCGCCGCGCAGGCGGCCAGCGAGGCCAGCATCGATCGCCGCGCAGCCTGGAACGTAGAAGAAGCTCACGCCGCTCGAGGGATCAGCGATCCTGAGGCCGATGGTGTCGCCCTCTTCCGTGCCGAAATTGTCGCCGGCCGAAGGGCGTTCGAGATAGAGGGCCACCTTGCCCGGCACCGCAAAGGCTTCAACGGTGAGCTCCATGCCGCGGGGCGCGATCGTCGCGTTGATGGGGAGCTCGCGCCGATTGACGGCGGCCGGATCGAGAACGTCGAAGATCCGGCTTGTCTTGAGGGTGTCTAGGACCCGCGCGGTGGCGAACAGGTCGAAGCGGAAATTTTCGCGCAGGCTCAGCAGTCCAGCAATGTGATCGACGTCGCCATTGGTCAGAACCACCGCCTTGATGGGGCTGGAGCGCAGTGGATCATCCGGCCTGGGGGCAAGTTCAGGGTTGGTGGCGATTTGCTGGCGAAGGTCTGGCGATGCGTTGAGCAGGACCCAGGACGCGCCGTCGGCGCTGACTGCAAGGGAGGACTGGGTGCGGGCCCTCAGGTCCGTCCTGCCTTGGCGCACGTCGGCGCAGTTGCGGCAGTTGCAGTTGGCCTGCGGGAAGCCGCCGCCTGCCGCAGACCCGAGAACCTTGATGATCAAGAGGAAGCCGTTTGCCTTGGGTCCGGATCCTGGTGCCCACAAAATGGCAACGGCGGCCGGGTCTCCGGCCGCCGTTCCTGTACTGGCTTGGAAGCCAGACTGCTCAGGTCCGGTCCAGCTCGGCCGGCAAGTAGCTCGTGACTTCGAGCCCGACTTCCTGCTCAACCACTTCCGGCTTGTGCCATGTCAGCTTCATGCGATCCTCCGATCGATCGACTGGAAAACGGCCTAAATATACGCGTTGTTCCAAGGTCGACAGTGCCGATCAAATGGGGCGGCGTCAAGGACGCCGCACCCCTTTCGCGTTAAAGATAGCGTGAACGGAGCCGGCGCCTGCTCTTGTGGGAGGTCGACGCCTGCCATGCATTTGGCTAGGAGAGCACACGCGGCTTGGGCTGCAGCGGAGAGTGCGATGCGTGAGCCGGTCAAGGCAAAAGCGGAGCGTGTTGGGCTGGGAGAACGGCGGCCCGGCCACGACGTCAAACCCGCTCGGCGGGCCAACGGGACACGCCGGCGGGCCGGCGCCCCCGTCCACACGGGGCAACGGTCGACTCCCGTGGACCTCGGGGGCCTGGACGGCATGGCCGGCTATGTTGTTCGCCGGGCCCAGGTCTGGATCTTCCAGGATGTGAAAAGGGCGCTCGGCAAGTTCGACTTCACGCCGGCGCTATTCTCGGTGCTGGTCGTGATCGGCGCTAACCCAGGCCTGGCGCAGGCACGTGTGGCGGAAGCGCTCTACATCGAGCGGGCGCGGCTTGTGCAAATGCTCGACAGGCTGGAAGCGCGCCACCTGATCAAACGCGTGCGCTCGCTCAGCGACCGGCGCTCGTACGCGCTGCACCTCACGCAGGAAGGCAGCGAGCTGCTGGCCGGGCTGCAGCGGCTGGTGCAGGAGCACGAGCGACGCGTGGTTGCCAGGATCGGCGCCGCCGGGAAGGCCAAGCTGCTGAGCGCGCTGTCCCCGCTGCTGTCCTAGTGACGGCTCGCCCCGGGGAGGGCGCAGTTTTGTTGCACCTGGCAATGATTTTCGTTACGCAGTGAACTGCGTCTCGGCAGGAGTGCTGGGAGGCAATCGGCCCTGGAAGACGGGGAAATTTCGATGGCTGAGACGACTGCGAGGCTCGCAGGTTTGGCGGAAGGCGGCGGCAGGGATCGTTCGCGCGAACTGTTTGCGCTGCCCCGGGTGACCCAGGAGAAGCGGCGCGATGGCTCGATCGTGCTGCGCTCCGGCCTGGAGCTGGGAGGAGTCCCAAGGTCGCTCGGCGTGCTGCTCGAGCGATGGGCCGTCGCGGAGCCGAAGCGGACGTTTCTCGCGCAGCGCGAGACCACCGGCGCCTGGCGGCGCGTCACCTACGAGGAGGCCTCGCGGGCGGCGAATGCCATTGGACAGGCGTTGCTGGACCGGGGACTTGGTCCGGATCGGCCGCTGCTTATTCTGGCCGAGAACGGCATCGACCACGGGTTGCTGGTGCTGGGGGCCATGCACGTGGGGGTGCCGGTGGTGCCGGTATCGACGGCCTACGCGCGGCTGAGCCAGGATTACGGCAAGCTCAGGTACATTTTTGATTTGGTGAAGCCGGCGCTCGTCTATGTCGACGAGATCGACCGCTATGCCAAGGCGCTGAACGCCATCGGCGCCTTCAGGAGCGAAGTGGTGGCGAGCGCGGGCCAGGCCGGCGGGCAGCCGACGACAGCCTTCTCCACGCTGCTGGACCTGCGTCCGACTCCGGCTGTCGATGCTGCGTTCGCCCGCGTGGGGCCGGACACGGTGGCCAAGATCCTTTTCACGTCGGGTTCCACCGGCATGCCGAAGGGCGTGATCAATACCCAGCGCATGATGTGCGCCAACCAGGAGAGCGCCGCCATCGCCTGGCGCTTCCTGACCGATGCGCCGCCGGTGATTGTCGACTGGCTGCCGTGGAATCATACCTTCGGCGCCAACCACAACTTCAACATGATGCTGCGGCACGGCGGCACGCTCTACATCGATGAGGGCAAGCCCGTACCGGCCCTGATCGGGCGCACGGTGGCGAACCTGAAGGAAATCTCCCCCACCGTGTATTTCAACGTGCCGCGCGGCTATGCGGTCCTGCTCGATCACATGGAAAAAGACGAGGCGCTGTGCCGCAATTTCTTTGAGCGGCTCGATCTCCTGTTCTATGCCGCCGCGGCGCTGCCACAGAGCCTGTGGGACCGGCTGGAGCGCCTCTCGCTCAAGGCGCGTGGCCGGAAGGTGCCGTTCTTCTCATCGTGGGGCCTGACGGAAACAGCGCCGGCGGTGACCATGGTGCATTTCCCCATGGACCGGCCGGGCAACATCGGCGTGCCGGGGCCGGGCATGCAGGTCAAGCTCGTCCCCGTGGAGGACAAGCTGGAGATCCGCGTCAAAGGGCCGAATGTGACACCCGGCTACTACAAGGCGCCGGAGCTGACGGCGGCGGCGTTCGACGAGGAGGGCTGGCTCAAGACGGGAGACGCCGCACGCTTCGCGGACGACGGCGAGCCCACGGCGGGCCTTCTGTTCGATGGTCGCGTGGCCGAGAACTTCAAGCTGACCACGGGCACTTGGGTGAATGTCGGGATGCTGCGGCCGGCGGTGATCGGCGCCGGTGCCCCGGTCATTGAGGATGCCGTGGTGACAGGCCACGACCGCGACGAGATCGGGTTGCTGATCTTTCCCAGCCTGGCTGGCTTGAAGAGCTTGTGCGGCAGCGTGGGCGCGGATGCCAAGCTCGAAGAGATGGTCGCGCATCCAGCCGTCAGGGCGGCGCTGGTTGAAGGTCTGGCGAAACACAATGCCCAGGCGCAGGGGACCTCGATGCGCATCGCGCGCTGCCTGATCCTGACCGAGCCGCCCTCGATCGATGCCAATGAGATCACCGACAAGGGCTACCTCAACCAGCGGGCGGTGCTGACCCGGCGCGCGGCGCTGGTGGAACGGGTGCACGCCAGCCCGGCACCGCCCGACGTCATCGAGATACCTGTTACCTGAGATCGGAGTGCGGAGCTGGAACATGAAAGACATCAGCCATGCCCAGAGCATGACCTACGAGGACGTGTGGCTGCTGGGCGGGGCACGCACGCCGTTTGCGGACTACAATGGCACCCTGCGCGACGTGTCGGCGACGGACCTCGGCATCAAGGTTGGCCGCGAAGCGCTGCGGGCGACGAGCACCGCGCCAGAGGCAATCGATGCGGTGATTGCGGCCTCGGTGGCGCAGACGAGTTTCGACGCATTCTTCCTGCCGCGGCACATCGGCATCTACAGCGGCGTGCCGATCGAAGTGCCGGCCCTGCTGGTGCAACGGCTGTGTACCTCCGGTTTCGAGGCGATCCTGCAGGCGGCAGATCAGCTCACCCTGGGCAAGGCCGAGACGGTGCTGTGCGTTGGCACCGAATCCATGTCGCGCAATCCCATCGCCGCCTACAGCCATCGTGGCGGCTTCAAGATGGGGCAGGTGGAATTCAAGGACTTCCTGTGGGAGGCGACGCTCGATACCGCGCCGCGCTCGCGCATGGGGGACACCGCCGAGGAGCTGGCCAAGCGCTACCAGATCACGCGCGAGGATACCGACGACATGGCCAAGGCCAGCTTCGACCGGGCGCTGCAGGCCAGGGACGGCGGCTATTTCGATGGCGAGATCGTGCCGGTCGTGACCGAGAGCTTCGAGCGGGAAGGCTACCAGCCGCGAGGCATCCGGCTGCCGCGCAAAGTGGAGAAACTGGCGGGGGATGAGCACCCGAGGCCGACCTCGCGCGAAGCGCTCGCTGCCCTGAAGCCGGCATTCAACGGGGTGCAGACGGGGGGCAACAGCTCGGCCATCGTCGATGGGGCTGCGGGCGTCGTGGTGGGACGCAAGGGGGCCAACGGGGCCAAGCCGCTCGCGCGCATCGTTGCCGGCGCGGCGGTGGGCGTGCCGCCGGAGATCATGGGAATCGGGCCGGCGCCGGCGATCCGGGCGGTGCTGGACAAGGCGGGCTTGAAGCTCGACCGGATCGACCGCTTCGAGATCAACGAGGCCTTCGGCGCGCAGTATGTCGCGGTCGAGCGCGAACTCGGGCTCGATCGGGCACGGGTCAACGTCAATGGCGGGGCGATCGCCATTGGGCATCCCCTCGGCGCAACCGGGGTGCGCTGCACCCATACGCTGGCACGCGAGCTGAAGCGCTCGCGGAAGCGCTACGGCATTGCCACGGCGTGCGCGGGAGGCGGTCAGGGCGTTGCCATCCTGATCGAGAACCCTGATGCTGGGCAGGCCTGAGCCGGCCCTCTCGCCAGCCTGTCAGCCGGAGCCATCGTTATGCTGAGCAACATACGCACCATCCGCGTGCAATGGGGCGACTGCGACCCGGCCGGAATAGTCTTCTACCCGCGCTACTTCGAGTGGTTCGACGCTTCTACGATCCTGCTGTTCGAGAAGGCCACGGGTCTTACCAAGATCAAGATGCTGGAAAAATACAATGGCGCCGGGCTTGCCCTGCTCGAGGCACGCGCGGTGTTCAAGGTGGCCTCGCAGTATGGCGACGACATTCAGATCGAAAGCAGGGTCACGGAATTCCGCCGGTCGAGCTTTTTCGTCCACCACGCCGTGACCAAAGGCGGGACGCCGGCGCTCGAAGGCTTCGAGACGCGGCTATGGACCACCCGTCATCCCAATGACAAAAGCCGCCTGACCTCGGCGAGCATGCCTCCCGAGATTATCGAGAGCTTCAAGCGGGGCTGAGCGCCTGCTAAAGATAGTTTGGAACCCCCACCGGAATGCATGCCATAGTGGGCGGGCCAGGGGTGCCATCCGGCTGACGCCGGACATCCAATTTGCTTTGGTTTCGGGGGTGCCGATTTGGGCGTTGCTTGAGCCGCGGTCGGCTTGGCATTGTGGCCGATGAGACTTGCCAGGGGGCTGCCTTCCCGAAACGAGTCTTGGTGGCCGGCCGAATGCCCCACAAACAAGCCTATCCTTATCGACGGAGGAAAGCATGAATAGACGATCCATTCTGGCGGCCGGCGCGATGCTGGCGCTCACGTTGCCGTTCGCCGGCGCTGTGCAGGCACAGGACAGCGTGAAGGTTGGCCTCATCCTGCCGATGACCGGGCAGCAGGCCTCGACAGGCAAGCAGATCAAGGCGGCCGTCGATCTTTACATGAAGGAACACGGCAGCACGGTTGCCGGCAAGAAGATCGAGGTGATCCTCAAGGATGACGCGGCAATTCCCGACAACACCAAGCGCATCGCGCAGGAGCTGATCGTCAACGACAAGGTGGCGGTGGTCGCCGGCTTCGGCATCACGCCGACCGCGCTGGCCGTGGCGCCGCTGGCGACACAAGCCAAGGCGATCGAGCTGGTGATGGCAGCCGGCACGTCGATCATCACCGAGCGTTCGCCCTATATCGTTCGCACCAGCTTCACCCTGCCCCAGTCCGCGGTGATCATTGCCGACTGGGCCGCCAAGAACAAAATCAAGAAGGTCGTGTCGATCGTTTCCGACTACGCTCCGGGCAAGGACGCCGAGAAGTATTTCGTCGACCGCTTCAAGGAAGCGGGCGGCAGTGTGGTGGAGACCATCCACGTGCCGCTGGCCAACCCTGACTTCGCCCCGTTCCTGCAAAAGGCGGCAGATGCCAAGCCGGATGCCATCTACGTGTTCGTGCCCTCCGGCCAGGGCGGAACGTTCATGAAGCAGTACACCGAGCGCGGCCTCAACAAAGCCGGCATCAAGATCATCGGCCCCGGCGACGTCACCGACGATGACCTGCTGCCTGGCATGGGCGACGCGGTGATCGGTGCGGTGACCGCGCACATGTACTCCGCCGACCACAACTCGGCGAAGAACAAGGCCTATGTCGCGGCCTTCGAGAAAGCCAACCACTTCCGGCCGAACTTCATGTCGGTGGGCGGCTATGACGGCATGCACCTGATCTACGAGGCCCTGAAGAAGACCAAGGGCAAGTCCGACGGCGACTCCCTGATCGCCGCCATGAAGGGCATGGCCTGGGAGAGCCCGCGCGGCCCGATCTCGATCGACCCCGAGACGCGCGACATCGTGCAGAACATCTACATCCGCAAGGTCGAGAAGAAGAACGGCCAGCTCTACAACGTGGAGTTCGCCACGTTCAAAGCGGTCAAGGACCCCGGCAAGATCAAGAAGTAAGGCAACCGCCTACGGATGCGCGGCAGCCCGGCGCTGCCGCGCACTTTCTTTACCCCGAGCAACCTGACGAGGCGTGAGCGGCAACGGTTCCAGATGCTGACCATCCTCTCCGACGGCATCGCCTACGGCATGCTGCTGTTCGTGCTGGCCTGCGGATTGTCCGTCACCCTGGGTCTGATGAATTTCATCAACCTGGCGCACGGGGCCTTCGCCATGGCGGGGGGCTATTGCACCGTGGTGCTGGTCAACCGCTGGGGTGTGCCGTTCTTTGCGGCGCTTCCGCTCGCCTTTCTGTTCAGCGCGCTCGTGGGCCTGCTGCTGGAGCGTACGCTCTACGTCCACGTCTACCGCAGGAGCCACCTCGACCAGGTGCTGTTCACCATCGGCCTCGCCTTCATGTCGGTGGCGGCCGTCGATTACGTGATGGGCTCGGGCCAGGTGTTCGTGCAGGTGCCGAACTGGCTCGAAGGCCAGTTCGAGGTGGCGGGAGTTGGCATCGGCCGCTACCGGTTGCTGATCATCATCGTGTGCGGGCTTCTGACGCTCGCATTGCAGTTCGTGCTGACCCGGACGCGGTTCGGCAGCCGCCTGCGCGCCGCGGTCGATGACGCGCGGGTGGCGCGGGGCCTCGGGATCGACGTCGGCAGGGTGTTCGCGCTCACTTTCATGGTCGGTTCGGGGCTGGCGGGCCTGGGCGGTGCACTGGGTGCCGAAATCCTGGGCCTCGATCCGACCTTTCCGCTCAAGTACATGATCTATTTCCTGATCGTCGTGACGGTGGGCGGCACCTCGAGCATCACAGGTCCATTCCTGGCCTCGCTGCTGCTGGGCATCGGCGATGTGGCCGGCAAGTACTACCTGCCGAACCTCGGCGCGTTCGTGATCTATACGATCATGATCGTGGTGTTGATCTGGCGCCCGCAGGGCCTGTTTGCCCGCGGAGGGGCGCGATGATGCAGCCTGGGCCAGCCGGCGGCGTTGCCGCCCGCCTTGCCGCGCGGGCTGCGTGGCAACCTTTGGAACTCCTGTTCTGGGTGGTTGCGTTCGCCAGCATCTTCTTTCTCTCCAATCGCTACCTGATCCTGACCGAGGTGGCGATTCTCGGCCTGTTCGCGCTCTCGCTGGACCTGATCCTCGGCTATGCCGGCATCATCTCGCTCGGCCATGCCGCCTTTTTCGGCTTCGGCGCCTACGTGGCGGGCCTGCTGGCAAAGCACGAGATCATCGGCGAGCCGCTGACCGTGCTGGTGGTCTCCGGGCTGGCCGCCATGCTGCTCGGTTTCGTCACGAGCTTCCTGGTGCTGCGCGGCTCCGACCTCACCCGCATCATGGTGACGCTCGGCATTGCGCTGGTGCTGCGCGAGCTCGCCAACCGCTTCGCCGGCCTGACCGGGGGTGCGGACGGCCTGCAGGGCGTGGTGATCAAGCCGCTGCTCGGCCTGTTCGAGTTCGATATCTTCGGGCGCACGGCTTACTGCTATTCGCTCGCCGTGCTGTTCGTGCTGTTCGTGCTGGCACGACGCCTGATCAATTCGCCGTTCGGGCTGTCGCTGCGCTCCATCAAGGAGAACCCGCTGCGCGCTGCCGCCGTCGGCATCCCGGTCAATGCGCGGCTGGTGGCGATCTACACCATCGCGGCGGCGTATGCGGGAGTCGCCGGCGCCTTGCTGACGCAGACCACGGCGTTTGCCTCGCTCGACGTGTTTTCCTTCGACCGCTCCGCCGACCTGCTGCTGATGCTCATCATCGGCGGCGTCGGCTATCTTTACGGCGGGCTGATCGGCGCCATCCTGTTCAAGCTGCTGCAGGACTACCTTGCGTCCCTGACCCCGCAATACTGGCAGTTCTGGATCGGCCTTCTGCTGGTGGCGATCGTGCTTATCGGCCGCGACCGCATCTCGCTGCTGACGTCGCCGGTGCGGGCGCTGGCCGCCCGGCTCGACTGGCGATCCGGGCAAGCGTCGGCGCCGCCGGCCGAGGAAGCGCGCCAATGACGGCCGCCCTGGAAGTCGTCGGCCTCGTCAAGACGTTCGGCGGGCTGGTCGCCACGCAGGACCTATCGCTTAAGATCGAGCAGGGTGCCCGCCATGCCCTGATCGGCCCCAACGGCGCCGGCAAGACAACGCTTGTGAACCTGCTTACCGGCGTGCTGCGGCCGAATGCCGGCCGCATCCTGCTCGGCGGGCGGGACATCACGCGCACAAAGGCGCACGCGCGCGTCAAGCTTGGCATCGCCCGCACCTTCCAGATCAACCAGCTCTTCAACGCGCTGACGCCGCTGGAGACGATTGCGCTCGCCGTATCCGAGCGGCTGGGACTGGGCCGCGAGGCCTGGCGCCGGCTTGGGAGCGAGCCGCGCCTGGTCGAGGAAGCAGCGGAGATCCTGGAGCGGTTCAATCTTGCCGACGTGATGAGCGAGCCTACGGTGGTGCTGCCGTACGGCAAGCAGCGCATGCTCGAGATTGCCACCGCCATCGCCAGCAAGCCGCGTGTGCTGCTGCTGGACGAGCCGGCGGCCGGCGTACCCGAGGAGCAGCGCTATGCCATCCTCGACACGGTGGCGGCGCTGCCGAGCGATGTCGCGGTGCTGCTGATCGAGCATGACATGGACGTGGTGTTCAAGTTCGCCCAGCGCATATCGGTGCTGGTGAACGGGGCGCTGTTCGTGGAAGGCGCGCCGCAGGACATCGCCAAGGACCCGCGGGTGCGCGAGGTGTACCTGGGAGAGGCGGCCCATGCCTGATCTCCTGGAGATCGAGAACCTGTCGTCGGGCTACGGCGAGGCCATCGTCCTGAGCGACATCGGCTTCACGCTCGCCGACGGACAATCGCTGGCCCTGCTGGGGCGCAACGGCACGGGCAAGACCACGCTGATCAACACGATTGTCGGCCTGACACGCCTGCGTGCGGGGTCGATCCGGCTCGACGGCCGCGACATAGCCCGCGAGCGTCCCGAGCGGCGGGTGCGCGCCGGCGTCGGCTGGGCGCCGCAGGAGCGCAATATCTTTCGCTCGCTCACGGTGGAGGAGAACCTCACGGCCATCGCCAGGCCGGGCGCGTGGACGCTGGAGCGCATTTTTTCGCTGTTTCCGCGGTTGCGGCAGCGGCGGCACAACCTGGGCAGCCAGCTGTCCGGCGGCGAGCAGCAGATGCTGGCCATCGGGCGGGCGCTGATCGTCAACCCCCGCATCCTGCTGCTGGACGAGCCGCTCGAGGGCCTGGCGCCGATCATCGTCGAGGAGCTGCTGGGCGTGCTGCGCGGCGTTGTGCGCGATGAAGGGCTGTCGGCAATTATCGTCGAGCAGAAGGCGCGGGAAATTCTGGCCTTCACCGACCTGGCGCTGATCCTCGACCGCGGCCGCATAGTCTACCGCGGCGAGAGCGCGGCGCTGGCAAACGATCGCGAGCAGCTCGAGACCCATCTGGGCGTCGCCGCGCAAAAGGGAGTACAGTCGGCCCAGTCGTCTCCGCGCTGAGGCCGGTACACTACGCGTTCGAAGGAGGAAAAGATGGCCGATACGACCGCCCCGTTCCGCGCCGATATGGTCGGCAGCTTGTTGCGCACCGCGCCGCTGAAGGAGGCGCGCGCCAAGCGGGAGAAGGGCGAGATCACCGCCGACCAGCTCCGCAAGGTCGAGGATGATGAGATCAGAAAGATTATCGCCAAGCAGGCCGAGGTTGGGCTGAAACTGGCGACCGACGGCGAGTTCCGCCGCTCCTGGTGGCACTTCGATTTCTTCTGGTACCTGACGGGCTGCGAGAAGGTGGTTCTCGATCACGGCATCAAGTTCCATGGGGTGGAGACCAAGCCGGAAAGCCTCAAGGTTACGGGCAGGCTCGATTTCCCGGCCAATCACCCGATGCTGGAGCATTTCAAGTTCCTGAAGGCGAACGTGAAGGGCGCCGTGCCGAAGATGACGATCCCCTCGCCGTCGGTGATGCACTTCCGCGGCGGCCGCGCGGCGATCAGCAAGGACGCGTATCCCGACATTGACGCCTACTTCGATGACCTCGCGAAGCTCTATGGCAAGGCGATCAAGGCGTTCTACGACGCCGGCTGCCGCTACCTGCAGCTCGACGACACGGTGTGGTCGTACCTGTGCTCGGAGAAGGAGAAGGCGGAGGCGCGCAAGCGCGGCGAGGATCCGGACAAGCTGCCGGCCATCTACGCCAAGATGATCAACACGGCGCTGAAATCGAAGCCGGCCGACATGGTGATCACAACGCACGTGTGCCGCGGCAACTTCCGCTCCACCTGGATCGCGGAGGGCGGCTACGAGCCGGTGGCCGAGGTTCTGCTCGCGGGCATCGACTATGACGGCTACTTCCTGGAATACGACACCGAGCGGGCGGGCGGACTGGAGCCGCTGCGCTTCCTGCCCAAGGGCAAGAAGCGGGTGGTGGTGGGGCTCGTCACCTCCAAGACCGGCACGCTGGAAAAGAAGGACGACATCAAGCGCCGGCTCGACGAGGCGGCCAAGTATGCGCCCAAGGATCAGCTCTGCCTGTCGCCGCAGTGCGGGTTTGCCAGCACCGAAGAGGGCAACGTGCTGAGCGAAGACCAGCAGTGGGCCAAGCTGAAGATGATCGTCGAGATCGCGCGCGAGGTCTGGGGCGGCTAGCGGTTTCAGCGCGTGATCCGCATGGCGTCGGCCGTGAGCATCGAGCGCGGGCTGGGACCGGAAGGCCGGGTCGCGCTCGTGCGGCTGGATCGTGGCGACCGCATCAACGCCCTGTCGCCGGCAGTGATGCGCGAACTGCGGGCGGCGGCGCAGTCGTTCGAGGATGACACCGCCACCTCGGTGGTCGTGCTGACCGGCAATACCCAGGCTTTCTCGGCCGGCTTCGACTTGAAGGACGCCGAAGGCAAGGCGCGCACCGGGCTGGGCCTGGGCGAGCGCCGTGCCGCTCTGCGCATCGGGCCGCGCATGTGCCGGGCGTGGTGGGAGATGGAGCAGGTGACCATCGCGGCCATCGAGGGACCATGCATCGGTGGCGGCGTCGCGCTGGCGGCTTCGCTCGATTTCCGCGTCTGCGGGCAGGGCGCGCACTTTCGCGTGCCGGAGGTGGCCCTCGGCATGAACATGAGCTGGGGATCGCTGCCGCGGCTGCTGGCGCTAATGGGGCCGGCGCGCACCAAGCAGGCGGTGATCCTGGCCGAGGATCGCATTTCCGCGGCGGAGGCCCGCGATTGGGGATTGGTGGAGAAGGTGACGGCCGACGGGCAGGCGCTGGCCGAAGCGCTGGCGTTTGCGGATCGCATCGCCGCGCTGCCGCCCGTTCCCGTGACCATGACCAAGACGAGCATCAACCGCCTGGCCGGCGCGCTGGACGATCTCGCCGCGCACATGGATACGGACCAGTTCGCGCTCGCCAGCCTGAGCGAGGATCACGCCGAGGGCGTTGCGGCGTTTGTGCAGCGGCGCAAAGCGCGCTTCAAGGGGCGATAGAGCTTTCCAGCCAAGCGGGAGTGCGGGCACCCGGGGTGCATCGCGGCCGTGGGTCCCGGATATTGCGCTCACGCGCAATTCCGGGATGACAAACGAGCGAACTCAGGCCGTGGGGGCGAGGCGATGCATCCGGCCGGCGACGGCGCGCACCTTGCCGGGCGCCGCCATCCACACCCCAAGCAGTGACGCCACGCTGGCGGCGACGCCGATCCAGAAGGCGAGCGTGTAGGTTCCCGTGACGTCGAACAGGACGCCGGTCGCCCAGGGGCCGACCGCGCCCCCGGTGATGGCGGAAAGCATCAGGGTTCCGAAGATAGTGCCGTAGTGCTTGCCCTGGAAAATCTCGGCGACGATCGCGGCGAACACGGGCGTCACGCCATAGCCGAGGAGGCCCTGCGCCAGCACCATCAGGTAGAGCACCGCCGGGTTCGGAAAGACTTCCAGCAGCAGGAGCAGCAGATAGCAAAGCGCGAAGCCGGTCATGCCCGCGGTCCACACCCATTCGCGGCCGATGCGGTCGGAGATATAGCCGAGTGCGATCTGCCCCGGGATGCCGACCAGGCTGACCAGCCCCAGCGCCCAGGCGGCCAGCGTCGGGCTGAACCCGATTTCAGTGAGGTATTTGGTCTGGTGCACCTGTACGGCGTACCAGGCATAGAGCCCGCAGAAATAGGCGAAGGCGATCCACCAGAAGCGGGCCGTCTTCATCGCGCGCGGCAGCGTCCAGTCGATTGCGGCCCACGCCGGATCGACAACGTTGGAAGGCTTCGGAGCCGCACCCGGGGCTTGCGCGGCGTCGCCATCGGGCAGCAGGCCGATGTCCTCGGGCCGCTTGCGCAGCAGCAGGTTGATGGGCGCCAGCACGATGAGCGCAAGCAGCCCGAGCGTCCAGCACGCCGTGCACCATCCGGCTTGCTCGATCACGATCTGGATGGCGGGCAGGAGCACGATGGACCCGATGCCGACGCCAGCGAAGGCGATGCCGGTCGCCAGGCCCCGTCGCCGGACGAACCAGTTGGGCAGAAACAGCGATTGTCCGGAATAGCCGAGACACACGCTGCCCCCGCCCACCAGCACGCCAAGCGTTGCGTAGAGATGCCAGGGCTCGCTGGTGAGCGGCGCGAGCAGAAGGCCCGCGCCGATCAGGACGACCCCAAGCTCCATCACCACGCGCGGGCCCGCGCGATCCATGATGCGGCCGAGCAGCGGGCTCAGGATGGCCGATACCACGAAGCCGAAGGAGAAGGCGCCGGCGGTGACGCCGCGGTCCCACTGAAATTCGCCAAGGATCGGCGGAAACAGCAGCGAAAACGCCGTGCGGGCGTTGACGCCGATGGCCATCGACACGAACACGACGGCCACGATGATCCAGCCGTAGAAAAAGGGGAGGCGGGTTTTCAAGTTGGGGTCTCTCTAACCTACAGTGCCTTCCCGGCGAGCCATTGGCGGCCGCGCGCATAGAGAGCCTGCACTTGCATCCCTTTCAACCCCGGCATGTCAGGCTTCACCTTGTAGCCGATCTGGGTCTGCAGGTAGGCGAGGTGGCGGTAGCCCTCCGGGAAGCTCGCCAGCAGCGCGGCGTCGAGGGTGAGCTTCGCCGCCGGATCGAGCGGGTCCATGCGGTCCTTCTCGTAGATCGGCTGGCGCAGCACCATGCCCCATTTTCCCTCGCGCTTTTCCAGGAAGTCGTAGAAGCGCCCAGTACACACCACGTCGACCGCCACATCGTGAACCAGCGCGCGCTGCGAGATGGTCATCTTGGTCTGGGCGATGGCGCGGGTGCCAGCGAGGTCGGCGGAGTGCCCGCCAAGGAAATGCAGAATGCTGACGCCTTTCTCGAAGCCCGCCTTGCTGACGGCGATGAACTCGTCGGCCGTGCCCTGGAACCAGGTCGCCATCATGCGCCCGTCGTCGTGCCACACCGTGCGGAAGCGGTCCCAGTCGCCGGCGTCGCGCCACACCACCCAGTTCTCGACCAGGGCGCGGATCGCGAGCCGGTCCTGCGTTTCCTGCTGCATGAGGTCTCCTCGCTTCGGGTTGCGCGCAGGATAACCGATTGCCTGCGTCTTGTGGCCAGCGCGCACCTGGGCCATGCTTGCGCCCCGACCAGCCGGACCCTCCATGCCCGCCGCACCGCTTCAGATCAAGGACAGCCGCATTCTCGTTACCGGCGGGGCAAGCCTCGTCGGCTCCGCCAGTGCGGAAGCGCTGCTGCAGGCGGGTGCGGCCGAGGTGCTGATCCTCGACAATTTCTTCCAGGGCTCGACCGAGGCCATCAAGCACCTGCAAGGTGACGAGCGGCTGAAGCTGGTGCCCGGCGACATCCTTCGCCTGCCGCAGCTTTTGGCGGCGACGGCCGGCGTCGACGGCGTGCTGCACCTGGCGGCTGTCATGTCGCTGACCATGGACCAAGACCCGTGGACCGGGCTCGACGTCAATATCCGCGGCACGCAGAACGTGGTGGAAGCCTGCTGCATCAATGCCGTGAAAAAGCTGGTGATTGCCTCCTCGAGCGCCGTCTATGGCTACGGCCCCGGCGTCGCGGGCGACCTCGTCGAGACCACCCCCTTCAATTCAGCCGGCGCGCCACCCGCAGCCATCCTCTACGGCGCGAGCAAGATCATCGGCGAGCAGCTCTGCCGCGACGCCGCCGCCAAGCGCGGACTGAACTATCTCGCCCTTCGCTACGCCACCGTGTACGGCGAGCGCCAGCATTACCGCGCCGCCAACGCGCTCTACATCATCGAGACGCATGACCGCGTGCGCCGCGGCGAGCGGCCGCGCGTGATCGGCGATGGCTCGGAAACCAAGCACTTCGTGCATGTCAGCGATGTGGCCCGCGCCAACCTCGCCGCGCTCGCCTCGCCCGCCACCAACGTCGCCGTCAACATATCGGGGCCGAAGCCGACGACCACGCTGGAGATCGTGCGGCTGGTGATCGAGCTGGAAGGGAGCCGGGTGGAACCCGAGCACGTTGCGCCGGACCCGAGCAAAGTGCGCTTGACGTCGGGCGGCGCATGGCGGCTTGATCACGCCCTGGCCGAGCGCACCATCGGCTGGCGCCCGCAGGTGGACATGCGCGAAGGCGTCCGGCGGCTGATCGCCTGGCGCAAGCAATCCGAAAAGTGAGCAGCATCATGGCCCAAGTCCAATACCCCGAACTGCAGCTTCTGATCGGCGGCGAGTGGAAATCGCGCGACGGCCGCCCGGTGATCAATCCGGCTGACGAGACCGCCATCGGCGCAGTGCCGCATGCGACGCCGGCGGACCTCGAGGCCGCGGTGGCAGCGGCGGAGCAGGGCTTCAAGGTGTGGCGGCGCACGTCACCTGCCAAGCGCGCCGAAATCATCATGAAGGCGGTCGGCATCATCCGCTCGCGGGTGGAGGAATTCGCCGTCGCCATGACGCTGGAGCAGGGCAAGCCGATCGCGCAATCGCGGCTGGAGATCCTGCGCGGCTGCGACATCATCGAGTGGGATGCACAGGAGGGCCGGCGCGCTTATGGCCGCGTGATTCCCTCCGAGCCCGGCATGCGCCATACCGTGCTGCGCCAGCCGATCGGCCCGGTGGCGGCGTTCAGCCCGTGGAATTTCCCGATGAGCTCGCCGGCACGCAAGGTCGGCGGCGCGCTGTCGGCCGGCTGCTCGATCATTTTGAAGGCGTCGGAAGAGACGCCGGCCGGCGCCGTGCAGCTCGCGCGCGCTTTCACGGAGGCCGGCCTGCCGCCCGGCGTGCTGAACCTGGTGTTCGGCGAGCCAGCGAAGATTTCCGAGTATCTGATCCCGCATCCGGCGATCCGCCTCGTCACCTTCACCGGGTCTATTCCCGTCGGCAAGCACCTGGCGGCGATGGCCGGCAAGCACATGAAACCGGCCATCATGGAGCTGGGCGGCCACGCCCCGGTGATCGTGTGCGAGGACGTCGACCCGGCCGCCACCGCGGCCACCTCGGTGACGGGCAAATCGCGCAACGCGGGCCAGGTGTGCGTGTCGCCGACGCGCTGGTTCGTCGAAGAGCGCGTCTACGACAGCTTCGTCAAATCGTTCGCGGAGAAGGCCGCCGCACTGAAGATCGGCAACGGCATGGACCCGGCCAACCAGATGGGGCCGCTCGCCAATTCCCGCCGCATCGAGACGATGACCGAGTTCGTGGCCGACGCCAAGGCCAAGGGCGCAAAGGTGATGGCCGGCGGCGCGCGGCTCGCCAACCGCGGCTACTACTGGCCGCTGACGGTGCTGGCCGAGGTGCCCGACGACGCGCGCGCGATGCGCGAGGAGCCGTTCGGACCACTGGCCCTGGTGAACCCGGTGAAGTCGCTCGATGAGGCGATCGAGAAGGCGAATGCCCTGCCCTATGGGCTCGCGGCCTACGCCTTCACCAACTCGGCGAAGAATGCCGAGCGGCTGGCGGAGGGCGTGGAGGTCGGCAACCTGTCGATCAATCACTTCGTGGCGTCGATTGCCGAGACGCCGTTCGGCGGCGTGAAGGATTCCGGCTACGGGCGCGAGGGCGGCAGCGAGGGCCTCACCCACTACACGGTGGTGAAGAACGTGTCGCACCTGACGCCATAGGCGGGTGGGTGCGCGGGCGCCGGCTGTCGGCTGTCGGCTGTCATTCCGGCTGCGGGAAAGCACGCGCGCCGGGACCCGGGGCTGCAGACCTTCCCGGCTGCAATCCTGGCCCTGGGTCCCGGATATTCGCCCTCGGCGAATTCCGGAATGACAAGGATAGCAATGCAGTTCGAGATCAGAGGACTTCTAGGCGTGCGCCTCGCCCCAGGCGCGCAGCGCCTTGAGCACCGGCTGCAGCGCGTCGCCCTTCGGCGTCAGGACATACTCGTAGCGCGGCGGGTGGGTCTCATAGAGACGCGGGGCAATCACGCCCTGGGCTTCCAGCGCCTTCAAGCGGGCAGAAAGAGTGTTGGGCGCAATCCCGGGCAAGCCCGCCTCGAGAGCCTGAAAGCGCAGCGGTCCCTTGCGCATAAGGTCGCGCAGAATGAGCAGCGACCAGCGCTCGCCGACGACGTCGAGCGCGCGGGCGACGGGGCAGCGCTGTCCATAGGGTGGGGCCATGCCGCAAGCTAGCATCGTCACTTTTTACAAACAAGCGACTATTTCTTGACAAGTAATATCCCGCGGGCCTAGCTGCGTGCCTGCGACGGCCGGCCGAGGTGGCCCACGCCGGCTTCTGCAGACCGCTTCAGCCTCGGACGGGTGCGACCATGGATCGAAGGGTGACCCCCGAGGCGCCGGCCCCCAACCCGCTGTTGTACGCGCCGATCCTGCCCACCCTCATCCGCCTCGCCATGCCTAATCTGGCAGCGATGCTGATGACCGCGCTGGTAGCGATCGCCGAGACGGCTTATGTCGGTATCCTGGGCACGGCACAGCTTGCTGCTATTGCTCTCGTGTTCCCGATGATCATGCTGATGCAGATGCTGTCGTCGGGCGCCATGGGCGGCGGTGTATCATCTGCTGTAAGTCGAGCCCTTGGCGCAGGTGATCGCAATCGTGCCAATCTGCTG
Source organism: Hyphomicrobiaceae bacterium (assembly GCA_035550075.1). Taxonomy (GTDB): domain Bacteria; phylum Pseudomonadota; class Alphaproteobacteria; order Rhizobiales; family Hyphomicrobiaceae; genus AWTP1-13. Next base: position 2,931 of record DASZQG010000143.1, on the reverse strand, counting down.
GCGGTTCATGCTCTCGTAATAGGTGCGAGCGCTGGCGTCGTGTTCAGCATCGCGTTCATCACCTTCGCCCGACCCATATTCCGCATCCTGGGCGGCGTGGGACCCGTGCTCGATCATGCTGTGGTCTATGCCAGTATCGCGCTGGTCGGCACCATTGTGATCTGGCTGGCGAATACCCTTGCCTCCATCGTGCGCGGCACGGGAAATATGCGTGTCCCTTCCTTTGCCTTGTTCAGTGCTTCACTGTTGCAGGTCGCGATCGGCGGCACCTTCGGTCTCGGCATCGGTCCCATCCCGCGCTTCGGTCTGGCCGGCGTCGCGTCGGGCCTGGTGTGCGGATATGCCGTCGCTACCGTTTTCCTCGCATGGTTCCTCTGGTCCGGACGGCTGCCAGTACGCCTGCGGCTGCGCCCGGTGCCGCTGCAGCGCAACATGTTCCTCGATATCCTTAAAGTCGGTGCCGTGGCAGCATTCTCGCCCCTGCAGTCGGTGCTCACCGTGCTGATCCTAACCGCGTTCGTGGCCCGGTTCGGTACAGAGGCGCTGGCCGGATACGGCATCGGCGCACGGCTCGAATTCCTGCTCGTGCCGATCGCGTTTGCCGTGGGGGTCGCCTGTGTGCCGATGGTCGGCATGGCCATCGGTGCGCAGGACGTGGCACGTGCCCGCCGCGTCGCCTGGACCGGAGGCGCCGTGGCCGCCGCCGCGCTCGGCCTGATCGGCGGGTTTGTTTCGCTGTTGCCGGACCTGTGGGCGGCGCCGTTCACCAATGATCCCGCCGTGCGCGCCGCCGCGAGCCTGTACCTGCATTTCGCGGGGCCGAGTTATGCCTTTGTGGGTCTCGGGCTGTGTCTCTACTTCTCCTCACAGGGCGCCGGCAAGGTGCTGGGCCCGGTCCTCGCGGCGACGGTGCGGCTCGCGACTATTGCCATTGGCGGGGCGGTGCTCGCGTGGATCAGTGCCCCACTGTGGGCGATGTTTGCGCTGGTCGGCGTGTCGCTGGCGGCCTACGGCCTCGCCACTGCCGGGGTCGTCTACGCAACGCCCTGGGGCGGACAGCGGCTCGCGCGATCCGCCCGCTGATCGGCAAACCTGTTGCCTGAAAGCACGAGCTTGCAGGCTGCGCGAACATTCCGCGAAGGAAGACGCCGTCAGTAGAACAGGCTGGAGACGCTCTCCTCGCGCGCCGTGCGGGCGATGGCTTCCGCCATCAGCGGCGCGATGGACAGCACGCGGATGTTGTTGGCCGCCTTCACCGCCTCGGTGGGCTGAATGGTGTCCGTGACGACGAAGGTTTTGATCTTGGACCGCGTAATCTTCGCCACCGCCTCACCCGAAAATACCCCGTGGGTGACGTAGGCAACCACCTCGATCGCGCCCTGGCCGATCAGCGCGTTGGCCGCGTTCACCAGGGTGCCGCCGGAATCGACGATGTCGTCGATCAGCACGCAGCGCTTGCCCTTCACGTCGCCGATGACGTTCATGACCTCCGATTCGCCGGCCCGCTCGCGGCGCTTGTCGCAGATCGCCAGCGGCACGTTGATGCGCTTGGCCAGCCCGCGGGCGCGCACCACGCCGCCGACGTCCGGCGACACCACCACCAGGCTCGAGGCGTCGTAGCGCTCCTGGATGTCGCGCACCATCACCGGCGCGGCGAACAGGTTGTCGGTGGGGATGTCGAAGAACCCCTGGATCTGGAGGGCATGCAGGTCAACCGTCATCACGCGGTCCACCCCGGCGCGCTCGATCAGGTTGGCCACCAGCTTGGCGGAAATCGGCGTGCGGGGGCCCGGCCGGCGATCCTGCCGGGCATACCCGAAATAGGGGATCACGGCCGTGATGCGCCGCGCCATCGACCGCTTCAGCGCGTCGACCAGGATCAGCAGCTCCATCAGGTTGTCGTTGGCTGGGAACGAGGTCGATTGCAGGACGTAGACGTCCTCGCCGCGCATGTTCTCGTGCACCTCGACGAACACTTCCATGTCGGCGAAGCGCTTGACGACACACTTGGTGAGGGGAAGCTTCAGGATCGCCGAGATGGACTCGGCCAGCGGGCGATTGCTGTTGCCGGCGACTACCTTCATGCGAGCACTGGGGTTACGGTTCGCATCTCGCGCATCCAACGGCATTGGCCCGCGCTCCGGTCTTAAGCGAGGCCTTCTAGCAAGGCGCAGGGCGACTGGCAAACGGCCGCTCCGGCATGCGGCGAAATGCGAGCCCCGCGCATTAACGTTCTGGCGGGGCTGGCAGGACGCGGCACCGGAGGCGGTCTCAGCCGGCGTTCTGTGAGCCGGAGGTCTGGACGGGCTTTCCGGCCTGGTGATCGGCAATGACCTGCTTGATCTTGCCGGCTGCGCCGCTGGCGGCGTCGTCGGCGATCGAGCCCCAGGCGCCATCAAGCCGGCCGGCCGGAATCTTGTTGTTCTGGGTGACGGCGGCCACGAAGCTGCCGTGCCCATCGTACACGTGCCACTCGATCTTGATGTCCTGCTCGCCATTGGCTGGCTGGCTCATGGTCACCTTGCCGCGTACGCTGTAGGCGCCCTTGCCGTTGTTCGCCGTCGGCACGCCTTCCTTGGCCAGGACGCGACGCATCGCAGCAGCAAGGGACGTGTTGCCGTCGCCAGGCGCGCCGGTGACGGCGGGAACCAGCGCGGCGTTGACGAGGCCGCGGTTGATGCTGCCGGTTGCCTCGGTGGACGCCTGAGGCGCAGTCGCAATCGCCTGCGTGGCAGGCGCGGCCGGCCGCGCGTCGCCGGCAGGATGAATGGTGGTGCTTGAGGCGACCGCCGCGCTTGGGTTCTGGTTCGGCAGCCAGGTCAGAAACGAATTCGCTGCCTTGTCGGCGATCGACTGCGCAACCGCCGGGGTCAGCGCGGCCCAGGGATCCTTCGATGGGTTGGCGGCGACCACCTCCTCGCCGGTGATGCG
>DASZQG010000142.1:0-29695 GCA_035550075.1 Hyphomicrobiaceae bacterium | reverse complement strand
CCGCCGCTGAAGAGCACATAGCCGGGGTTGTCCCCCGCCACATATGGTCCCCCGCCGTAGGTCATACCGCCAGCCGATGCTACAGATGGCACGGCCAGCACTGCTGCTGCCAGAATGAGTTCGCGCGCGCGCATGTCGTTGGTGCTCCGGTTGGACGCCGCGACAGGCACTCCGAACAAAAAATCGCAGCTATCGGGGGAATAGGATGTGATTCGGAAGGATGATCAATGAACGGGCGACCCGGGAGCCGCGGAATTGTCACCCTGGTGCCTTCAGGCAACATATGGGCGCCAGCAGAAGGATTGCGGGAAGATTGCGCGCCGTCCGCCGCCAAGCGCCTGCCGAAAAACTGGCCTGCAAATCAAGGGGGAACCGCATCGCCGTCCCTTCCGTTAGCGCTCCCATGACGCCTTGTTCCAAAACGCCCCCGAAACCGCCCGTGATCAGCCTGACCCGGCATGATTTTCTGCGTGGCGCGGCCACGGCGCTGGCATCCGCGAGCCTCAGCCTCAGTGGTATGGCCCTGGCCAAGCCTGGAGATTCGAAAATGCTTACCCGAGCGATCCCCGCCGATGGCAAGGCGCTCCCCGTGATCGGCCTTGGCACGTGGCGCGGCTTCGACGTCGGCAGGCGTCCGGAAGATCGCGCGCCCCTTGCCGAAGTCATCCACACCTTATTCGAGGGCGGTGGATCGGTGATCGACAGCTCCCCCATGTACGGCGCAGCCGAAGGCGTCACCGGCGACCTGCTGAGCGCCGCGGGTACTCGCGACAAAGCCTTTCTCGCCACCAAGGTGTGGACGCAGGGGCGGGCCGCCGGCGTCGCGCAGATGGAGCGGTCGATGAAGCTTTTGCGCACCGACCGCATAGATCTCATGCAGATCCACAATCTGGTCGACTGGCGCACCCATCTCGCCACCCTGCGCGACTGGAAGAGCAAGGGGCGCATCCGCTATCTGGGCGTGACGCACTACACCTCCAGCGCCTACCCCGAGCTGGAGGCTGTGCTGCGCGCGGAAAAGGTCGATTTCGTCCAGCTCAATTATGCCGCCGACGATCGCGCCGCGGAGAAGCGCCTGCTGCCGCTGGCGGCCGAGCGCGGCATCGCGGTGCTCGTTAATCGGCCGTTCGGCGGCGGCGGCCTGTTGCGCGCCCTGCGCGGCAAGCCGCTACCGAGCTGGGCCGCCGAGATCGGCTGCCGGTCTTGGGCGCAGCTCTTGCTGAAATTCGTTGTCAGCCACCCGGCTGTCACCTGCGCCATTCCCGGTACCTCCCGTCCGGAGCACATGCGCGACAACCTCCAGGCCGGCATCCAACCTCTGCCGGATGCTGCTCTGCGCGCCAAGATCATCGCCAGCGTCGGCGCCTGAGTCCAACGCAGTACGTGTGAATTGCGGCGCGCGCGCATTGCGCCCTTGCGGGCCGCGCGCCTCCGGTCCAAGCTGCAAAGGCTATGATCGATCCGAGCACACCACTCACGCCAGACGGCACCTACCCCACCACCTGCTGGGAATGCTCGACCTGCTGTGGGGCGCTCGCCACGGTGCGCGACGGCCGGGTCGTCGAGTTCAGCCCCAATCGGGCCAATCCGTATTCGAACGGGGCATTCTGCATCAAGGGAATGCGCGGCGCGCCAGGCATCGCGTATCACCCAAACCGGCTGCTTCATCCTATGCGCCGCACCGGCGCGCGCGGCGAAGGCCGTTGGGCGCGCATCTCCTGGGATGAAGCGCTGGACGAGATGGCGGATCGCTTTGCGCAAATCCGCCAGCGCTACGGCGCCGAAGCCATCGTGGGCGCCACCAGCGGCGCCTATTTCAGCCGCAGTCTCATCACGGCCTTGATGATGCGCTCGATCGGCTCACCCAACTGGATGATCAACCAGGACCTGTGCGGCGGCTGCCGTGCGGTGAGCGCGCGCGCCACGGGCCTCGACATTACGCGCGGCGAGGACATCCCCAACACCCGCTGCGCCTTGATCGTGGGGCGCAACTCGAGCATCGCCGATCCCGTCGAGTGGATGGCTTTGAAGGCCGCCAAGAAGCGTGGCGCGCGCATCATCGTCATCGACCCCAAGCGCACCCAGGCGGCACAAATCGCCGACCTGTGGCTGAGACCGCGCGTGGGCACCGACGCGGCCGTCGCCTTGGCCATGATCCACGTGCTGATCAGCGAGGGCCGCTATGACAAGGCGTTCGTGGAGCGCTGGTGCCATGGCTTCGAGGCGCTCGCCAAGCGCGCCGCCGAGACGCCGCCGGCAAGTGCGGAGGCCATTTCCGGAGTCCCGGCTGACGACATTGCGGCTGCCGCGCGCATGTATGCGGACGGCCCTTCCACCTTCGTCAGCGGTCACGGCATCGACGCTTTCAGTGCCGGCGTGCAGACGTTCCGCGCGTTCCACTGCCTGGTGGCGATCAGCGGCAACGTCGACCGCCCCGGCGGCAACCTGCGCATGCGCACACCGAAAGGTTTTCGCAATTACATCGAGCTGCTCCACAAACCCGAATTCCGCCTCGACGCGGATGTCGAGAAGCGCACCATCGGCGCCGACCGCTTCCCGCTTTGGGCCGGTCCGAAGGGCTGGCAGACCGCCTGCCACAATCCCTCAGTCATCAATGCCATCCTGACCGGACGCCCCTATCCCGTGAGGGCGCTCTACGCCAGCGGCGTCAACATTCTCGTCACCTATCCCGACACGCGCCGCACCATCGAGGCTTTCCGAGCCCTCGACTTCGTTGCGGTGGCCGCGCACACGATGACGCCGACCGCCGAGTTCGCCGATATTGTGCTGCCGAAAACGACTACGCTCGAGGAGGAGGACGTGTCGTTTATGCCCTCCGGCCCCACCGTGCTGTTCACGCGCGCTGTGGTGCCGCCGCAAGGCGAGGCACGCTGCGAGATCGAGATCGCGGCCCCTCTGCTCGACAGGATGGCTGACCGCCAGGCGCTGACCCGGCGCCTGCTGCCGTGGCGCACCCAGCGCGAATTCAACCTTTATTTGCTGGGCGACAGCGGCATCCGCATCGAAGACCTGGAACGCGATGGCTACTACCAGCTTCCCGAAGCGCCGGCAGCCGAACGTCCCTTTGCAACCAGCACCGGCAAGGTCGAGCTTTTTTCCACCGCCATGGAGAGCCATGGGCTCGATCCGCTGCCGGCCCATGTCCCGCCGAGCCGCGACGCGCTGGGCCCCGACGCGACGCAGGATTACCCGCTGGTGCTCATCACCGGCGACCGCGAGAAGAGCTACCACCACTCGCGCTTCCGCGACCAGGAGTGGGCGCTGAAGGTATCGCCCGATCCGCGCCTCACGATGCATCCCGACACGGCGAGGACGCTCGGCCTGAACGATGGCGATTGGGTCCGCCTCGAAGTCGCTTCGGGCAAAGGGCCGTGTCGCCTCCGCATCAAGCTCACCGACATGACACCACCGGACGTGGTCAATACGGGCATGGGCTGGTGGCTGCCGTCTGATCACACGCCGGAGCACGGCGCGCTCGACGTCAACATCAACGCTGCCCTGGGCTACGACGGCCCATGGGACCCGATGTCGGGTTCTTCCGACGTGCGCGGCTTCCGCTGCCGGGTGACCGCGCTCGGCGCGTGAGGACTCAGTCGAGCGTCAGAACAATGCGTCCGCGCACCTTGCCCGCCAGGATGTCGGGCGCGAGCGCAACGGCGTCGGTTGCTGGATGCGTTTGCGTTATCGTCGCCAGCTTGCCCCGGTCGAGATCACGCGCCAGCCGGTCCCACGCCTCGACTCGCGCTGCCTTCGGCGCCATTACGGAGTCCACGCCCGCCAGCGTCACGCCGCGCAGGATGAACGGCGCCACAGACGTGGGCAGGTCCATGCCCTGCGCCAGTCCACAGGCTGCGACCGTGCCGCCATACTTCGTCATGCTGAGAACGTTGGCCAGCGTCTGGCTCCCGACTGCGTCGATCGCTCCGGCCCAACGCTCCTTACCGAGCGGCCTTGCCGGTCCCGACAGCTCGGCACGGTCGATCACCTCCGCGGCACCAAGAGTCTTCAAATAGTCCGCCTCGGCCGCGCGGCCGGTGGAGGCAATGACGTGGTAGCCGAGCTTGCTCAGTAGCGCGACCGCGACGCTGCCCACTCCACCGGAGGCGCCGGTTACCACTACCGGTCCCTTCGCAGGCGTTACGCCATGCCGCTCCAGCGCCAGGACGCACAGCATCGCCGTGTAGCCGGCGGTGCCGATCGCCATGGTCTCGGCAGGCGCGAACGATGCTGGCTTCGGCACCAGCCAGTCGCCTTTTACGCGCGCCATCTGCGCATAGCCGCCGTAGTGCGTCTCACCGCACCCCCAGCCGTTGAGGATCGCCTCGTCACCCGCCCCGATTCCGGCGTGGCTCGAGGCGACCACCGTACCTACGAAATCGATGCCGGGGATCATCGGCCACCGGCGGATCACCGGGGCCTTGCCCGTCAGGGCAAGCCCGTCCTTGTAATTGACTGTAGAATGCGAGACGCGAACAACGACATCGCCCTCCATTAGGTCTTCAAGGGCTAGCGCCCTCCATTCCATCTTCTGGCCGGCGTCGTCCTTGGAGGCTACCAGCGCCTGGAATCGATCCATCTCGCTCTCTCTCCGACTCTTTGTTTCTTCCGTCCCGGGATCGTCCCCGGGCAATGGGCCCCCGGTTTCGCCCCTTAATGGGTTGCAGGACTTTTGTGTTGCATTAACAGGCTTAGTGGCACCCGTGCCACATCGATCGAATATCCGGCTGGTATGGCAACGGCCACACAGTCTTGGATTGCTTATGGCGGACTCCAATCGTATTGCAGCGTAACGAAGGCACTTCGAGTTTAACTTGATTAATAATTGGTGAATACAGGGCGTTAATCTGGTATTTCACCTCTTGTACAAGACACGCGGGCTGTTGTTCCTTCGCACTGCAAGTGCGGCAATTTAGAAACTATATCGATAATCATCCAAATATTGCATCGCAGCATGGATTTCGCTTGGCATTCGTTGGGGCCGCCGCCTAGAGTCGCACACTCCGCGCCGGGAAACCGCGCGGAGTTTCAGCGCCGGCTCGTCCGGCAAAGGAGGCCACGATGGAACTCAGGATGAGGCTGAACGTATTGGCCGCCATCATCTCCTTCGCCTTCCTGACTGCTGTCGTCTTTGGAATGTTCTGAGGTCGGACGTACGGCTCCGGATTTGGTCTGCGGGAAGCAGAGACCGGCCGGACAGGCAAGCGGCGACTTCTTGAGATAACGAAGGCGCGGGATCGTCTAAGATCCCGTGCCTTCAGCATTTTTCGAGATCCGAAACGAAAGCGCCTAGCGCCGGGCATGATAGCCGATCACCGCCCCGATCAGCGGATAGACGAGGGCGGGGACGCTGTGCATCGGCCGACCCAGATCGGGCACGAACAACGGCAGCCATTTGATCAGGGCGGCGCCGATCAGCGCCACGATCAGGCAGCTCACGAGCGTCGGGCTACCGGGCGTGCCGATGTCGCGCAGCACCTGCGCCAACACCAAGCCCACGACCCATACCAGCACCGCAAACACCACCGCGAAGACGAACAGAGACAGTTCGCCCATGCGAGGCAGATAGCGCACGATCTCCGGCGCTGCGACCCATCCGATGATGAGTTGCAACGCCAGCAGTACCAGGCGTGACAGCATACTCCCCCCTTTCCCCAGGCCCTTCGCCGGGAGCCCCCGCTCCCGCACACCGGCGGCGGGGACCCTATCAGGCCGCTGCACTCTGTGCGAGTTTGCGATCGTAGTTGAGCACAGGACCAAGCCAGCGCTCCGCCTCTTCCACCGGCCACCCCTTGCGGCGCGCATAATCCTCCACCTGGTCGCGCTCCACCTTGCCGACGCCGAAGTAGTGGCTCTCCGGGTGCGATAGGTAGAGGCCGGAAACGGCGGCGCCGGGCCACATGGCGAAGCTCTCCGTGAGCTTGACCCCGACCTGTGCCTCGGCGTCGAGCAGCTTGAACAGCGTGGCTTTCTCAGTGTGGTCGGGCTGTGCCGGATATCCGGGGGCCGGACGTATGCCGCGGTAAGCCTCGGAAATGAGCTGCTCGCCGGTCAGTTTCTCCTTCGGCGCGTAGCCCCAGAACTCGCGCCGCACGCGTTCGTGCATGCGCTCGGCAAACGCCTCCGCCAGCCGATCGGCCAGCGCCTTCAGCATGATGCGTCCGTAGTCGTCGGTCTTGTCGATTTGGCGCACAAGCGCTTCCTGTTCACCGAGACCGGCGGTAAGCGCGAACGCACCGACATAGTCCGCGATGCCCGTCTCCTTCGGTGCCACGAAGTCCGACAGCGCCGTATTGGGCCGCTCCCGGTTGTGGTCGCGCGCCATTTGTTGGCGCAACGTGTACAGCATCGCAAGGCGCGCGGTTCGCGTTTCGTCGGTATAGAGCTCGATGTCGTCACCCATAGCGTTGGCGGGCCAAAACCCAATCACTGCGCTGGCCTTGAGCCAGCCCTCCGCCACGATCCGCCTCAGCATCGCCTGCGCGTCGGCGAACAGCTTCTTGGCCTCTGTCCCCACCACATTGTCTTCCAGGATGCGGGGATATTTGCCCGACAGCTCCCAGGTGGAGAAGAACGGCGTCCAATCGATATAGGGAATCAGCTCGGCTAGCGGATAGTTGGCAAAAGCTCGGGCGCCGAGAAGCTTCGGCCGCGGCGGCGCGTAGTTCGCCCAATCGATCTTGAAGCGGTTCTCGCGCGCCGCTGCCAGCGACAGCCGCGTCTTCTTCGCCTCGCTGCGCGCGTGCGCCTCGCGGATCTTGACGTATTCGGCCCGCACATTCTCCACGTAACCGGCACGGTCGCTCTCCGAGATCAGGCTCGACATCACCCCGACTGCGCGGCTGGCGTCCGTTACATAGATTGCCTGTCCTCGCGCGTAGTTGGGGCTGATTTTGACTGCCGTGTGCACCCGGCTGGTGGTCGCGCCGCCGATCAACAGCGGCAGCGAGAACCCCTCGCGCTCCATCTCGGCCGCCACGTGGCACATCTCGTCGAGAGACGGCGTGATCAGGCCCGAGAGGCCGATGATGTCCGCCTTCTCCTTCTGGGCCGTCTCGAGAATCTTCTGCGCCGGCACCATCACGCCCAAATCGATCACCTGGTAGTTATTGCACTGGAGCACGACGCCGACGATGTTCTTGCCGATGTCGTGCACGTCGCCCTTCACCGTCGCCATCACGACCTTGCCGGCGGCCGGCATCTGGTCCAGGCCCGAAGCCTTCTTCTCCGCTTCCAGGTAGGGCTGCAGGTAGGCGACCGCCTGCTTCATGACACGCGCCGACTTCACCACCTGCGGCAGGAACATCTTGCCCGATCCGAACAGGTCGCCGACCACGTTCATGCCGGCCATCAGCGGGCCTTCAATCACCTCGATCGGCTTGGCCGCGGCCTTGCGCGCCTCCTCCGTGTCAGCCTCGATGTACTCATTGATGCCGTGCACCAACGCATGCTTGAGCCGCTCTGCAACGGGCTGTTCGCGCCAGGCGAGATCCTTCTCCTTGGATTTTGCCGTGCCCTCGCCCTTGAACTTGCCGGCGGCATCCAACAGCCGATCCGTGGCATCAGGACGCCGATTGAGGATCACATCCTCGCACAGCTCGCGCAACTCGGGATCGATGTCGTCGTAGATCGTGATCTGGCCGGCGTTGACAATCGCCATGTCGAGCCCGGCCGGGATGGCGTGATACAGGAATACCGAATGCATGGCCTGTCGCACTGGTTCGTTGCCGCGGAAGGCGAACGACAGGTTCGACAGTCCGCCGGAGCAGTGCACCAGCGGCATCTTCTTCTTGAGCTGCCGCACCGCCTCGATGAAGGCGACGCCATAGTTGTTGTGCTCGTCGATGCCGGTGGCGACCGCGAATATATTCGGGTCGAAGATGATGTCCTCGGGCGGGAAGCCGACCTTTCCGGTCAGCAGCTTGTAGGCCCGTTCGCAGATCGCGACCTTGCGCTCGACGGTATCGGCCTGACCCTCCTCATCGAAGGCCATCACCACCACGGCGGCGCCGTAGCGCAGCACCTTCCGCGCATGATCGAGGAAGGACTGCTCGCCTTCCTTCATCGAGATCGAGTTGACGATCGGCTTGCCTTGCACGCACTTGAGGCCGGCCTCGATCACACTCCACTTGGAGCTGTCGATCATGATTGGAACGCGCGCGATGTCGGGCTCGGAGCCAATGAGATTGAGAAACGTCACCATCGCTTTTTCCGAATCGAGCAGGCCTTCGTCCATATTGACGTCAAGGATCTGGGCGCCGTTCTCGACCTGGTTGCGCGCGATGGCCAGCGCGGCGGCGTAGTCGTCCGCCTCAATCAGCTTGCGAAACTTCGCCGAGCCGGTGACGTTGGTGCGCTCGCCGATGTTGATGAAAGACGTGGCGGCCGTGGTGGTGGTCATTGCATCGCCCTCACCCGTGCACGAACGGTTCGAGGCCGGAAAGGCACATCTTGCGCTCGATCTTCGGCACTTTGCGCGGCGGATACGTCTCGACGTGCGCCCGGATCTCGGCGATATGCTCGGGCGTCGAACCGCAGCAGCCGCCGACGATATTCAGCAAGCCGTCCTTGGCCCAGGGCCCGAGCTGGCAGGCCATGTCGTGCGGCCCCTCGTCGTACTCGCCCATAGCATTCGGCAACCCGGCGTTGGGATAGGCAATGGTGAGCGTGTCGGCCACAGCCGCGATCTCGGCCAGATAAGGTCGCATCAGCTCCGCGCCCAGGGCGCAGTTGAGCCCGACAGCAAACGGCTTCAGATGCCGGATCGAGAACCAGAACGCCTCCGGCGTCTGCCCGGACAGCGTGCGCCCGGAACGGTCGGTGATTGTGCCGGACATGATGAGCGGCAGCTCGACCCCCATTTCGTCGAACACTTGGTACACCGCGAAGCCTGCCGCTTTGGCGTTCAGAGTATCGAACACCGTTTCGATCAGCAGCAGGTCGGCTCCGCCCTCGATCAGTCCGCGCGCCTGCTCGGCGTAGGCCTCGGCCAGCTCGTCGAAGCTGGTGTTGCGAAATCCGGGATTGTTCACATCCGGCGAGATTGAGGCGGTACGGTTGGTGGGGCCCATCGCACCGGCGACAAAGCGTGGCCTGTCTGGCGTCTTGGCCGTCACCGCATCGGCCACCTGGCGCGCCAGCCGGGCCGCGGCGACGTTGATCTCGGGAGCAAGACTTTCCATCCCGTAGTCGGCGAGGGAGATGCGCTGTGCGTTGAACGTGTTAGTGGAAATAATGTCGGCGCCCGCCGCACAGTAGGCGGCATGGATATCCGCGATCGCCTGCGGCTGGGTCAGCACCAGCAGGTCGTTGTTGCCCTTGACGGCTTTGGGATGGTTCGCAAAGCGCGCGCTCCGAAAGGTCGCCTCGTCGAACTTGCGGCGCTGGATCATCGTACCCATGGCGCCATCGATGATCAGGATGCGCCGGGCAGCCGCCTCTTTCAGGGCCGTGATGCGTTGCTCGCGGGTCATGCGCCGGCCACCTCAGTTGTGCTCTGCGCACCGGCCGACGGCCGCAGCCCCAGCAGGTGGCAGATCGCGTACACAAGATCGGCCCGGTTGAGCGTATAGAAATGAAACTGGCGAATGCCCTGGTCGACGAGATCCATCACCTGCTCGGCGGCCACCGCCGCCGCCACCAGATGCGTCGTCTGCGGATCGGCGTCGAGGCTGTCGAACCGCCGTGCCAGCCATGACGGCATCACCGCCCCGCACCGCGCGGCAAATCCGGCGACCTGCTTGAAGTTGTGGATTGGAACGATGCCCGGAATGATCGGTGCCCAGATGCCGCGCGCCCGTGCGCGTTCCAGAAAACGCAGATAATGCGCGTTGTCGAAGAAGAACTGGGTGATCACGCGGTTCGCCCCAGCATCCACCTTGGCTTTGAGGTTTTCGAGATCGGCGACCTCAGAAGGGCTGTCGGGGTGCTTTTCGGGATAACCCGCCACCGAAACCTCGAAACCGCCGATGCCTTTCAGGCCCTGAACCAGCGCCGCCGCGTTCGCATAGCCGCCGGGGTGCGGACAGTATTTCGCGCCGGCTCCCGCCGGCGGATCACCGCGCAAGGCAACGATATGATGCACCCCTGCCGCCTTGTAGTTGCGCGCAACCTCGTCGATCTCGGCCTTGGTCGCCTCGACACAGGTGAGATGCGCGGCGGGCGTAAGGCGGGTTTCGCGCACCAGGCGCTCAACCGTGGCATGCGTGCGCTCACGCGTGGTGCCGCCCGCACCGTAGGTCACCGATACAAAGCGCGGGCGCAGGGGCTCCAGGCGGCGGATGGCAGACCAGAGCGCCTCCTCCATCTTTGCCGTCTTGGGCGGAAAGAATTCGAAGGACACGCTGATGTCGCCATCGCCGACCAGGCGGCTTCGGCGCTCTTGTTGCGCTTCCATCTAGCCCACTCCTTCCAGCGAATGGCCGCGCAGCGCGCCGGCGGCGCTCTTGCGACCGGGGCGCGTCGCGAGCCACATCGACACGGTGAGCTTGCCGGCCGCGTCCCCGGCAGGCGTCAGCCCGCGCGTCTCACTCAATTCCAGCCCGGCATCGGCCAGCCACTGCCGCACCTGCGTGTCGGCGAACCCGAGCCGCTCGTGAGCGAACTCCGTGCGCAGGAACTCGAGCTCATGCGGCGCGAAATCCACGATCAGCAGCCGCCCACCCGGCGCCAATACGCGCGCCGCCTCGCGAATGGCGCGCGGCGGATCACTCAGGAAGTGCAACACCTGATGCATGACCACGGCATCGGCGGCACCATCGGCCAGCGGCAGGTCGTAGATGTCAGCTTGGCGCACATGCGCGTGCGAAACACCGGCACGCTCCAGCTTCACGCGGGCGTAGCCCAGCATCGCAGAGCTGAGGTCGAGGCCGAGGCCGCGCCGGTAGCGCCCGGCAAACAGTTCCAGCATCCGCCCCGTGCCGGTGCCGAGATCGACCAGCAGCTCGAACGGCCCCGCACCCAGAACGTCGGATACCGCAGCTTCCACATCGGCTTCCGCCACGTGCAGCGCACGGATCTTGTCCCACTCGCCGGCGTGGGCCTGAAAATATGCGAGCGCCGCTTGCTCCCGCTCGTGCCGCAAGCCGTCGGCGCGGGCGCGATCGCGCGCGAGCACCGGATCGCCGGGGTCTACGCTTTGCAGCACGAGCCGTGCCAGCTCGCCGCCGTCGCCGTGTTCTGACAGACGAAAATAGACCCAGCTTCCCTCCGGCGCCCGCTCCACCAAGCCGGCTTCGGCAAGCAGTCGGAGGTGCCGGCTGATGCGCGGCTGGCTTTGCCCAAGGATGCGGGTGAGGTCTTTGACGTTGAGCTCACCCGGCGCTAACAGCGAGAGAATGCGCAGGCGTGTGGGCTCTGCCACCGCTTTCAGCAGCGCAACAGCACCCGACACTTTGAGAGCCGCCCTCATCCAAGCCTCCGAAGGTTGGACGAAGATATAAACATATCTTTATGTGTCAAGCCAAAGGTTCCCGCCGAATTTGGCTCAGGGCGGGCATCATCAAAAATGGACCCGCTCATCGCCCGTCGCCGGGACGGCCGCTGGTGCCTCTTCCAGGCCCTCACAGCAAAGATTTGAGGTCCCTCTCCACGTCTGTCCGCGTCCTGATCCCGGCAACGGTCAAGGTTAACGGACGGGGAGATCAATACGGCACGGCGGCGCGATCAATTCTTGCCCCTGTAGACCGCCCGATTACTGCGTCGGGGCAGCAAATGCGGCGGCTTTGTGTTGGTTCCACACGATAATTTCTCCGCCTCACGTCCTCGTGAACGCGACGATCTTGGGGGTATCTGCGCGTTCACTTACGTGCCCTGCAACCCAGGCTGGACGCCTGGTTCTCAGACATCCATTAGAGGAGCAGTTGAAGATGCGCACCACCAAATCTCTACCCCTGATCGGAACTCTCGCCCTGCTCACCGGCGCAGCTTTGTCACCAGTTGCGCAGGCACAGACAACCCAGCCAACCGCCCCGAACAAGGCGCCGCCGGCGGGGCCCACCCAGTCCGCGCCTCGCGCGCCGACGGCAACGCCGGGCGCGAGCGGCAAATCAGCCAGCCAGGCGCCCAAGGCCAATTCACTCGTCGGCATGGCGGCCTTCTCTTCAGACGGCACCAAGGTTGGGACCATTTCTCGAGAGGCTAAAGGGCCGGACGGCAAAGTGAGGGCGATCCGCTTCAAGACCGGCGGGTTCCTCGGTTTTGGGGGCAAAGTCGTCGAAGTGCCGGATGGCAAATTTACGCGCACCGGGGACAACGTGCGCCTTGGCCTGAGCGCGGACGAGGTAAGTAAGTTGCCGGAAGTGAAGGGATAAAGCTGACCCCTTCAGGGGCCGCGCAATCCAGAAGAAGACGGGCCGGCCAGGCGGCCCGTTTTTCATTTATAGGGAATTTGGAAAATTCCGCTTCACTTCCGCCATATTGTAGCGCGTGTTTTGGGTCTGGCTTCAACTTTTGACCTCCACGGCGGTTCGTGGTCAAAGGTTCGGCTCGGGCAGGCACGGCGGCGGCACGGGACAGACTGAAGGAGGGATAGTCGGCGCATGTTCAGCGTTGCGAGCACCATGAGCGTTTGGCCGGCCGGCGGCCGGCGGCACGCGGCGCGTGCCTTCGTCTCCAGGCTTCTGGCAGTTTTTGCAGTGGTCTTGTTGCTGGGTGGGTTAACGCCGGCCCGTGCCGCGGATCCAGCCGTTGTCTACATGTCCAAAGTCGCCCGCGACCTGATGGCAGCCGCGCGCACCCGTTCGCCGGGCGTCATGGCCAACGCAATTCAACGGTACGGGGACATCGCCTATATCGGTCTCTATTCCCTGGGCACCTACCGGGCCCAGCTCGCGGCGACCGACCACGCCTCCTATTATGCCGGCATGGTGCGATTCATCTCCCGCTACGCGGCCGGCGAGGCGCCCAAGTACCCCATTGCCCGTGTGGAGTGGTCGGAACAGAGCACCAAGGGCAGCAACGGCGTTTTTGTCGATTGCAAGGTCGTGGTGGAGGGCGGCGGGGACTACGACGTGCGATGGCTCCTGGTCAAGCAAGGCGCCTCGTACAAGGTGCGCGACGCCATGGTTCTCGGGCTATGGATGACGCCCTTCCTCAAGAAGCTGTTTGAGGACTACATCGCCCAGAACGGCGGCAATCCGCGCGCCCTGCTGATGGCGCTCAACCACTGAGCAACTGGATGGCGCCCGTCTTTCGGCGCTACGGCCTAGGACTTGCGGATCGCGGCGCCGAGCGATGTCAGCACGCCTCCGGGAACGGCGCGCGGGTCGCGGGGGCGCCAGCGGCCACGGTCGACGTTCACAATGAAGCGCTCCACCAGCGCGTTGAACAGCGCCGGCTCCTCGAGGTTGATGGCATGCCCCGAGCCCGGCAGGAAACCGAGCTGGGCGCTCGGCATCAAACGCTTCATCCATAGATTGACGTCGAGGCAGGGCTCATCCTCGTCGCCCACCAGCAGCAGGACCGGCCCCTTGATCCCCTTCAGCTCGCTTTCGAGATCATAGAGCGACGGTCGCCCGGCCTGCACGGTGCGCAAGGTCTTGGCCGCCGCGTGGGCCGGATGCTCGGCCAGGTGGCGCACGAATTCGGCCCAGCCGATCGGATCCTTGTTTTGCAGTTGTATGCGCGTCGGGCCCACACCCATGGCCTCGGCGTCGATGCGCCCGAGCTGCTCGGTGTGCGCGGCCGCGGCCTTGCATTCCTCCAGGAATGAGGCGCGCGTAGCCTTGGGCGCGCCGGAGCCAGCCCCCGCCGCCGTGCAGGAGATGACGCGGTCCGGATGCCTGGCTGCCAGCATCAGCGCGGTGTAACCACCCATGCTGAGGCCGACGATGTGGGCCCTGTCGACACGCGCCGCATCAAGCACGGCAATTGCATCCCGGTTGAAGAAGTCCTGCCCGTAAAGATTTTCGTCATCCGGGCAATCGGATGGCGGATAGCCACGCGCCGCCCACGTGATCGCGCGCCAGCCGCGCCCGAAGTGCCGCATCTGATCGGTCCAGCTCCGATGATCGCCGCCGAACTCGTGAATGAAGAGGATCGGCACTCCCGCGCCGGTTTCCTCATAGTAGATGCGCGCTCCCTGCGATGGTGCGTATGCCATGGGCTCCTCCGTAGCTGGCGCGCATCATGCCCGGAGTTGGCCGGCGGCGCCACTGTGGCGGCCGGCGAATGCTACGACGGCAAAACGGCGCAGCCGAGGAAGGGGCGCGGCGGACTCAGGCTGCGGCCTGTGGCTCGCGCCCCTCCTTTGAGGCCAACACTTCCAACTGGATGCAGCGGCAGGGAAGGCCGGCGTTCTCCAAGGGACAGCGCGCGACCCAATCGCGGTCCCTGCCGACCAGTTTGAGCTCCAGCTCATCCGGCGCGCTGAATTGAAGGCCTTTCCGCTTCCTGAGGTTCGCGGGCGCGTATTTCTGCGCGCCCCTCTTGTCCACCAGCGCATTCTCCCAGTCGAGCCGCTGCTTCACGCTCCAATGGAGCGTCTCGTTCAGCCGCCGCCGCGAGTGCCGTCTGCGGCCAAGTGCAATATTCAGCCCCTCCCATATGCGCGACGACAGGGTGTCATCCGGACGCGGCAGGATGCTACGGAAGCGCCCGATCGGCGCGCCGCGGCCCGTGTGATAGAGCGTCGAGGCCGGGCAGGGCCAGATTTCTCCCAGCAGCTCGCTGTCGTCGAAGGCCAGGCTCGTGTGCGCCTTGACACGGGAGATCATCCACGCGAGGGCCACGTCGGACAGGCCGGCATCCTCATATCCGCCACCGACGTTCGAATGCACGCCGGGAAACCACATCTGCTCGACGACTTGGGCGCGCGGTGCCGGCTCGGCGGCGGGTGGCGTTTCGCTGGCTTCTCCATCGGCCTCGCGCTTTGTCCGCTCCATCCAGAAGGTCGGATAGAAGGGCCTGCGCATTTCGTCGATGGCCATCGCGTGCAGTGCCACCTTCACCCCTTCACCAATCTGCCGGCTGTGAAATCCGCGCGTCCAATACGTAAATGCGTTCGAGATGCCGCTGAGACCAAATCCCATCGGAATGCCATAGGCACCAACCGTGTCGAACACCCCCACGCAGACGATGTTGATCTCGCTCGGCTGGTAGAGGGTCACGTTCTTGTCGGCCAGCGCGTCCTTCAGGACGTTGATCTCGTCTCGATTCCGCTTCCAGATCGGCGAGGAATGCTTCCGCCCGCGGTTGTCCGCTTCGAGCTTGGCAATGCGGCGGTAGTAGTCCCAATGCTTTTCGGACTGGCTGATGTTGAAAGGAATGCCGGCGACGCCAAGGACGCCGGCCAGCGCGCGCGCCGTATAAGCACCGCGCGAAAAGCCGAACAGATAAATCTCGTCCGGCCGACCCTCTTCCGGGTTGTTCTGGTAGTTGAGCGTGAGGAACGCCAGCCCGCGCTGGACATTGCTCTTAAGCCCTGCCCCGAACGCACCGCCGATGAAGCGGTCGATCGGGCCGCCGCTGCCGACCCCTGAATTGTAGTAGCAGACCTGGTCGATGCCGTTCGGATCGCGCAGGCTGACGGCGTTGGCGATCTTGACAACGTTGGTCAGCTCCTTCGGATTGGAAAGTGAATTCCAGGTCCCGTCGAAACAGAGAACCAAGCGCTTCATGAATCGCTCCCACGGCCCGGACGATATCCCTCCGCAGTCTGACGCTATGCGAGCGAACCGGCGCGGTAAAGAGCGCACAAAACCGTGAGCGCCTCCGATCTGGATTAAGGCAAGGGCGGGTCAGGCGTGTGGCCCGGAGCCCTCGCCGAAGGCGGAAAAGCGCGTTCGCTTTGCGGTTTAGCGACGCTCGAACCGCTTGAACTTGATCCGATGAGGCTCAACCGCGGCATCGCCCAGGCGCCGCTTTTTGTCCTCTTCGTAGTCCTGGAAGTTGCCCTCAAACCACTCGACATGGCTGTCGCCCTCGAAAGCCAGGATGTGGGTCGCCATGCGGTCGAGGAAGAAGCGATCGTGGCTGATGACCACGGCACAGCCGGCGAAGTCCTCCAGCGCCGCCTCCAGCGCGGAGAGCGTCTCTGTGTCGAGATCGTTGGTGGGCTCGTCGAGCAACAGCAGGTTGCCGCCCTCCTTCAGCATCTTGGCAAGATGGACGCGGTTGCGCTCGCCGCCAGACAGCAGCCCCACCTTCTTCTGCTGGTCAGGGCCCTTGAAGTTGAACCAGCTGACGTAGGCGCGGGAGTTCACCTCCATCTTGTCGCCGAGCTTCATCTGGTCGAGCCCGCCGGACACCTCCTCCCACACGGTCTTCTTGTCGTCGAGATGATCGCGACTCTGATCGACATAGCCGAGCTTGACGCTCTCGCCGAGCCTGATTGCGCCAGCGTCGGGTTTCTCCTGCCCGGTGATCATTTTGAAGAGCGTCGTCTTGCCCGCACCGTTCGGGCCGATCACGCCGACGATGCCGCCTGGCGGCAGCTTGAATGAGAGATTGTCGATCAGCAGGCGGTCGCCGAAGGCCTTGGAGAGCCCCTCCACCTCCACCACGTTGCCGCCAAGGCGCGGCCCTGGCGGGATCTTGATCTGCGCCTTGCCGACCTCCTCGCGCCCAGCCTCATCGGCGAGTTTCTCGTAGGCTTGTATGCGCGCCTTGGACTTGGCCTGGCGCGCCTTGGGCGACGACCTGATCCATTCCAGCTCGCGCTTCAGGGTACGCTGACGCGCTTCTTCCTGACCCTTCTCGACCTCGAGCCGCTTTGCCTTCTGTTCCAGCCAGGACGAGTAGTTGCCCTTGTAGGGGACGCCCTGGCCGCGGTCGAGCTCCAGCGTCCACTCGGTGATGTTGTCGAGGAAGTAGCGGTCGTGCGTCACCAGCATGATGCAGCCGGCGTATTCCTTGAGATATCGCTCAAGCCACGCCACCGATTCTGCGTCGAGATGGTTGGTCGGCTCATCCAGCAGCAGAATGTCGGGCTTTGCCAACAGCAGCCTCGTCAGCGCCACCCGGCGCTTCTCGCCGCCCGACAGCTTAGTGACATCGGCATCGCTCGGCGGACAGCGCAGCGCGTCGAGCGCCTGCTCCACCTGCGTGTCGAGATCCCACAGGTTCTGCGCCTCGATCTCGTCCTGCAGCTTCGCCATCTCGTCAGCCGTCTCGTCCGAGTAATTGGCCGCAAGCTCATTGTAGCGATCGACCAGTGCCTTCTTCTCTTTCACGCCCTGCATGGCGTTGCCGAGCACGTCCTTGTCCGGGTCGAGCTCGGGCTCCTGCGGCAGATACCCGACCCGCACGCCTTCGGCGGCCCATGCCTCGCCGACAAAATCCTCGATCTCGCCCGCCATGATCCGCAGCAGCGTCGACTTGCCCGCGCCATTCAGGCCGACGACGCCGATCTTGGCGCCGGGGAAGAACGACAGCGAGATGTCTCTGAGGACCTGCTTGCCCCCCGGATAGGTCTTGGAGAGCTTGTGCATGTGATAGACGTATTGGGGATTGGCCACCGGCCTTGTCCTCTTCGCGGGATCAATGGGGAGTTGCGCGCCTTGTAGCGCAGGGTGACGGCCGTTCTCAAGCCTTGCGTCCAGGCCCTGCGGAAACCTTCAAGCAGCCGGCATCGCGAACAAATGCGGCTGCTACCGCCGGCGCTCCCACGGGCCGCCGTTGTACCAGGCGCGGCTCGCGCCGGCGACATAGGGCGGCTCCAGCCACAGCAGCAGCACCCACCCCGCAACAAAGCCGCCAATGTGAGCCCACCAGGCGATGCCGGCCGCGCCGTGCAGCGGCGAGAACAGCTCGCCGGCCCCGCCAAGCACCTGCATGAAGAACCAGATGCCGGCGAACAGAAGCGCGGGAATGCTGAAGAACAGTGGAATGAACAGGATGGGGACGAGCACCCGAACCCAGGCATACGGAAAGCGAACGGCGTAGGCGGCAATCACGCCGGCGATGGCGCCCGAGGCACCGAGAACGGGGACGGGAGAGTTCGCATTGAAGAGCGCGTGGGTCGCGCTCGCGGCAATGCCGGCGAGAAGGTACAGGGCGGCAAATCGCACCTGGCCGAGCCGATCCTCGAGTGCCGGCCCGAAGATGTACAGCACCCACATGTTGAGGATGATGTGCAGCCAGCCGCCGTGCATGAAGGTGTTGGTCAGGAAGGGAGTCAGGTCTGTCGGCGACAGACCGTTCTCCCAGGCCCAGCCCGGATTGAAATAGCGCAACGGCACCAGCGCATGCTGGTAGAGGAACAACTGGAGCTGCGCGTCGCCAAGCCCGAGCTGATACAGAAACACGGCCGCATTGGTCGCAATGATCGTCCAAACGACCACGGGCGCATGCGTTCGGCTCACGCTATCTCGGATCGGGAACAGGCTTTGGCTCCGCGCTTGCAACACGTGAGCGCCTCTCGGGCGCTCTTGCGACGGATGTGGGGATGCCGATTGTGCGATGCAAGGATCACGCTGGCCAATCAGCGGGTTGCGCAGCTACACTGAGCGCACCACCTTTCGGGGCAGAGGTTAAAACATGACCGACATGCAGCTGCTCTACTTTGCCGATCCCATGTGCTCCTGGTGCTATGGCTTCTCGCCGGTGATCACGGCGCTGAGCGAGCGCTTCGAAGGCAGGCTGGGGCTCGGCCTCGTGATGGGTGGCCTGCGCGCCGGCAACACCACGCCGATGCGGCCGCAAGACCGCGAGTACATCCGCGGCGCCTGGACCCGCGTGGGAGAAGCCACCGGCCAGCCGTTCAATATGAGCTTCTTCGAGCGCGAGGCGTTCACGTACGATACGGAGCCCGCATGCCGCGCGGTCGTCACCGCCCGGCGTCTGGCGCCGGCTACCGCACTGAGCTTCCTTAGCCGCGTGCAGAGGGCGTTCTATGCTGAGAACCGGGATACCACGTCCGCGGCGGAGATTGCGGCTATTGCCGGGGAAGCCGGCTTCGACGCGGCGAAGTTCAGCGAAGTCTTCGCGGCACCAGAGACGCAGAACGAAACATTTCGCGACTTCCTGATCGCGCAGGAACTCGGCATTCGCGGCTTTCCGACAGTGATCGCCGGCAGCGACGAGAAAGGATACGCCCTCCTCACCAATGGCTACCAGCCGCTCGAGAACCTGCTCGAGCCGCTGGAGCGCTGGTGGGCGGCGGGAGCTCCGGTCAAGGCGGCGGAGTGATGGCGCCTCCGGCGCCAAGCATGGCCCGCCGTTTCGACCAGCGCCGGACGATTTCCGCCGCGATGTCGCGGGCCGAGTCGAGAGGCGGATAGGTCCACGTCTCAAACCGCTCAAACCGCTCCGGCATCGGCCGGGTCACACCATGGCGGCGAAGTCCCGCATGGAAGCGCGTAAACTTTGCCGATCCTCCGTCCGGTTCGAAAACGTAGACGGGCTTTCCCGTCACCGCGGGCTCTCCCGTCATGTTCACGGAATCGGCGGGCGCGATGAAAGCATCCGCGTGCGCCAGGAACTGCGGGTACGGATTCTCCCCCTTCCCGTCCCAGAACAGCCTTGGACCTGCTGCCGACGCCTCGCGAACGAACTGCGCCACCCCAGGCGGCGTTCGGCGCGACGGCGTGATCATCAGGCCGGCGCCAAGAGCGATCAGGGACTGGAGGGCTGAGGCAAGCTTGCGCAGAGATTGCGCGGTGTACTGGTAGTCGCCGTTCGGTCCCCCAAGCGTCACCGCGATGCGCGGTTGCGGCAGGGCGGCCACCTCTTCCGGCATATGCGCGCGGAGCGCGGCGAGCCGCGCCGGCGAAAAGCTGTGCGGCGCGGTGAGGGTGGTGATGACGTTGGGACCGCGCAGCGTGTCGTGCTCGGGAACCCAATAGAGGTCGGCAGCCCTCGTGCCGACCTTGGGGTCCTGCAGGATGATGGTGTAGGTGGCGAGCCCCGCGGCCTTCTTGAGCCTGCGCATGTAGGGCGTCGTCAGCCGGCCGATCGAAACCGCAAAGTCGGGCCAGGGTGCGTGAAACTGGCTTCCCGGCGTTCCGAAACCCTCCCGCGGGTCCACCGGTGCCCACGGCGAGAGCCATTTATAAAGGCCGCGCGGGTCAATGACTTTGATGTCATAGGTGATGCCGAGGGCGTCGAAAACGCCCTGCGCCTGGACATTATTGCCGGCCTTGTCGTCGCTGATGATCCAGCCCCGGCAACCCGCCACCATGTCATCCGCCATTCCGGCGATCCCTATTTTATGTCGCTGGCGCGAAACAAAGTTGCGTCAACCAGGGTGGTGAGCCAAACTCCCTGGCGTCTTCGTGGGGAGTCAAGGATCCGTGCGCGCACGTCTCGACGCAACCGATTGGCGCATCCTGAAAGAGCTGCAAGCGAACGGCCGTATAACGAATGTAGACCTCGCGCGCAAAGTCGGCGTTTCGCCGCCGCCTTGCCTGCGCCGCGTGCGGGCCCTGGAACAAGCCGGAATGATTACCGGCTACTTTGCGCTGCTCGATGAAAAAGCGGTCGGCTTTGAGGTGGTCGCCTTCGCAATGGTCGGCTTGCACAGCCAGTCGGAGGCAGACCTGCGCGCCTTCGAGAACCGAGTGCTCGCGTGGCCGCTGGTAAGGGAATCCTACATGCTCTCGGGCGAGACGGACTACGTTCTAAAATGCGTGGCTCCGGATTTGTCGACGTTCCAAGATTTCGTCATCAACGAGTTGACCGCTGCACCGAACGTCGCAAGCGTAAAAACCACACTTGTCATCCGTCGCGCGAAATTCGAGCCCGGAGTTCCGGTCGCGCTAGCGCAACAGCGCGCGCCAAGCTAGGCGAAATTCGTCGCGTGGATCCGTCGCCACGCACCTAAGAAAAAATCCACAAGGGCGCGGTTATTTTGCGCTCCGTTGTTTTCCCGCCGCAATCATGGCGGATAAGCCTTTTTTTGGTCTCGGTTAGGGACACACCGGGGAATAGGGCCGGGCTCTGGGCCGTTGTTGGTCAGACCCGCGGGAGGCAGACGCGTGACGGACGAGATCCGCACTCGGATTGTCGAGTTGCTGCCGCGTCTAAGGCGTTTTGCGTACGCGCTGTGCGGCGACCTCGATTCCGGTGACGATCTTGTCCAAGAAACGTGTATGCGTGCGTTGTCGCGGGTCGAGCAGTGGCAACCGGGAACACGGCTCGACAGCTGGATGTTTCGTATCGCGCAGAATATATGGCTCGATCGTTTGCGTGCCACCAAGGTGCGCGGCGAGGTTTACGACATCGAAGCTGCCGAGGCTCAGGCCGGCACCGATGGCCGCGACGTGGCCGAGAGCAAGATGATGCTCGACCAGGTCACCGCGGCAATGACGCGGCTGCCCGCCGACCAGCGGGCGCTGATCGCGCTGGTTTGCATCGACGGGCTCTCCTACAAGCAAACCGCCGAAGTCATGAATATTCCTATCGGAACGGTGATGAGCCGCTTGGCCCGCGCACGGCGCGGACTGCATGCCCTGCTCGAAAACAAAGCCGTCGAGACCACTGTGCGCACCGTGGCGCCAAAAGCAGGGTAGGGTTTATGGCTATTATCAGCGACGAGATTTTGATGGCATACGCCGACGGGGAACTCAGCCCCACGGCGCGCCAAACCGTGCGGCAGGCGATCGCCAAAGATCCGGCACTTGCCCTGAAGCTCGAGAGCTTCGTGGCAACCGGACGGCTGAATATTGCCGACGCGTTCGACGGCATCCTGCACGAGCCCGTTCCCGCGCGCCTGCTGAATGCCGTAAAGGCGGGCGGGCGCCGGCCGAGCCGGCGCGTTGGCCGCTTCGCGCAAATCGGCGACCACATCAGGCGATGGTCCGACCTGCTGCGCGTGCCGGCGTGGTCGCTGGCCACGGTACCGGCGCTGTCGATCGGTCTCCTCATAGGGGCCATCGGCAGCTGGCTGGTGCAGCAACCGGACACGCTGGTGAGGGAGATGGGCGGTCGACTTGTCGCCACCGGATCCCTGCAGCGCGTGCTGGAAACGACGCCGAGCGGAACCCCGGTCATATTCGGCCAGCGCATGGTGGAGGCCGAGTCCACCTTCTACAGCCAGCGGAAGGAATGGTGCCGCGAGTACGAGCTGGCAGTGAATGCGGACAATCGCTTCAAGGGCCTCGCGTGCCGAGGCCAGGACGGGGGGTGGCGCGTCGACGTGCACGCACATGCGCGGTCGGCGGCCGCATATGCGCCGGCCGGACACGACGTGGTCGCCGACGCCGCCGAAAAGCTGATGCAGGGACAGCCGCTCGAGCCGGATGCCGAAAAACACCTGATCAACGCGGGCTGGCCGGCGCCGTGAACGAGTTGGCTGCAGAAACAATGGCGTGCGCAAAAGTTCGAGGGAGCGAACCAAGGCAGAAGAGCCTTTGACCGCACCGTGCTGCTGACACCCCGCACCTTGGCAGCGCGGTCACGGTCGAGAGGCGGTCCGGCGATACTTGCCCTTTCATGTCGTCCGGCGCCGCTTGGAAGACCCGCTTCGCAGGATGATCCGGCTCCCCGCTGCCGGGCGACTGTGAAGCGGGTCGTTCTTTTCCTGCTGGCCGGATCAGCGCTGAGCGGACAGCAGACCCACCCGGGCGGCTAGCGCGGGACCCAGGACGCGGGTTGAATCGCACCTGCCCACGGACCGGCATTGAGTGCCGAAGGTGCCACCGCATCAGGACAGGTAGCCGGCGCCTGCACGAGGCCGTAGCCAAACGTGGTGTCATAGCCGGGCACGCCGAGATCGGCCGCCCGGGGCACCAGCCGCGCCAGAATTGTCTTCTTGGGCTGGAGAGGGTCAAAACGCCCGTGCTCGTGCTTCAGCGGCGTGCCGGGAAGCGTCGCCGCCACGACCGCTGTCACGTAAGGCACGGCGAACGACGTACCGGTTTGCGCTCCCTCCTTGTAGCTGGGAAGCGCCGTCCAGACCGCAACGCCCGGCGCAGCAAGATCGATATAGTTGCCCCGGTTGGCGTGCCGGTAATTCTGGAGGTTGTGATCGACCGCCGTCACCGCGATCACTTCCTTGTAGGCCGCTGGATAGCTCGGGGGCGCCATATGGCCCTCGTTGCCGGCAGCGGCAACGAACACGATGCCCCTGGCGGTCATCTCCCTGATCTTGGCCAGCACGTGCTCATCCCGCGGACCGACCAGACTCAGGTTGACGACGTCGACGTTGACGGCGTTCATCCACTCCAGCGCATCCACGAGGCTGTTGCTGTCGGTGATCGCCTGGCCCGTATGGTCCATGAAGAAGGTGTCGGCGACATAGAACTCGGCATTCGGGATCAGGCCGGGCGTGCTGCTCTCAGGGTTGCCGGAGAGCAAGGCGAGCACGCCGGTGCCGTGCGAGTCAGGCGCACGCTTGGCGCCCGGTGGCAGGAACGTGCCATGCTTGAGGCGCCGGCCCCGGAAGGCGGGATGCATCTGGTCGATATTGGTGTCGATGACCCCAACCTTGATCCGTGCCGTGCACTCATAGAGCGCCGCCTGCCATTTGATGAGCGCCGTTCCATAGCACCGCTCGGCCGAGCAGGTGTGATTTTGTCCGACCGGAACTGCCGGCAAGCCAAGATCGTCAGAGACGACATGATAGGGCCGATAGATCTGGCCCAGCGCAAATCCTTCCGTCGGCAGGCCCGCCTGCAGAAGCGCGCGGGCGGACATGACATCATAGCCGGGCGGCGGGGCGAGCTTGGTGATGACGATCCCGGCGCTCTTGGTGACGACCCCGACCTGGGTGAAACCCTTGCTGACCGCGACCTCCAAAGCTTTCGGGCTGAGGTTGACGCCGGAAATAACGCCGTGCGCAAACTCGAGAGAGGGTGAGGCGAAGCCTGCTCGCCCTCTCGGGGTGGTCCGAGAGGACGCTTTGGCCGCGATCGCGGGCGAGGGGCCGGCCGCCGGTTTGGCGGATTGTGTCGGCTCTGCATCCTTCCGCTTGCTGACGACGGCGCCCCAATGCGGTTTGTGCGGTGGCGCAAGCGGGGCGGTCGTAGCCGGGGCCAGCGTTACCTGATTGGGGACCGTCAGCAGGCCCGAAGCACGCTTCTGAGGTACGCCAGGCGCGGCGGGCTCGAACATGCGCTTGAACAGCTCGACGATCGTATGCGGGGGAGCCGATTGCGCAGCGTGCCCGGTCGTCCCTCCCCGCGCACCGCCGTCGCCGCCGGCGCCGGCGCTACCCTTGTCGTCATCGTCCTTGTCTTGCCTGGACTGCCTCGGGTCGGGCGCCCGATTGTCGTCTACTTTAGTGTCAGCCTTGCTCGCGTTGTTGCCACCATTGTTATTGCTGCTGCCGAAGTTGCTGGCGCCGAAGTTGCTGGGGCCGAAATTGTTGTTGTTGTCGTTATCGTCGTCCCAACTCGGCTTCCGAAATCTCGATCTGAATCCATGTTTTCCCGCATGCGCCGGCTGGACGGCAAGCGCCAGCCAACCCGTGTGCGAGCGCGGAGCGAGCTGATCAGCTGCGTTCAGAAGAGCAAAAGCGAGGAGAACGGCCGCTGCCGCACCGACGCGCGATGCCAGCCAAGCCGACAACGAGAAGGCATGCTTCAACACACGCGCACGCATGACCGCACTTTCGGCTTCTTCAGCGCCCCCCGCCGAAGATCGCAGTCTAGTTTAGTTCCGCCCAACCGCTAAGCACAAGCTGGCGAGTGCCTCCGTCTGCTGTGGAAAAGTGACAGCCGGGGCTTACGGAACAATCCACGGGTGCATGCGCCGGCTACTTGTATTCGACCTTCAAGATCTTGTAGCTGCGTGCCCCCTTGGGGGTCGTCACTTCGGCACTGTCGTTTTTCGATTTACCGATCAGCGCCCTGGCAATGGGCGAGGTGATCGAAATCTTGCCATCGCGTACGCTGGCCTCGTGCTCGCCCACGATCTTGTATTTGACCTTTTCGCCGGAGTCCTCGTCCTCCAGCGTCACGGTGGCGCCGAACTTAACGGTGCTTCCCGACAGCTTCGAGGGATCGATGACTTCCGCCCTCGAGATCTTGTCTTCGATGTCGGCGACCCTGGCCTCATTGAGGCCCTGGGCATCCTTGGCGGCATGGTATTCGGCGTTTTCCGACAGATCGCCATGATCGCGGGCCTCCGCGATCTGCTGGATGATGCGCGGACGCTCCACAACCTTGAGACGATGCAATTCGGCTTCGAGCTGCTGAAAGCCTTCAACCGTCATCGGCACCTTTTCCATCGCCGTCGCTCACATTCTCCAGGCCGGCCCCGACTGAACGCCGACACCATAGACCTAGTTTCACTCACAATACCGGATTTGGCCAGTCCTGCTGCGCGGCCAGCCGTGACACTCTCAGACGCGATTGGCCAAGTAGGACTGCAGCGGTGCCACCGTCAGGGTTCCGGCGGCAAGCGCCTTGATTCCCTCGGTTGCAGCAAGGGCACCAGCGAGAGTTGTATAGTATGGGATATGATAGAGCAAGGCGGTGCGGCGGATATCCTTGGAATCTGCCAACGCCTTGGCCCCTTCGGTGGTATTGAAAACGAGCTGGACCTCACCGTTTTTCATGGCGTCCACGATGTGGGGGCGCCCTTCCAACACCTTGTTGATCTGCTCGCAAGGAACATCGTGTGCTTCCAGCACGCGCCTGGTGCCGCGGGTGGCCAGGATGCGAAAACCCATGTCCACCAGCGTGCGCATCGCGCCGACGATCTCTTCCTTGTCGCTGTCGCGGAGCGAGACGAAGACGCAGCCCTTCAGCGGCAGGAGGTTTCCGGCCCCGAGCTGGCTCTTCGCGAAGGCCATGGCGAAGCTTCGGTCGATGCCCATCACCTCCCCGGTCGACCGCATCTCGGGGCCGAGGATGGTGTCGACACCGGGGAAGCGTGCGAAGGGAAATACGGCTTCCTTTACAGCGATATGGCCCTGGCTTTTCGCCTCCAGCGGAAAGGAGCGTAGCGGTTCCCCCTTCATGATGCGGGCGGCGATGCCGGCGATCGGCCAGCCGATGACCTTGGCGACGAACGGCACGGTGCGGGACGCGCGCGGGTTCACTTCCAGGATGTAGATGTCGCTGTCCTTTACGGCGTACTGCACGTTCATCAGGCCGACCACCTTGAGCGCGAGGGCGAGGGCTCGGGTCTGCTGTTCAAGGTGCGTCAGCACCTCATGGGACAGAGAATAAGGCGGCAGCGAGCAGGCACTGTCTCCCGAGTGGATGCCGGCCTCCTCGATATGCTCCATGATGCCGGCGATGAAGGTGTCGGTGCCGTCGCAAAGGCAATCGACATCGATCTCGGTGGCGTCCGTCAGGTAACGGTCGATCAGCAGCGGCCGGTCCCTGGAGACGGCGAGCTCCGAGGGCTGCTCGAGGGTGGCGTAGAGCCTGGCGATGTAGCGGTCGAGTTCGCCCGGGTCGGCCACGATTTCCATGGCGCGCCCGCCCAATACGTAGGACGGCCGGATCACCACGGGGTAGCCGAGCCGATCGGCGACGGCCCGCGCCTCGTCGGGCGTGCGCGCGATGCCGCTTTCCGGCTGCTTCATGCCCAGGCGATCCACGAGCGCCTTGAACCGGTCGCGATCCTCGGCGAGGTCGATGGCATCGGGCGATGTCCCCAGGATCGGCACCCCGGCCGCCTGCAAGGCACTGGCAAGCTTGAGCGGTGTCTGGCCGCCGAACTGAACAATGACGCCGCTGACGTTGCCGCTGGAGCGCTCGACCCGGATGATCTCGAGCACGTCCTCGGCCGTGAGGGGCTCGAAGTAGAGGCGGTCGGAGGTGTCGTAGTCGGTCGAGACCGTCTCCGGGTTGCAGTTGACCATAATGGTCTCGGTGCCGGCCTTGCTCAGCGCAAAGGCGGCATGGCAGCAGCAGTAGTCGAACTCGATCCCTTGCCCAATGCGATTGGGGCCGCCGCCGAGGATGATCACCTTGTCACGGCCGGAGGGCTGCGCTTCGTCCGCCGCGCTTCCGAACAGGTCGCTCTCGTAAGTTGAATACATATAGGCCGTTGGCGAGGCGAACTCCGCCGCACAGGTGTCGATACGCTTGAAGACCGGGAGGACACCCAGCGCGTACCGCCGTCGCCGCACCTCGGCTTCGTCGAGGGAGGCGAGCCGGGCCAGGCGCGCATCGGAGAAGCCGCTCGCTTTCAGCATGCGCAGCTGCTGCGCCGATTCCGGGAGCCCGTGGGCGCGCACGCGCGCTTCGAGATCGACGATCTCCTGGATGCGCTGCAGGAACCAGGGATCGATGCGGCACGACGCATAGATCTGATCATGGTCCACACCGAGCCGCATCGCCTGGGCGACTCGGAGCAGCCGGTCCGGGGTGGGCTCCGCCAGCGCGGCGCGGATCGCGTTCTTGTCGTCGCCCTGGCCGAGACCCGCGAATTCCACATCGTCAAGGCCGGTAAGGCCCGATTCCAGGCTGCGCAGCGCCTTTTGCAGGCTCTCCGCGAACGTCCGCCCGATGGCCATCACCTCGCCCACCGATTTCATCGCGGTAGTGAGCGTCCGGGCGGCACCGGGGAATTTCTCGAACGCAAAGCGCGGAATCTTGGTGACGACGTAGTCGATGGTGGGCTCGAACGAAGCAGGCGTTGCGCCGCCGGTGATGTCGTTCTCGAGCTCGTCGAGGGTGTAGCCGACGGCCAGGCGGGCCGCGACCTTGGCAATGGGAAAGCCGGTGGCCTTCGACGCCAGCGCCGAGGAGCGCGAAACCCTCGGGTTCATCTCGATGATGACGAGGCGCCCATCGGCCGGGTTGATCGCGAACTGCACGTTGGAGCCGCCCGTCTCCACGCCGATCTCGCGCAGCACCGCGATCGAGGCGTTGCGCATGATCTGGTATTCCTTGTCGGTCAACGTGAGGGCCGGCGCCACGGTGATGCTGTCGCCCGTGTGCACGCCCATCGGATCGACATTTTCGATGGAGCAGACGATGATGCAGTTGTCCGCCTTGTCGCGGACCACCTCCATCTCGAACTCCTTCCAGCCGAGCACGCTCTCCTCGATCAGCACCTGGTGCACCGGGGAGGCGTCGAGCCCGCGCTCGACGATCTCGGCGAACTCCTCCCGGTTGTAGCCGATACCGCCGCCGGTGCCGCCGAGCGTGAACGAGGGACGAATGATGGCCGGCAGGCCGACATGCTCCAGGGCGGCGATGGCCTCGGCGCGGCTGTGGGCGAGAACCGACTTGGGCGTCGCAAGCCCGATGCGCTGCATCGCTTCACGAAAGAGCTGGCGGTCTTCCGCCTTGTCGATGGCCTCGGCCCTGGCGCCGATCATTTCCACGCCGAACCGTTCCAGGACGCCGCTCTTGTGCAGGGCGAGCGCGGTGTTGAGCGCAGTCTGTCCCCCCATGGTCGGCAGCAGGGCATCCGGACGCTCGCGCTCGATGATCTTTTCGACGACCTCGGGCGTGATCGGCTCGATGTAGGTTGCGTCCGCCAGATCCGGGTCCGTCATGATGGTCGCCGGATTGGAGTTGATCAGGATGATCCGGTAACCCTCGGCCTTGAGAGCCTTGCAGGCCTGGGTACCGGAATAGTCGAACTCGCAGGCCTGGCCGATGACGATTGGCCCTGCACCGATGATGAGGATGGA
This sequence comes from Hyphomicrobiaceae bacterium, assembly GCA_035550075.1. GTDB lineage: Bacteria > Pseudomonadota > Alphaproteobacteria > Rhizobiales > Hyphomicrobiaceae > AWTP1-13. The sequence goes on along the minus strand of DASZQG010000142.1, from coordinate 1,197 downwards.
TTGGAGGTCTGTGCGTTTCGGCATGAGCCCGCTTCATATTGCAGCGCAAACCGCTTGGCTATAGGCGGGCAGAAATCCCTGGGGTGGCGGGAGAAAATGGTGCGGATTCGGGCGGCGCGGAGAGGTTTGCGCTGTGGACACGCCAGAGCCGGACGGGAACCTGGCGGCATCCGAAAGTCGGCCGCACCGGCTAAGCTTGGCCGCAGCGATTCGGAAGGCCCGGCTCCCGGCCGCCGGGGCGCCGCGAAACGGGCAAATGCGCCCGTGCCGACTCCGTGGAGCCTTCCGCGACCTCGATTTCAAGCCCTGAAATTTCGTGCCACCATGCCAACATGGCAGTGAAAGAGCCGACCTTCGCGCTGGGCATCGAGGAGGAATACCTCCTGATCGACCGCACTACGCGGGATCTTGTGCGGGACATCCCCCAGCCGCTGTTCGAGGCCTGCGAGCAGGCGCTGCACGGCCAGGTAGCGCGAGAGTTCCTCAAATCCCAGATCGAGGTCGAGACGCGCGTGCACAGGACGCCGCGCGAAGCCGGCCAGGAGTTGCAGAGGCTGCGCCAGACCGTGGCCCGGCTCGCCGCCGACCACGGGCTGGCGCCGATTGCGGCATCCACCCATCCGTTCGCGCGCTGGAGCACGCAGGAGCCGACGGATCGCGATCGCTACAAGGCCATCGCCGAGGACCTGGCCGGGGTGGGGCGCCGCCTGGTCATATGCGGCATGCACGTGCACGTGGGGATCGAGGACGACGAACTGCGCATCGACCTCATGAACCAGGCCCGCTATTTCATGCCGCACCTGCTGGTGCTGTCGACATCGTCGCCGTTCGCCGAGGGGGAGGACACCGGCCTCAAGTGCTACCGTCTTGCGGCCTATCAGGAATTGCCGCGCACAGGGCTGCCCGGCCGCTTCAATGGCTGGGAGGAATACCGCCAGACCGTCGATCTGCTGGTCCGCTCCGGCATCATCGAGGATGCGACGAAAATCTGGTGGGACCTGCGCCCATCGGCCCGCTTCCCGACTCTGGAGATGCGCATCGCGGATGTGTGCACGCGCGTTGAGGACGCCGTCTGCGTCGCGGCCCTGTATTTGAGCATCGTGCACATGCTGTATCGGATACGACGGGCCAACCAGACGTGGCGCACCTATCCCGTGTTTCTGCTGTCGGAAAATCGCTGGCGCGCCCAGCGCTATG
>DASZQG010000141.1:0-12676 GCA_035550075.1 Hyphomicrobiaceae bacterium | reverse complement strand
TGAGAAGGGCACAGCCGCTGAGGAAGACCAGCCTATCGCCGTCAACCTTCTGTCCGCGCCGAACCCCGCGGCCACGGGCCTGATCGCGGCGTTTGCGGGGATCACCATCGTCCTACTGAGCGCTTTCGCCTGGGCGCGGCGCCAGGAGCACGCGCGCGGCCTCAACGCGGCCCGCCGCGACATCGGCGGCGTGTCCCTGGGCGGTGGCATGGCACCCCGTCTGCCGGCGTCCGTCCGCGCCGAGACGCGCGTGCCCGCCGCGGACCTGGCCGTTCCGAGCCGTGCGGCGTGGGGCGACGAGATCCCTGCCAGCCGGGCGGAGGCGCTGCGCCTGCTGGGCGCCGGACCGGAGGCGACGGCCGGCGCGCTGAAGAAGATTGTCGATGGCCTGCGCCAGACCTGGCACCCGGATCGCGCGGCTGATGACGACGACCGGGGGCTGCGCGAGCTGCGCATGAAGCAGATCAACGCAGCGTGGGAAATTCTGTCCGGCAAGCGCCAGGAGAGTTGAGCGGCCGCTGTCTGCCGCCTACTCGGCGGCCTCGGCGCGGCCCGCGAGCGGCAGGCGCATCTCAGTCCACAGGGTCAGCAGGGCCGCCGTCAGCCGCTCCATGTCGGCATCCGAGTGATAGGGTGACGGCGTCAACCGCAGTCGTTCCGTGCCGCGCGGCACGGTCGGATAGTTGATCGGCTGGACATAGATCGCGAAGCGTTCGAGCAACTGGTCGGTGACGCGCTTGCACAGCACCGGATCGCCCACCAGCAGCGGCACGATGTGGCTTGGGTTGTCCATCACCGGCAGGCCCGCCGCCGCGAGCTGGCGCTTCAGTTTGCGCACGCGCTCCTGTTGGCGTTCGCGCTCGCTGCGGCTCGCCTTCAGATGGCGGATGCTGGCCACCGCCCCCGCGGCGATGGCGGGTGCCAGCGAGGTCGTGAAGATGAAGCCCGGCGCGTAGGAGCGGATCGCGTCGCAGATGTTGCGGTCGGCGGCGATGTAGCCGCCCATGATGCCGAAGCCCTTGGCGAGCGTGCCGTTGATGATATCGACGCGGTGCATGACGCCGTCGCGTTCCGCGATGCCGCCGCCGCGCGGACCGTAGAGCCCGACCGCGTGCACCTCATCTAGATAGGTCAGCGCGCCGTACTTCTTGGCGAGGTCGCAGATGGCGCCGATCGGGGCGATGATGCCGTCCATCGAGTAGACGGATTCGAAGGCGATCAGCTTGGGCCGGTCCGGCGCGATATCGCGCAGCTTGGCTTCCAGGTCGTCCAGGTCGCAGTTGCGCCAGATCCTTTTTTCGCCGCCGCCATTGCGGATGCCGGCGATCATCGACGCGTGGTTCTTGGCATCCGACAGGATGACGAGCCCCGGCAGCAGCTTCTGCAAGGTGGCAAGCGTGGTGTCGTTGGCGACGTAGGCGGAGGTGAAAAGGAGCGCGGTTTCCTTGCCATGCAGGTCGGCGAGTTCAGCCTCGAGCTCGATGTGATAGCGCGTGGTGCCCGAGATGTTGCGGGTGCCGCCGGAGCCGGCGCCAGCGGTGTCGAGCGCCTCATGCATCGCCGCCAGCACCGCGGGGTGCTGGCCCATGCCGAGATAGTCGTTCGAGCACCACACGGTGATGGGCCGCGCGCCATCGCCGGTGAAGTGCTGAGCGGAGGGGAAATGGCCGCGTTCTCGGCGAATATTGGCAAAAACGCGGTAGCGTCCTTCGCTCTTCAAGTCCTGCAACGCCTTGGCGAAGGCTTCCGCGTAGTCCATCACCCGTAACCTCGCGCGCCTCGGGTGCGCCCCATAGCGCAGCCCTGGGTTGGCTGCTCGCTTACCCTAGAGCCATTCTAGACGAGCACACGCGCACGGGAAGCCCCCGCGCATTGTCGCACGCCGAGGCTGTGCCGATTTTTCGTGTGGAGGGCTGCCGCCCGGGCTCAATAGGCGGCAGCCGCGCCCACGCCATCCTTCTGATAGAGGTCGCGGCGGAACTGCACGACGCCGTCCTCAGTCGCCCACGCTGTGATGTAGGCGAAATACAACGGCACCGGCTTCTTCAGCTTCACGTCGAGCCGCTCGCCCGACTTCTTCATCTGCAGGACCTGTTCCGGCCGCCAGCCCTGGTCGGCCAGCAGCCACGCGGCGAGATGCTCCATGCCATGCACGCGCACGCAGCCCGAACTGGCGGCGCGGAAGTTGCGCCCGAACAGCGACTGCGACGGCGAGTCGTGCATGTAGACCGAATACGGGTTGGCGAAATTGATCTTCACGAAGCCCAGAGGGTTCTCCGGTCCCGGCTGCTGGCGGTAGGTGAGGCTCCTGGTGGCCGGCGAGCTCCAGTTGATCTTCATCGGATCGAGCTTCTTGCCGTTGCCGCCGTAGGCATCGATGCCGAATTTCACAAGCACGCTCTGCCCGTGCCGCGCCATTTCCTGGCCCTTCGGAATGAGATCCTTCTCAATCACCGTCGGCGGCAAATGCCAGACGGCGTTGAAGTTCAGCTCATAGATGGCCGAGGTCAGGATCGGCGTCGGCCGGTCGGGCTTGCCGACCACGCCCGCGTGCCGCGAGGCCACCGCGCCATGCTCGACGGCCTCGATCTGGGCCGCGGGAATGTTCACCAGCACATATTTTTTGCCGGCCGCGCGCGCGTGCTCGCCGAGGCGCTTCAGGTTGAGCTTCAACTGCTTAAGCCGCACATCAGCCGGCACGTTCATGGCGGCGATGGTCGTGCGGTCGGCAATGCCGGTCGGCGGCAGCCCATTGGAGGCCTGATAGCGCTTGACCGCCTTTTCCACGTAGTAGTCGTATCCGCCGCCACCCTGTTCCTGCAGGTCGCCGGAGAGCAGCAGGCGCTCGCGCAGCAGCGCGACCGCGTCGCCGGTGGCGCCCGGCTGCAGCGGCGCCGGGGGCAGTGGCTTCCATCCGCCCTTGGCAACGATGTCGCTGTAGCGCGCGATGGCGGCTTTCATCACGGCGATGCCGGCGGGGCTGAGCGTCGGATAGCCCTTGGGCGGCGTCGCCTCCCATTCCTTGATGAAGGCGCGGTCCGTCGGATCGGCCGCGCGCGCATAGGCGGAGCCAGGAAAATGCATCCAGCTCGTGTCGGCATCCTGGGCGCTTGCCGGCGACGGTCCGGCGCCCCACGCCAGTCCGGCCCCCAGTATCGCGAAGAGCTTGTGCCCCCTCATGGTTCTGCAACGCCTCGCCTGCATGGCCCTGGCCTCAAGTAATGCGCATTCTGCTTGTGGTCACAAGACCATCGCGGGCCGCCGCGCCCCGTCATCCACAGTCGATGCCGCCCGCCGCCACGGACCGGCGCCACCTTCGAGGTTTGCGACATTCGATTTGCACAGAGAAGCAAAACCTGCACGCCTGTGTGCCGACGCTGCCAGGGTGATGCAAAGTTCACACGCCCGCCGCTATTGGGCCGCATCCAGCGCGAACTGCAGTTCCGCCAGCCGCGCGTAGAGCCCGCCTTTGCGCAGCAACTCGGCGTGACGCCCCTCTTCGACGATGCGCCCTTCGTCCAGCACCAGGATGCGGGTGGCGCGCTGCACTGTTGCCAGCCGGTGCGCGATGACGAGCGTCGTGCGGTCCGCAGTGAGCTGTTCCAGCGCCTTCTGCACAGCGAACTCGCTTTCCGCATCCAGCGCGCTGGTGGCTTCGTCGAGCAGCAGGATCGGCGCGTTGCGCAATACCGCGCGTGCCAAGGCGATGCGCTGGCGCTGGCCACCCGACAGCGCCACGCCGCGTTCGCCGAGCTTTTCGTCGTAGCCGTGCCTGAGGCCTGCGATAAAACCGTCGATCTGCGCCAGCGCCGCTGCGCGTTGCACGTCCACGCGGGTCGCCTCCGGCCGCCCGTAGCGGATATTGGCCTCGATGGTGTCGTCGAAGATGGCGACGTCCTGCGGCACCAGCGCAATGCGCGCCCGCAGCGCCTGCGGATCGGCCTCCGCCACCGGCACACCGTCCACCGCCACCGTCCCGCCGTCCGCATCGTAGAAACGCAGGATCAGGCTGAAGATGGTGCTCTTGCCTGCGCCCGACGGACCCACCAGCGCGACCGTCTCCCCCCGCGTCACCTCGAAGCTGACATCCCGCAGCGCCGGCAGGTCGGGCCGTGCCGGATAGGCGAAGTGCACGTTCGCAAAGCGGACGCTGCCGAGCGGCGGGACGGGCAGCGGCCGCGGTGAGGCGGGCACGGCGAGCGCCGGCTGCACCGCCAGCAGATCGGTCAGCCGCTCCGCCGCGCCGGCGGCCTGTGCCAGCTCGCCCCAGACTTCCGCGAGCTGCGCCATGGCGCTCGCAGCAAACGTGGCGTAGAGCACGAACTGGCCGAGCCGCCCGCCCGTGATGCCGCCGCCGATCACCAGTCGCGATCCGAGCCACAGGATGCCCACCACGCCCGCCACCACCAGGAAGATCGCAACGGCGGTCAGCCCGGCGCGCGCCAGCAGCCGCGAGCGGGCCGCCTCGAAAGCGCGCTCCACCGCGCCCGCGAAGCGGCGGGCGACGTTGGCTTCCTGGCCGAAGGCGGCCATCGTGCGCGCCGCACCCAGGTTGTCGGCGGCATAGGCGGAGGCTTCGGCAAGTCTGTCCTGCGCGCTGCGCGACAGGCGCTGCACCGAGCGGCCGTAGGCGAGCAGCGGGAACACAATGGCGGGGATCGCGGCCAGCGCCAGCGCCGCCAGCACCGGGCTGGTCACGAACATCATGATCAGCGCGCCCACGAGCATGATGAAATTGCGCAGCGACTGGCTGAGCGCGGTCCCGGCGGCGGCCTTGATCTGGGTGGTGTCGGCGGTGAGGCGGCTCATCACCTCGCCGGAGTGGGTCGTCTCGTAGAATGCAGGCCCGAGCGTCGCCAGGTGGCGGAACACATCTGCGCGCAGGTCCGCCACCACCCGCTCGCCCAGCCAGTTTACGGCGTAGAAGCGCGCGGCACTCGCCACTGCCAACACGGTTCCGATGCCGATCATGGCGGCGAAGTAGGAATTGATCAGCCCGCCGTCGTGCGCGGTGAAGCCGGAATCGATCATGCGCCGCACGGCGATCGGCACCGTCAGCATGGCGGCGGCCGAGGCGATGAGGGCCGCCAGCGCCGCCAGCACCATGCGCGGATGGCGCCGGATGTAGGGCCACAGCGCCAGCAGCGGCTGAAGCTGCCGTCGCGAGGCGGGGCGCAGCGGCTTGAGATCGGGATCGGCGACGGACAAAGCGGCCTCTTGGGCGAGCTGCGGGGGCAGAGTGCCGGGCGGAGCCCATCGGGGCAAGTGGCGTAGCGCCGCGCCGGGTGTCTTTATGCGCGGTGGCCGCGCCTGCGCGTGTCCGATTGTTCCGTTTGCGGCGTGCGGCGCGTTTGAGGTTGGCGGGCATCGGTCTAGTATCGCCGCGGCTTTTCAGACGTGAGAGTTTCGCCACGCATCGGGAGACGCATCATGGGCATGCTCGACGGCAAGGTAGGGATCATCACCGGCGCCACCAGCGGCATCGGCGCACGCACGGCGGAGCTGTTCGTCGAGGAGGGCGCCCGCGTCGTCTTCACCGGTCGCCGCAAGGACCAGGGCGAGGCTCTCGCGAGGAAGCTTGGCGGCAAGGCGCGCTTCATCCAGGCCGACGCCACGCTGGAGGACGACTGGAAGCGCGTGATGGCCGAGACGCTGCAGGCGCACGGCCGGCTCGACTGCCTGTTCAACAACGCGGGCGGTCCGGCGCCCACCGGCGGCATCGCCACCATCCCGGTGGAGGGCTTCGACGCGGCGATGGCCCTGCTGGTGCGCTCGGTGATGCTCGGCATGAAGCACGCCGCGCCGATCATGATGCGCCAGCGTTCCGGCAGCATCGTCAACAACGGCTCGATCGCTGCGCATCTGGCCGGCTATTCCAGCTCGATGATCTACAGCGCCGCCAAGGCCGCCGTGAACCACCTCACACGCTGCGTCGGCATGGAGCTGGGCGAGCACAACGTGCGTGTCAACTCGGTGTCGCCGGGCGCCATCGCCACCGGCATCCTGGCGAAGGCGTTGGGCATGGAGGCCGACCAGGCCGACACGCTGGCCGAAGCGATGAAGGAAAGGATGGCCAAGGCGCAACCGATCCCGCGGGCCGGCATCACCGACGATATCGCCCAGTGCGTGATTTGGCTCGCCTCTGACCGTTCGACCTTCGTCAACGCCACCGACATCGTGGTCGACGGCGGCGTCATCGGCGGACGTGCGTTCTCCCCGCATCAGGACAGCCTGAAGCAGATCAAATCGGCGATGGGCCTGTAAGGAGCACGCACAATGGGTGATTTCGCCGGCAAGGTGGTGCTGGTGACCGGCTCGGCCACCGGCCTCGGGGCGGCGATGGCGATTGCCGCCGCGCGGCGCGGCGCCAAGGCCGTCATCCTCAACTGCACCAAGAGCCTTGCCGATGCGGAAGCGACCGCTGCGGCCGTGCGCGCTGCCGGCGCCGAGGTGCAGATCGCCCAGGGCAGTGTGGCGGAGGACGCCGATTGCCGACGCATCGCGGATGCCGCCATGCGCTACGGCCGCCTCGACGCGCTTATCAACAACGCGGGGATCACCAAGCACGTGCGCCACGACGACCTTGCCGGCTTGTCGAAGGACGACTTCCTCAACCTATATGCCGTCAACGCCGTCGGGCCATTCCAGATGATCCGCGCCTGCCGACCACTGCTGGAGGCGGCCGATGCACCGGCCGTGCTGATGGTGTCGTCGATTGCGGCCGTCACCGGCATCGGGTCGTCGGTCGCCTATGCGGCGTCGAAAGGCGCGCTCAACACCATGACGCTGTCGCTGGCCCGCGCGCTGGCGCCGAAGATCCGCGTCAATGCGATCTGTCCGGGCTACATGGATACGCGCTGGTTCGGCGGCACGTTCAGCGCCGAGACCGCCCAGCGCATCCGCGACAACGTTGCCAAGACGACGCCGCTCAAGGCAGCCTCCAAGCCCGAGGACCTGGCCGACGCGGCGCTGTTTTTGGTGTCCGATGCCGCGCGTCATATCACCGGCGAGACGCTGATGGCGGACGCCGGGCTGCATCTCGGCTTCGCGCCGCTGTCGCGCCGGTAGACAATCTCCCCCTCGCCGCTTGCGTCCCGCGGAGCTTGGCTACGCCATGACGAGAGGGCTGGGGTGAGGGGCAGCCAAATCTGCAATCGCCCACCGCCTGCACACCCCTGTCATCCCGGACGTCGCGCAGTGACGGTCCGGCGCTTGCTCCGAGGCGCGCATCATGTGCCCGCGCTGGGGGTGCGGGGAGAAGCGCAGCGCGGTTTTGCGCATCCCGCGCTGCGCATTTTCTTACCGCGTGGTGAATCGAAGCTTGCCAGGCCGGCCCGGCGCGGGTCTTGTCGCAGGCGCCGCTTTCCAGTATGAAGCCGCCACAATTCAAGCGCCGCCCCGGACTGCCGTCCGCCCCGGCGAGACACGCGAGAGCAGCCATGAAAAAGGACGAAGACTTCCACCCGCACTACCACCGTATCAAGGTGGTGATGACCGACGGCTCCGAGTTCGAGACCTACTCGACCTACGGAAAGGAGGGCGACACGCTCACCCTCGACGTGGATCCCAAAACCCACCCGGCGTGGACCGGGGGCAACCAGCAGCTCGTCGATCGCGGCGGACGCCTGTCGCGCTTCAAGAAGAAGTTCGAGGGGATGTTCTAGGACGCAGGCCGGCGTCCGCTCCCGCAGAGAACACGATAGCCGCGCGATCCTCGCGCGGCTTTTCGTTTCTACTCGCCCGAGGCGCGCCGGCGGCGCCTGGCGAAGGCTTCCTCCAGCCGCGTCACCTGCTCGCCCACTGGATTGTCGGACGCCACCGGCGGATCGGTCACCACCACCTGCAGGGCACGGTCGAGCTGGATGATGCGGTCGTTGAGGGCGAAGCTGGCCTCGACCAGGTTGCGCAAGCCTTCCGGCAGCTCGCTGTAGCCTTTGACGTGTGCCGGGCGGCCCGGGCCGCGCAGCCGCACGCGCTGGCGCTTGGCGCCCGCCTCATCGGCGGTGATCTCGCCGGCCTTCAGCGCCCGGCGGATCATCAGCCAGGAGGCCAGTTCCAGCAGCCGCGTCGTCAGCCGCATGCTTTCGGTTGCGTAGAGCACCGCAACGGGGCCGCGCAGCGTGCGCGCCTCCTTGCGCCCCGGCCCGTCGAGGTAGGCGGCGGTCTTCTCGACCAGGCCCATGCCTTCCTTGAAGATCGCGTCGAATTGCTCGGAGGCGGCGAAGCGTTCGCCGAACGAGATGGCGGTGCCCGGCACGGTCATCCCGGAAGTGCTTATCTCGGTGGTGCTCATGACTCGACTTGATACAACCCGTAACGCTTCGGTGACGAACCCGGACGCCACCCTCGCAGGCGAGGGTTAAAAAGTCACTCCAAATGGGAAGGAATGATGACCGCCTGCGCTTGACTGTGTCGGCTGTGCACAGGCTCGTACAGATCCTCCCCGAAGGCTGGCGCGCCAAGGAAAAACGCCGCGCCATCCGCTACGCAGGATGCGTGCCAAAAAAAGAGCTGCCGGGAAGGCAGCTCAGGAGTTAACAGGGAGGCGTCAAACAGAGTGGACAGGTGCCACTCGATCCAGATGACTGGACGCCCTGATCCTCGCGCAGATTGGATAATGAACCGTAAACGTCTGCGCCAGCTGTCGCTTTTCGGGGCGATGGCTCACCGGTTGCAAACGCGCCCTGCCCTGCCAGTACCGCCGCGCACCGCCGCGAAAGCTGCCGCCCTACGTGGTTCACGCACGCGGCCCAGGTGCCGGTCCACGCCTTGGTGTCGCTGCCGAAGTCGGCGGAGGCCTCGAGCAGCGCCGGCGCCTGGTCCGCGACGGCAGGCCTCAAGTCGCGCGCAGTATCGCTCTGTACGCGCATGACGCGAACCACGCCATGGCCGAAGTCGTCTTCGCCGATCACCCGCGCGCAGGCGGCCCTGGGCGGCGGCTTGGCGTCGCCGAAGTCCTGTGCCGGCAGGCCGCTCCAGGCATCGGGGCGCAGCCCGGCATGCGCGGCCGTGAACAGCACCAGGCACGCGAGCAGCGCGCTTGCCAATCCTTTGCTCCGCATGACTCGTTGTTCCCTCGCGCGATGTCGTTTCGGCAGAATTCGTGTTGAATCCGGCCTTCTCATGTCTCAGCTCGTTTCGCCGGATGATCTGGCGAGCACGGCCTTGCCGTTGCGAGGGGAACGTTGCCGGGGCCGCACGGCCGCTCAAAGGGAGACGCTTCAATGGCCTGGATCATCCTCGTTGTCGCCGGCGTGCTGGAGATCGGCTGGGCGATCGGCTTGAAGTTCACCGCCGGTTTCACGCGACTGTGGCCCTCTCTCCTGACGGCCGCCGCCATGATCGCCAGCATGTATCTGCTCGCGCTGGCGTCGAAGTCGCTCCCCATCGGCACCGCCTATGCTGTGTGGGTGGGCATCGGCGCAGTCGGCACGGCGCTTCTGGGCATCGTGCTGCTCGGCGAACCCCGCGACCTTGCGCGCCTCGCCTGCATCGGACTGATCATAGCGGGCGTCGTGGGATTGAAAGTTTTCGAATAGCCGCGCCGATCGCGCCTCACCGCTTGAAAATGGCAGCAGCCGCGCTCTCGTGCGCCTTTTTGGCGGTGCGCTCGGCCTTGACGCGCTCGATCTCGCGGTTGAGCTCTTCCAGGCGCGCGTCGAGCTCGGCGACCGACAGGCTCTTGAGATCCTCGCCGAGCATGATGCCCTTTGCGGGCTTGGGCTTCACGTCGTCCCAGTCCATGGCAGCTCCTCGACCGGCTACCCGCAACGGGGGCAGCGTGGCACGACATGGCCCTTGTCTCAACCCTGGGTGTGGGGCAAGTCTCGCAGGGAAAACGCGAACACAAGCCGGAGACGTGCGATGGCAGGCGTGCCCGAGACGATGACAGCGGTCGAGATCACCACCCCCGGCGGCCCCGACGTGCTCCAGGCCCGGAGCGTGCCAACGCCCAAGCCAGGCCCCGGCCAGATCCTGATCAAGGTCGCCGCCGCCGGCGTCAACCGGCCCGACGTGCAGCAGCGCATCGGCGCCTATCCACCGCCGCCGGGGCATTCCACGCTGCCTGGCCTGGAGGTCGCCGGCGAGGTCGTCGCGCTCGGCAGCGGCACGCAGCGCTGGAAGGTCGGCGACAAGGCTTGCGCGCTCGTCAACGGCGGCGGCTACGCCCAGTACTGCCTGGCGGAGGACGCCGTCGCGCTGCCGGTGCCGGCGGGGCTCGACATGGTGCAGGCGGCCGCCGTGCCGGAGACTTTCTTCACCGTGTGGAACAACGTGTTCGAACGCGGCCGCCTCGCGGCCGGCGAATGGTTCATGGTGCATGGCGGCTCGAGCGGCATCGGCACCACCGCCATCCAGCTCGCCAAAGCGTTCGGCGCGAAGGTGATCGCCACCGCGGGCTCGGCCGAGAAGTGCAAGGCCTGCCTCGACCTCGGCGCCGACAAGGCGATCAATTACAAGAGCGAGGACTTTGTCGCCGTCAGCCGCGAGGCGACCGGCGGCAAGGGCGTCAACGTCATCCTGGACATGGTCGCTGGCGACTACACCGAGCGCAACATCCTGGCCGCCGCCGACGATGGCCGCATCGTGCAGATTGCCGTTCTCGGCGGCGCCGACGTCAAGTTCAACATCGCGCGGCTGATGATGAAGCGGCTGACGCTCACCGGCTCGACGCTGCGCCCGCGCACGCGCGAGGTGAAGGCCGGCTTCGCCCGTGCGCTGGAGGAGAAGGTCTGGCCGCTGCTCGCCGCCGGCAAGGTCAAGGTGGTGATGGATTCCACCTTCCCGCTTGCCAAGGCCGCCGATGCGCACCGGCGCCTGGAGAGCAGCCAGCACGTCGGCAAGATCGTGCTGATCGTCTAGCGCGCTCTGCCTCGAACTTCTGCTTGTCATTCCGCCATGGTGCCGCGGATGGCGATGCAAGGCTGCGCACGCGCCTGCGCGTAGGATGTCGTGATTCGGGCCGTCCGCGATGCGGGCGGCTTTTCGCGCGCTACGCCAGAGGACCTCATGCCGCCACCCGCCCCTTCATTTCCAGCCTTCGAGACCTGGCAGACGATGAGCGAAAGCGAGCAGGACGCCCTGCTCGCGCGCATGGAAACCGCCAAGCAGCGCGGCGCGCTCGTGCGCCGCCTGTCGGCCGGCGCGGTGCTGATCGCCGGGGCGGTCGTGGTGGCGTGGCTGCTGCTGGCGCCGTGACCGCCAGCGGCCGGTGCGTCCCTTACCAGGCGAGCGCGGCCATGGCCGCCACCGGCGCAAACGGGCGCTTGGCGAACAGCTCGGTCAAAACCTCCGGGCTCAGCCCGCCGGGGGCATGAATGGCGCTGGCGATGAAGAGGGACTTGAGCCCGGCCGCGTGCGCGCCGCGCATGTCGGTCTCGATGCCGTCGCCGATGCAGAGGATCCCCGTGTGCGGCACCGGGCCCCGGATCTTCTCGATGGTGGCGAACACGCGCTCGTAGATCGGCAGGTGCGGCTTGCCGGCGTACGTTACCGGACCGCCGCGCTGCTCGTAGTCTTGCGCCAGCGCCCCGGCGCAGTAGATCAGCCGGTGCCCGCGCTCCACCACGATGTCGGGGTTGGCGCAGATCATCGGCACGCCCCGTGCCGCCAGCGCCGCCAGCATCTCCGCGTAGTCTGCCGGCGTCTCTACGTCATCATGGTAGAGCCCCGAGCACAGGATAATGTCCGCGTCCTCGGCCCGGCTGGGCGTCACGTCATAGCCGGCAAACAGCCCGCGGTCGCGCTCAGGGCCGATGTGCAGCATGCGCTTGCCCTGCCATTCCGCGATCATGTCGCGCGTCGCATCGCCCGAGGTGACGCCCGCGTCATAGCTGTCGCGCGCCACGCCCAGCTCGTCGAGATAGGGCACCACCGCCGCGAAGGGGCGCGGGGCGTTGGAGAGCAGCACCACGGTGCCGCCGCCCGCGCGGAATTTCTGGCATGCGGCGACGGCGCTGGCATGCGCGTGTGCGCCGTTGTGCATCACCCCCCAGATGTCCACGATCCACGCCGCGACTCCGGGTGCGAGAGAAGAAGCCGAGGACACAATGGGAATGGCAGGGGCGTGCATGCCCGTCACGTAGCCGTGCCGGCGCGCGCGATCAAGCTGCAGCGGTCCCCGGCTCGCCCAGCACCTCTGCTTTCACGAGCCTCGGGCCCCCGAACAGGGTACCCTTGCCGAGCAGTACGCCGAAGCCCAGCACCCGCGCCAGCAGCCAGTCGTCCTCGATCTTGCCAACGATCAGCGCGAGGCCGGCGTCCGCCAGCATGCGGCAGATGTCGGCGGCCGGGATGCGCCCGCCCGGGGCCGGCAGGCCCTGCAGGAACACCTGCGCGTCGAGCTTCACGAACTGGAAGCCCACGCGGCGCAGGCCAGCGAAGTCCATGTCGAGGTCCGTCACCTCCTCCAGCGCGAAGCCGAAGCCGGCCGCGGCCAGCTTGCGCAGCGCCTCGGCGTGGCCGGCCGTGAAGCCGCGCACTTCGTTCTGGGCAAACGACAGCACAAGCGTCATGCGCCCCTGGGGATCGCGCCCGGCGGCTGCGGCGTCGCGGAAGCGCGGGTCGGCAAGCGATTCGCCGGCGATCTGCGAGAGCACTGCGCCCTTGCGCCCGCGCTCGCCGAGCCGGCGGGCGACGCGCGCCGCCCGCACCATGCGCGCCGCGTCGATGCGCG
>DASZQG010000140.1:0-29880 GCA_035550075.1 Hyphomicrobiaceae bacterium | reverse complement strand
GGCGACCAATGGGTCTGTGGCGGACCATCTTTGGCGGGGTCTGCCTGATGGCGGCCGCGCTCGCCATCATGCCTCCAAGCGCGAGGAGCCAGCAGAGCCCGCCGGCGGCGGCCCCAACACCGGTAGCCGAGCAACCCTCGTCCGCGCCGTCACCTGCCCTCAATCCTCCGCCTGCCGCCGAGCAGCCGGCGCCGCCAGGTTTGCCGGTGATCGGCCGGGCTCAGCTCCCGCGCGACCTCTCGCCATGGTCGATGTTCATGTCGGCCGACATTGTCGTGAAGGCTGTGATGATCGGCCTGGTGTTTGCCTCGTTCGTCACCTGGACGGTCTGGCTCGCCAAGAACATCGAGTTGCGAACCGCTACTTGGAAGCTGCGCAGGGCGCTGACGGTCCTTGGCGCCGAGCGATCGCTCGCGGAAGCGCATCTCCATCTACGCAGCTCGAGCGGCATTGTCTTCGCCCTGGTGGAAGCCGCGATGCTGGAGCTGCGCATGTCGTCTGACATCGGCGACATCCGCGGCGTCAAGGAACGCATCGCCAGCCGGCTGGAGCGGCTCGAAGTCTGGGCCGGCCGGCACATGAACCGAGGCACCGGCGTGCTGGCCACCATCGGCGCAACGGCACCCTTCGTCGGTCTGTTCGGAACGGTGTGGGGCATCATGAACAGCTTCATCGGCATCTCGAAGGCTCAGACCACGAACCTTGCCGTTGTCGCTCCCGGCATCGCGGAAGCCCTGCTGGCGACGGCCATCGGCCTGTTCGCCGCCATTCCCGCCGTCATCATTTACAACCAGTTTGCGCGCTCGCTGGGCCGCTACCGGGCGCTCGTAGGCGATGCCGCGGCCGAGGTGCTGCGCCTGGCCTCGCGCGACCTCGACCGCGCCAACGGCCGCATCGAGCTGTCCAGGGCCGCGGAGTGACGTATGGCCGCACGACTCGACCATGACGACGACGGCGGCGAGCTGCACGAAATCAACGTCACGCCCTTCATCGACGTGATGCTGGTGCTGCTGATCATCTTCATGGTGGCGGCGCCGCTTTCCACCGTCGACGTGGCGGTCGATCTTCCCGTGTCGACGGCCAAGCCGCAGCCGCGCCCGGACAAGCCGCTGTTCCTGACGATCAAGGCAGACCTGTCGCTGGCGCTGGGCAACGACCCCGTTCCCGCGGGCACGCTGACCCAGGCGATCGAGACTGCCACCGAGGCGGACCGCGGCAGGCGCATCTTTCTGCGCGCCGACAAGAGCGTGCCCTACGGCGCGCTCATGGGCGTCATGAACCTCCTGCGAAGCGCCGGCTATCTGAAAGTGGCTCTGGTGGGCTTGGAAGGCAGCGACGCAGCGTCCGCGCCGGAGCCAGCCTCCACACCCGCGGCCGCCCCGCAGAAGCCACCGGTCCGTCCATGATGCCGGCGCGATGAGCCTTGCCCATCAACCCCTGGAGCTGCAGCGCACGACCCTCATGCGCTGGCTCGGCGCTGCCGCCGTCGTGGTGGCCGCGCACGCCGGCTTCGCCACGCTGGCGACGCTGAATTGGGATGACGAGCCCGATGATTTCGGCGGCGGACCGATCGTCATCGAGATGGTGCCCTCGGCGGCTGCGATGCCGGTGGATACCCCGGACGTTGCGCGCGGCCCCTTGCTTCAGGAGCAGAACGAAACGCCGTCGTCCAAGGCAGCCGAAAAGGTCGTCGACCAGCAGATGCCGCCGATCGATCCTTCGCCCCTGGCCCCCGAGCCGCAGGTGGCACTGCCGAGGCCGCACCCCGAGGCCGAGAAGGAACCGGAAGAAAAGGCGCCTCAGGAAGAAGCCCTTCGGAAGCGCGACGCGAATGACGACACGCCCGTTCCGCTGACGACGGCGCCCCCGCGGATCGAAGCCAAGCCGGCGCCTCCCGCCTCGGCCGCACCCGCGCCGGCAGACGTCGCCGGATCCAAGGCGGCGTGGCAAAAGGAGCTGATCGCGCGACTCGACCGCTTCAAGCGGTACCCGGAGCAGGCGCGCGCCCGCGGCAAGCAGGGTGACGTACGGGTGCTGCTCACAATCGACGGCGATGGGTGGGTTACCGAATCGCGCGTCGTCGGCAGCTCTGGATCACCGGCTCTCGACGAAGAGGCTCTCGCCGTCCTGCAACGCGCCAGCCCACTGCCGCCGCCGCCCGGACAACTGGCGGGCACGTCGTTCACATGGACGATGCATTTCCGCATCCGCTGACGATCTGCGCTTGCGACCACCTCAAAGCGAGCGCGCCACCAGCTCCTTCATGATCTCGGTGGTGCCGGCGTAAATGCGGTGCACACGGGCGTCCGCATAGGCGCGGGCAATCGGGTACTCCAGCATGTAGCCGTACCCGCCGAAGAGCTGCAGGCACGTATCGAGCACCTTGTTGTCGAGTTCCGACAGCCACCATTTGCCCATGGCCGCCGTCGTGGCGTCGAGCTCACCGGCCAGGAACAGCTCCAGGCAGTGGTTGAGGAACACGCGGGCGATCGTCACCTCGGTCTTCACCTCGGCGAGCTTGAAACGCGTATTCTGGAACTCGGCCAGCGATTTGCCGAACGCTTTGCGGTCGCGCGTGTAGTCGACGGTCCAGCCCAGCGCGGCCTCCATGATGGCGACCGCGCCGATGGCAACCAGCAGACGCTCGCGCGGGAGCTGGTTCATCAGGCAGGCAAACCCGCGCCCTTCCTCGCCGAGGATGTTGGAGGGCGGCACCCGCACGTCATCGAAGAACAGCTCCGCGGTGTCCTGTGCATTCTGCCCGATCTTCTTCAGGTTGCGCCCGCGCCGGAAACCGGGCCGGTCGGTCTCGACCAGCACGAGGCTCACACCCTTCGCACCGGCGGAGGTATCGGTCTTGGCGGCAACGATCACGAGATCAGCAAGTCCGCCGTTGGTGATGAAGGTCTTCTGGCCGTTGACGACCAGCTCGTTGCCCTTGCGCAGGGCCGTCGTGCGGATCGACTGGAGATCGCTGCCGGTGCCGGGCTCCGTCATGGCGATGGCCGTAATCACCTCGCCCTTGGCCATGCGCGGAAGCCATGCGCGCTTCTGCTCCTCGCTCCCGTAGTTGAGGATATAGGGCGCCACGATATCGGAGTGCAGGCGGAAGCCGGGCGCCGAATACACGCGCTTCGACATCTCCTCGATCATCACGGCGCTATAAAGGAAATCCGCGCCGGCGCCGCCGTACTCTTCGGGCGTGTCGGTCAGCAGCAGGCCAGCCTGGCCGGCCTTGCGCCATACCTCGCGATCGACGTGGCCCTGCTTGTCCCAGCGCTCGTAGTTCGGAGCGATCTCGCGTTCGATGAACGCGCTTACGGTCTTGCGGAAGAGCTCGTGCTCCTCCTTGTAGATTTTGCGCGGCGTGGACAAGGGACGGGCTCCGGGGCGGGTTGATTGAGAATGCATCCAAGCTAGCGAAGGACGCGCCCGCGCGCCACGGCTGTGAAAGCCTGTCCTATTTGCGCGTCAGGGCCCGCAGCTCGTCGTCATCGAGGGGCCGGGCTTCTTCCTCCAGCATAATGGGGATCCCCTCGCGGATCGGGTAGGCCAGGCGCGCGGCCCGGCTGATAAGCTCCTGGCGCGCCTTGTCATAGATGAGCGCCGTCTTGGTGCGCGGGCAGACAAGGATTTCCAGCAGCCGGGGATCCACCTGCTCCGCGTTTGCCGGCGGTGCCGGGTTATCCGTCATGGTCTGCCTCCTGCCGAATCCCGTCATTACTGCAGAGAGCGCGATCCGCCGGCATCACTCGCCAGCTCCATCTCGGCGAGCGCGAGCAGCAGCTCGGCGCGGTTCTTCAAGCTCGGCGCCTCGAGCAGCGCCTGCTTTTCCTCTGTGCCGTACGGGCTCATGATCGAGAGCGCATTGACGAGCGATTCGTTCGACATCTGCTTGATGGCATCCCAGTTTGCCTGCAGCCTGCGCGCCTTGAGGTAGCGGCGCAGCCCTTCAAGCAGACGCTCGCGATCTATCTCGGACTCTCCGGCCCCGGCGTCGAGGTCGTGCGCAAAATCCTCGTAGTCGGCGTCGAAGATGCGGTAAGCCTTGTCCGTGTCGGCCTCACCGGCAAGCCTGCAGCGGGCAACGCCCGTCAGTGTAATCAGAAGGCCCCCGTCGTCACGCTCCTGAAACGCGGTGACCCTGCCGGCACAGCCGACCCCGCGCAATTGCACGGTCTTGCCCGGCGGCGATTCGTCCCCGACCCCGCAGGGCTGCACAACGGCCAGAACCCGGCCGGCGCCCAGCACGTCGTCCAGCATCTGGAGGTAGCGCGGCTCGAACACGTTGAGCGGAAGCAGCGCGCGCGGCAGAAGGATTGCGCCGCGCAGCGGGAATACCGGCACGCGCGTGGGCAGATCCGCTGTTGTTCGATAGCGGCGCATGCGGCCCGGGCAACCTCGCTTCTAGGAAAACAGGATGGACGACAGGCGGCGGCGTCCTTCCAGCGTCATAGGGTCCTTCGGGCCCCAGGCGTCGAAGAGCTGCACGAGCTGCTTGCGCGCCGCCTCCTCGTTCCATTTGCGATCACGCTTGATGATCTCCAGCAACTGCGTGACGGCCTCCTCCTTCTTGCCGCCGGCGGCCAGGGCCAGAGCGTAGTCGAGCCGTGCCTGATGGTCGGTCGCCTGTGCGTCGACTTTGGCCTTCAGTTTGTCGAGGTCGCCGGCCTTGCCCGCGAGCTTGGCCAGATCGAGTGCCGCGCGCACGCTGGCGACCGCCGCAAGCTCGCGCTTGTCCGGCGGCACAAGCGCCAGCGTCTGCTCCGCCCGCATGGTATCGCCGCTTCTAAGGTAGCACTTGGCCAGGCCTGCTATCGCCAGCGGGTTCTGCGGGTCTTCTTTCAGGAGCGCCGCATAGATCTCGGCGGCCCCCTGCAGATTGCCGGCCTCCAGGGCTTCGTCCGCCGCCTCGATGGCCGCCTCGGCCTCGTCGCCGGCCTCATCGCCCAACAGGCGCTCGATGAACGCCTTGACCGCGCTCTCCGGCTGCGCCCCCATAAAGCCATCGAGCGGACGGCCATCGCGAAAGGCATAGACGGTCGGAAGCGACTGAATGCGAAGCTGGCCGGCGATGGCCGGGTTCTCGTCGGTGTTGACTTTGACCAGCCGCACCTTGCCGCCATAGCTGCGCACGACCTTTTCGAGAATCGGCGTGAGCTGCTTGCAGGGGCCGCACCAGGGAGCCCAGAAATCCACGAGCACGGGCACCTGCTGCGAGGCCTCGATGACGTCCTTGACGAACGAGGCCGTGTTGGCGTCCTTGATCATGTCGCCGGCTGCTCCCTGCCCTGCGGAGGCCGCCTTGCCGATCTCGAAGTTCATGCTGTTCTCCAATCTGCCTCGGCGCAGGTCGGCCAGGCATGTTCAGGGTCATAGTTCCGCCGAGGCCTCAGCACGCGGCTTTCAGGTCCACGATGCGTGGCTCGTGGCCGCATGAGCGAATGAACCGCATCAGGTCTTCGCGCGTGATATTCGTGGTCGCCGTGTTCACCAGCGGATGAAAGTTGAGACATTCGTGGTGCATCATATCGGCATCGAGGACGACCGTCACCCTGGCCTCCGTGTCATTGATCAGGGCAAACGGGGTTACCGAGCCGGGTGGCACCCCGAGAACCTGCATCAGGAGCTCGGGCTTGCCGAAGGACAGCCGGTCCGAGCCGAGGCTTTTGTGCAAGGCCTTGAGATCGATGGCCGTGCTGTCGAGCGCCACCACCAGAAACAGTCGGTCCTTCCTGTCTTTCAGAAACAGGTTCTTCGTATGCCCGCCGTGCAGTCTGCGTTCGAGCCGCGCGCTCTCGGCCACCGTGAACACAGCGTCATGCTCGATCGTCTCGCTGCGAATGGCGAGCGCGTGCAAGCGTTGAAACAGATCATGCCGGGTTGCAGGCAATGCCGAATTCCTGGGTCGCGACCTCTTAGCCCGAACCGGGTTTTCCGCGCAATCGCTGCGTTTCGGCGCTCTTCGGCCCCGCCTTGCAAAGCCGGGATGTTTGCTGCATAAAACGGCCCGTATCCGACCGGACGCGGGTGTAGCTCAGGGGTAGAGCATCACGTTGCCAACGTGAGGGTCGTGGGTTCAAATCCCATCGCCCGCTCCATTCGGACTTTCCAGCGCAAGGCCGCGGCTTCCGCACAATCAGGAATGGCTGGGAGGCGTCTGCCCGCCATCACCGCTACCCAGCCTGTGTGCAGCGCCCCACGCCGCAATTGCCAGCGCCACGCAGATCCCGAGCGACGCCGCGACAAGCTGTGATTTCGCGGCCGTGAGTTCGCTGGCGGTGCGCGCAAGATGATCGTTGATGTCGGGATAGTCGCGCAGCAGCGCGGCCACCGCCCAGTTCTCGGCATAATCGGCGAGGCAGTAGCACAGCGGCACGGCCAGCAGTGCGTAGCGGGCGCCGCTCTTGAGCGGCACCGAGAAGCGACCGTGCGAGCGGCTGAACCACACGGTGCTGGTGGCGAATGCCACGAACAGCAGGAACGGAAGAAGCAGATCGAGCGGAAGCAGGCTGTTCTCCAGAAAATCGCGCCCTTCCTCTCCCATGGCGTCGAGCGTTGCGCGCAACTCCTCCGGGGCGTAGCCGCCCGCACAAAACCCGACCGGACAACGGAAGAGCTTGATCTTCGGCAGCGCCACGCGGCTGGCGACCGTGATGCCTATGAACCAGGCGATCGCGACGCCGTTGGCGACCCACAAGTGGCGTGCCTTGAGGTGACGGTCCAAGGCAGACAGCATGGCGCCCCCCTCACTGGCCCGATCCTGTTTCCTGTCATTCAGGTCGCGTGGCACCTTTGACGGTACGCGGGAGGAATATCCGTCGGCCTCGAACCCTAGGCGATCCAAAGCCCGTGCGATTTGTGCCACGCCTCGATAGACTGCTCGGGATATAGGTCGAATGCGAGGTCTTGCGGTCCGATCACCGGCTCGACCCACTTCGCCTTGTAGCGCAGCATGAGATGCGTGCGTACCGGCGGCACCGGCAGCTTGCTGTCGATGGCCGATGCGAGGGGATGCACGAGCTCCGGCCAGGCGGGATCGAAGAGCCACAGCGCCGTTCCGCAGCGTGTGCAATAGCGGCGCTGCGCGCTGCTGATCTCGCAGTTCTTGCCGTCGTCATCGCAAATCTCGGCGCGGTAGAGGCCGATGGCCTCCTCGCCCGCGACCTTCAGGGATTTCGCCGTCCCCATGATGTTGATGGCAAATCCACCGCCGCCCGCCGTCTTGCGGCAGATCGTGCAGTAGCAGAGTTGATAGGGATAAGGAGAGTGGGACTGCACCGAGAATCGGGCAGCGCCGCAGCGGCATGAGCCGTCGAGCTTTACGGGCATTTCGCTACCTCCGTAACCTGGGTGGACGCGGCCGGGATCCGGGATCGAGCTTACACCCTGCGGCCGGCACAGCAGCAGCTAAGCGAGCGGGAGCGTCGCTTTCTCAAGCCATTCGCGATCCTCAGGTCCCAGCTCGGGCCCAATCGTCTCACGGACGCGCTGATGATAGGCGTTGAGCCAGGCAAGCTCCTCCGGCGAGAGCATTTCTGCCACCACCAGCCGCCTGTCGATCGGCACCAGGGTCAGCGTTTCGAACCCCAGCATGTCCCGCTCGCCGCCCTCAATCGCCTCAGGCTCGGTGACAAGCACCAGGTTCTCGATGCGGATGCCGTACGCGCCCTGCTTGTAGTACCCGGGCTCGTTCGAGATGATCATGCCGGGCTCAAGCGGCACCATGCCCCGCGCCGAGATGCTTTGCGGCCCCTCGTGCACGGACAGATAGCTGCCCACGCCGTGGCCCGTGCCGTGATCGAAATCCAGACCCGCCCGCCACATGGCGCGCCGCGCCAGCGGATCGAGATCGACGCCGCGCGCGCCCTGCGGAAACCGTGCCGTGGCCACCGCTATATGAGCCTTGAGCACGAGCGAGAACCGTGACCGCATTTCCTGGGTTGGTTTTCCGATCGCGACCGTGCGGGTGACGTCCGTTGTCCCATCCAGGTATTGCGCACCGGAGTCGACCAGGTACAGCTCGCCAAGGCGGAGCTTGCGGTTGGTGGCCGTGGTGACGCGATAGTGGACGATGGCGCCATTCGGCCCGGCACCAGAAATCGTATCGAAACTGATCTCCTTGAGGGCTTGCGTCTCGCTGCGCATCATCTCGAGCCGCTCCGACGCCATGATCTCATCGACGGTGCCGCTCGCCGCCTCGCGGTCCAGCCACGCGAGAAAGCGAGTCATGGCCACGCCGTCGCGCTTGTGGGCCGCGCGCGAGCCCTTGATCTCGGCGGCATTCTTGCGCGCCTTCGGCAGCAGGCAGGGGTCAGCCGCCCGCGCAATCCGGGTCTTGCCGCCCCTCAGCTTGCGGAAGAACCAGAATGCCGCCGTTGCCGGGTCGAGCCGTACGCGCTTGCCGCTCCTGGCAAGAGCACTGATACGCTCCTCCAGCGTGGCGGGCTTGCTCACCCGCGCAACGCCCGCCAGATGCGCTTTGGTTTCCGCGCCCACCTTTTCCGGGTCGAGGAAAAGCTCCGGCTTGCCGGTGGCGGGCACGATGGCGAAGGCCAACGGCACAGGATTGTGCGCAACATCCGCGCCGCGAATGTTGAACAGCCAGGCAATCGAATCCGGGAGCGTGAGCACCACGGCATCCTGGCTGTGCTCGCGCAGGAAACCCTGAACGTCGGCGATCTTCTGGCTGGCCGGCTTGCCGGCGTACTTGAGCGGATGCGGCACCACCGGCGCGCTCGGTGCCGGCGGCCTCGCACGGCCCCAGATCCGGTCGACGAGGTTCCTGTTGAGCGGCTTTAGGCGAATGCGCGCGGGCTCCAGGGCGCTGCCAAGGTCCTCGATGAACGTGGCCGTGTGCAGCCAGGGGTCGAAGCCCACCACGGCCTCCGGCGCAAGCACTGCCCGCAGCCAGTCGGACGGCTTCTGCTTCGGCACCTGGAGGATCTTGAACAGCCGCGCGTCGACTTGCGAGGGCGCCTGCGCGACATAGCGCCCGTCCACGAACAGAGCAGCCGCCGACCGCGCCACCACCGCAAGACCAGCCGATCCGGTGAAACCCGTGAGCCAGGCCAGCCGCTCCGCGCACGGCGGCACATACTCGCCCTGATGCTGGTCGGCGCGCGGAACCAGGACCGCGTCGAGTTTGGCCCGGGCCATGAGCTCGCGCAGGCGGCCGACGCGGTCGTTGCCCCGCTGTCCCGGCTCCGGTGCCTCGTACGTCTGGAACATCCGTTGTTCACCGGGCCTTGTGTGCGACCACCAGGGGCGCCGGCTCAAATGCGTGACACGCCTTTGTCGTCGCCGGGACTCTCGATTTCCTGCCCCTCCTCGACAACCATGTCGGGTAGATCATCGAGACAGGAATCCCAAAGCTTGTCGATGTGCAGCGCCGCCTCGTGCGGCGGCAGCGTCTGCAGCGTGCCGTCCGGCAGCTCGATGACAACGCCATCGAGCTTCAGGCGCCGCAGCGCATCCTCGACATCGAAATCGACATCGATGGAAAACGCCTTGCCAAGATACTTCTCGATCGCCTCATCAACAGCGCCAAGGTCGCGGATGTTCACCTGCTCCTTGGCCAGCACGCTATAGAGCAGGATCTCCTCCTTGATATCTTCATCCGCCGCACGGTCGGCCAGCAGGGTCATGACACCGCGATTGTCGGCCATGGCATGAAAATAGAGGTTTTGCGCCATCACGACCATGTACCGGTTGCGCTGAGCGACAAAGTTCGAAGCTTGCCGCATCGCGACGCCGCCAAGTCCGAGCGCGGCGCCCGCAAGTGTGTAGGGATTACTCGCCGCCGCGACCTTGGTCGCGGTGCCGAACACGCCCATGCCCAGCCCGCTGCCGGCCGTAACGCCGAACTTGATCTTGTCGAACAGCCTGAACTTGACCCTGGTGTTGGGGAAAATCATCTCCACGTCGCTGCGCGGCATGTTCTTGAAGAGCTTGAGATAGATGTAGTCGCTGCTGACGGTGGCCGGAAGAAGCCCGCGCGCCCGATGCACCTCTTTCTGGGCCTCTGCCCGGGTGCACTTCTTCTCCTCCATCACTTCGCGGATGCGTACGTCGACCGGCTTCAGCTTGAAGAGCAGGAACAGGCGCTGGAAGACGGGAATCTTGACCTCCTTCCAGCCGATCCAACCCTTCTTGAAGTCGCGCCGGCGCTCGATGATCGTGGTTGCGCCGCGGTAGTAAATCAGAATTTCCTCGAACGCGCGCAGGTCGACCTGAAGGTCGAGGTTGTAGTGAGAATCCTTTGTCAGGATGAAGTGCACGTTGTTTGGATCGACGCGCGTGAAATTGCCTTGTTCCACCAGCTCGGAAATTTCCCGCACCAGCCGTTTCTGCATGACCTGGCGTTCTTCGGCGCCGAACTTGCGCGTATGCAGCAGGTCGCTGTCTGGACTGAAAGGCTCGTAGGTCTGCTCGATCTCGAGCAGCTTCATCGTGTAGGAATGCCGCCGCCAGTAATCGAGGTATCGCATGAATCGCCGCGCCTGCACGTGGTCGCCGTTCGGCCAGGCCGCCGCGTGCGTCAGCCGATCGAGCAGCGCGTGCTTGGTAACCGGCAGGAATTTCTCGCGCCGGCCCGCAACAGCGGCCTGCGCATGCGGATCCGCAGAAGCCACTCTGGGCGGGCTCGCCGCAATCACTCCGTCTGCAGGTATCGCAATGCCGACATCTGCCATACGTCTCAACTCCCCTCACCGACCCGCATTTTGCTTGTTTGGATAAATTCTCCCAACGACTTTAGCTAAAGTCAGCCCTTCCCGAACATTTTTTGGCCGTTCTATGGCTTTTCAGCCCAAATCCGCTTTGCGGCCGGCGCAGCATCCGCACACGGCCCTGTCGAACCATTGCCGACGAAGCGCTGCTCACGAACTATCGGAAATTCATGCCCGTCGGACGAAGCTGTCGACCACGCGCTTGCGGCCGGCTTTGTCGAAGTCGACGGTGAGCTTGTTGCCATCGACCTCGGCCACACGGCCGTAGCCGAACTTCTCGTGAAACACGCGCTCGTCTGTACTGTAGCCCACCCCGGGATCGGTGGACGAAGCGACGAGCTCGCCCTCCAGGGTGAGCGGGCCGCGCCCCTTGGGGCGGCCTCCCTGCTGCCACTGTTCCTTCGCCCGCTGCCAGCCCGGGGTGGCATAGCCGCTCTGGAAGCCGGCGGCTGGCTCGTCAAAGCGGCTGCGGCCGTACGGATTGAAGCGCCCGGCGCCGGCGCTGCCGCCGTAGGGGCTCTTCGGCTCGACGACCTCCACATGGGCCTCGGGCAGCTCATCGACGAAGCGCGACGGAACCGCTGCTTGCCACAGTCCGCGGTTGCGGCGGTTTTGCGTGAAGCTGATCTTC
The DNA here is from genome assembly GCA_035550075.1 of Hyphomicrobiaceae bacterium. Classification (GTDB taxonomy): domain Bacteria; phylum Pseudomonadota; class Alphaproteobacteria; order Rhizobiales; family Hyphomicrobiaceae; genus AWTP1-13. The sequence goes on along the minus strand of DASZQG010000140.1, from coordinate 18,519 downwards.
ACTTTCTGCCGTGCCCGCGTGATGCCGACGTAGGCGAGCCGCCGCTCCTCCTCCAGGCCCGCCTGTCCGCTTTCATCCAGGCTGCGCTGATGGGGGAAAAGTCCCTCCTCCCAGCCCGGTAGGAATACAACGTCGAACTCCAGCCCCTTGGCGGCGTGTAGGGTCATGAGTGAAACGCGATCGTCGCCGTCCTGAGCGTCGGCGTCCATCACCAGCGACACGTGCTCGAGGAAGCCTTCCAGCGTCTCGAACTCCTCCATGAAGCGGATCAGCTCCTTGAGGTTCTCCAGCCGTGAATGGGCCTGCGGGCTCCTGTCCTGCTGCCACATCTGGGTGTAGCCGGACTCATCGAGGACCAGCTCGGCCAGCTCGATATGCTTCACGCTCCCGGCGCGGCTGCGCCACCGCTCGAACATGGCGAGCAGGTCGCCGAGCGATTTGCGCGCCTTGCCGGCAAGCTCCTCGGTGCCCACGATCTCGCGTGCAGCCTGGTACAGCGAAATGCCGCGCGCTCTGGCGAGCTCGTTGAGGCGCCGCAGCGTGGTGTCGCCGAGCCCGCGCTTGGGCACGTTGATGATGCGTTCGAACTTGAGGTCGTTGGCGGGATTGAGCACCACCTCCAGATAGGCGATGGCGTCCTTGATCTCCTGGCGCTCATAGAAGCGCGGGCCGCCGATCACCCGATAGGGCAGGCCCAGCGTCACGAACCGGTCTTCGAAAGCGCGCATTTGGAACGAGGCCCGCACGAGAATGGCCATGTCGTTGAGCCGCGTTCCCCCCTTGCGAAGGGCCTCGATGTCCTCGCCGAGGCTGCGCGCCTCCTCCTCGTCGTCCCAGAACCCGGTCACGGCAACCGGCTCGCCCGCCTCTCCGTCGGTGAACAGCGTCTTGCCGAGGCGTCCTTTGTTGTGCGCGATCAGCCCGGACGCGGCCGCCAGGATATGACCGGTCGAACGGTAGTTGCGCTCCAGTCTGATGACCTTCGCCCCGGGGAAATCGCTCTCGAAGCGGAGGATGTTGTCGACCTCGGCACCGCGCCAGCCATAGATCGACTGGTCATCGTCCCCCACGCAGCATGTGTTCGGTGAACCGCCGGCCAGCAGCCGCAGCCAAAGGTACTGGGCCACGTTGGTATCCTGGTATTCATCCACCAGGGTGTAGCGGAACCGCCTTTGATAATCGGCGAGAACGTCTGGGTTCTCGAGAAACAAGCGCAGCACCTCGAGCAGCATGTCGCCGAAATCGGCCGCGTTCAGCTCCTTGAGGCGCTTCTGGTAGGCGGCATAGAGGTGGGCGCCCTTGCCTTCGGCGAAGGCGAACGCCTCGCCCCGGGAAACCTTGTCCGGCGTAATGCCCCGGTTCTTCCATCCGTCGATAAGGGCGGCGAGCTGGCGCGCGGGCCAGCGATCCTTGTCCAGGCCCTCGCTTTCGAGGACCTGCTTGATGAGGCGGATCTGATCGTCGACATCCAGGATGGTGAAGCTGGATTTCAATCCGACCAGCTCGGCATGGCGACGCAGGATCTTGACGCCGATGGAATGGAAGGTCCCTAGCCACGGCATGCCCTCGACCGCGCCACCCACCAGCGCGCCGATGCGCTCCTTCATCTCGCGCGCAGCCTTGTTGGTGAAGGTAACGGCAAGTATTTGAGAGCCCCGTGCGCGCCCGGTGCACATGATGTGGGCAATTCGCGTGGTGAGAACGCGCGTCTTGCCTGTGCCGGCGCCGGCCAGCACCAGGACAGGACCATCGAGCGCCTCGACCGCTGCGCGCTGCTCGGGGTTGAGGCCAGCCATGTACGGCGGCATCTCCGGTCGGCCAACTGCGCGGGCCGACACAGAATTTTTTGGACCGCCAGCAGGTTCAGGGGCTGCGATCTCGGCTGGTCGAATGCGACTCGCGGGCATGGCCCGCAACTATAGCATTGGCTGTCCGGCCGCAACGGCAGCGCGCCCGCGAAATGATCCCGGGTTCGCCAAATTGTGGGTCCAAAGTTGTTGGCAACTATGTGATAATCCCAAAAAATGGTGGCGGGACGGGGCCGGCAAGAGACCTGCCCGGCGCGCTGCGAAGGGAGCAACGACGCATGCGTTCTGGCGGCGAGCGCCCCGGAGCTTTACCTTGAGCTTCGCCAGGCGAGCGGGCCCAATGTGCGATCGCGCGATGCGCGCGGCGGCGAGATCCGCATTATGAACAATTTGCTCATCGGCATCGCCTTCTTTCTCATAACGATTGTCGGCGCTCTGTTTGCCGTTCCCTACTTCATCGACTGGAACAGCTATCGGGGGGTGTTCGAGGAGGAAGCCACCCACATTCTCGGCCGCGAGGTCAGGGTGGGCGGCGCGGTCAATCTCCACCTGCTGCCAACCCCGTATTTCCGCCTGGAAAAAGTCCGTATCGCCGATGACACCGCCCTGGACGCCATCTTCAAGGCAGACAGCCTGACTGTGAAGCTGTCGGTGCCGCCCCTGTTCCGGGGCGTGGTCGAGGCCAACGAAATCGAGATGCAGCGCCCCGTCGTGCGGCTGGCTGTCAATGAGAAGGGCGCGTGGAATTGGCAGCGACTCACCGGCTCGCTGGGGGAGGCGACCTATTTTCCCACCAACATCACGCTCACATCGGTCAAGCTCACCGACGCCACGCTCGGCTTGTACGACCACAAGGGAGAGGAGCGTCTGCGTGTTGAAGGGTTGAATGGCGAGTTTTCCGCGCCCTCCCTGAATGGTCCCTACCGGTTCCAGGGCGTTTTCGGAAAGCCTGGGCAAACACGCGAAATCCGGGTTGCCACCGCGCTGAGCGAGCCGCAGGAGGGCACGCGCTTTCGCGCCTCGCTGCGGCTTGACGAGTCGGGCTCGCTCTACACGCTCAACGCCCGCCTGCACGACGCCGCTACGCAGCCGAGGGTGGAGGGTGAGCTTACCGCGCGGCTCCCGATCTCGGGGCTCCTGCAAGCCGCCTCCTCGCAGCCTTCCGCCCCCCGTCGTCCGCCGCCGGCCGCCGACGAACTCGCCGCCAATGGGGGTGAGCCGAGTTTCGATCTCAAGGCGGCGCTGAAGGCCGACGCCGACGGCGCACAGATTTCCGATCTTGCACTGTCCTTCGAGCAGGACGGCAAGCCGCAGCTGATCACCGGCGACGTGAGCGCCGATTGGCGCGATGCGCTGATCGTCAAGATGAACCTCGCCTCGCGCTGGCTGGACCTCGACCGCATCTCAGGCGCTCGCGATGCGACCGGACCGCTCCAGAGCGTCGTTACATTCGCTACCCGCGTTCGCGAGTTGCTGCCGGGCGTTCGTTCGGAAACGGCGATCGCTGTCGATCAGGCCAACCTCGGCAAGGATTCCATCAGTGGCCTGAGCCTGTTGCTGCGCCGTTCCAAGGCCGGCGTCGAGCTGCAGCACCTGCGCGCAGGCATGCCCGGCGGCAGCCGGGTCGACATGAGCGGAAACATCTCGGGTCCGCCCGACGCGCCCGTCTTCGAGGGCGACCTGGCGCTGCGCGGTGCCAGTCTCGGCAAGTTCGTGAGCTGGGCGAGCGGCACCGGCGTGACCGCGGACGTCAAGACCGACGGGTCTTTCGGCGTGCGCACGCACCTTTCGATCGAACCGGGAAAGGCGAATGCGCGAGACCTGATTGGCGATGTGGCGGGCACCGAAATTTCCGGTTCCGTCCAATATCAGTGGCAAGGCCGCCCTTCGCTCGCGCTGTCGCTGGAGGGGCCCCGGCTCGACGTCCGCTCGCTGATGTCTTCGGACTTCAGTCTGGCCGACATCTACGGCTTGCTGGTTCGCCCCTCGCAGAAACCGGGCGGTAATGGCTCGCGCGACCATGGCGAGCCGGCATGGGCCTACGCGCCCGCCGACACCTCCATCCGGGTCAACTTCGGCGAAATGCTGAGCGGCCAGCACGTCTATCGGGACGTCGCCGCGCAGGTCCGGTTGATGGGCGGCCGCCTGACCGTGCCCTCGCTCAAGGTGGCGAGCGACGACGGCTTCACCCTCGAGCTGGCAGGCACGCTTGACAATGCGGCGGAGCATCCGAAGGGCAGCGTGCGCGGGGTGGTCACCGCGGCGAGTGGCGCCGCCTTTGTCCCGCTCGCCGGTTTGCTGGGCATCCCCGCTGCGTTCATCCCCGATGCGCCGCGCGCTGGTGCGCTGGCACCGCTACACCTGGCCGGGACCATGGCGTTCGGCGCGCGGAAACCTACCTCCATTGATCTGACGCTCGATGGCGAGGCCGCTGGCGGGCAGACCAGGGTCAGGGCGCGCTTCGATGGCGGAACAGAGGGATGGCGCGACGGTCTGGCGGACCTCACCGGGACCATCCAGGCACGCGATGCCGCTCATATTGCGGCCCTGCTCGGGGCCAAGGGCGAGATCCCGTCCGCGGCGAACAAAATTGCGGGCCAGGTCCTGATCAAGGCCAACGGCGTGCCGAGCAAGGGCCTCACCTCGATCGTCTCCATTGCAGCCGGGGCCACGGCGCTCAACTTCCGCGGCCAGCTTGCCACGGGCGAGAACGGCAGCCACGTCGCCGGAGATCTGGAGCTCAAGGCTGCTGACAGCGCCACGCTGGCCGCGATTGCGGGGCTCGCGCCGCCGCTGCACACCGATGGACTGCCCGTCAGCGGGACGGCTCGGGTGGAAACCGATGGGGGCGCAATCACGCTCACGCAGCTTTCGCTGAAACTCGGAGACGAGAACGTTCGCGGCCGCCTTGCGCTCGCGTCCACCGGAGCGCAGCGTCGTGTTGACGCCCACCTGCAGCTCGACGATATCGCCGCGTCCAAGCTGCTTGCGGCACTGCTCGACCAGCGACTCGCGATCACCAATGCAGCGGAGAGCGTCATCTCCGGCCAGCGCCAGGTTTGGCCCAACGAGCCGTTCGACGCCGCAGTGCTGGACGGACTCGCAGGAACGATCGAGCTGAAAACCAGCCGGCTGTCGCTGGCAGACGGCATTGGCCTAGATCAGGCACGCCTCAAAGCGACGCTGGAGCCCGGCAGGGTCAATATCGCTGAGATTGAGGGTACGGGGCTGGGCGGCAAGGTAACCGGCGCGCTGCGGGTGGAGAAAGCGGCCGGCGGCGTCGAGATCGGCGGTCAATTCAAGCTGAGCAAAGGGTCGTTTGGCGGTCCGTCCGAAGCGCGCGGCTCGATGGATGCAACGCTCGACTTCACAGGCAGCGGGAACAGCCCCCGCGCAGTCATCTCATCCCTGCAGGGCCGCGGCAGTCTCCAGTTCCATGACATGTCCCTCGACCGGCTATGGCCGGGCGCCATCGCCAAGGCCGCCGAGGCGGCATTCAAGGCCAATCCGGAGGACTTGGGCACCACCATAAACCAGGTGCTCAGCGCCTCGCTCTCCTCAGGGAAATTGCCGCTGGGCTCCGCACCGGTCAAACTCGAGATTGCCGGCGGCCGGATTGCGGCCCAGCCGTGGAGTCTTGCCACGTCCGAGGGACGCGCCACCGGCAGCGCCAGCCTCGACCTCGCCACCTTCAGGTTCACCAGCGATTGGCGGCTGCAGGAGAAGCCGGTTGCCAGCGAAAAGAAAGGACCGCTGCCGGCTGTCATCGTCAAGTTCGACGGGCCGCTCGCCGCGCTTCCATCATTGCCGCCGCAAATCGATTCCGACAGCCTCCAGCGGGAACTGTCCGTGCGCCGTATGGAGCGCGACGTGGAAGAGCTCGAAAGGCTGAGACGGCTTGACGAGGAACGCCGGCGCAGCGAGGCGAACCGGCTGCGCGAACTGCAACAGGCGCCGCCGCCGTACCAGCCGGCCCCACCCGGCATTGGCCCGGTTGCTCCTCGCAACCAGGCTCCATCGCAGGGACCACCAGCAACGCCCGGCTAATGGTGAGCGGGGTCAGTGCCGGCCCTTCCCGGCGCTCTCTGCATTTCGATAGCGGGCGAGCAGCCAAACCCTGACCGCGCTTGAGAGCCCCGCAGCGTTGCGTCCCGCGTCGATCGTCGCCACCAGGCTCGCGATAGACACTCCTTCTTCCGCGGCGACCGCGCGCAGCGCGTCCCAGAACGGGCGTTCGAGCGAAATGGAAGTCCGGTGACCGCCGATCGTGAAGGAGCGTTTGACGGGGCGGCTCATCTCTATGGCCGTTCCTGATCGGCGCCAGCTGTCGCGCGATCACTCGTCGCGGTCGGACCTCGACTCTTCGCGCCGCGCGCCTTCCAGCCGGCGCGCTTCCAGCGCCCGCTCGGCTGCGTTCTTCGTCCGCTCGATCTTGCCAATGCCGAAGCGCAGCCGCTTCTCGTTGGCGCGCCGTTGCCGGTTGGCCTGCTCTTTGGATTTGCGGTAACGGTTCAGATTGATGACGTCGCCCATCACGCCTCCGGTCCGATCATTTTTCTTGGATCTACCATTCTGTCGAAGTCTTCCGCCGAGACGTACCCGCCTCTCACTGCCTCCTCCCGCAGCGTCGTGCCGTTCTTGTGCGCGGCCTTGGCGATCTTGGCCGCATTGTCGTAGCCGATGGCTGGCGCGAGCGCCGTAACGAGCATAAGCGACCGTTCGAGGGATGCCTTGATGTTCTCTTCTCGCGCCTCGATGCCTGCAACGCAATTGTCCGTGAAGCTGACCGCCGCATCGGCCATCAACTGCACGGACTGCAAAAAGTTGTAGGCCATCACCGGATTGTAGACATTCAGCTCGAAATGCCCCTGCGAGCCGGCAAAGCCGATGCTCGCATTGTTGCCGAGTATCTGCGTTGCGACTTGCGTCAGAGCCTCGCACTGGGTGGGATTGACCTTGCCGGGCATGATCGAGGAGCCCGGCTCGTTCTCCGGTAGTGAGAGCTCTCCCAGACCCGAGCGCGGACCACTACCCAGGAAGCGGATGTCGTTGGCGATCTTGAACAGCGCTGCGGCGGCGCTGGCGATCGCGCCATGGCTGAATACCATGGCGTCATGGGCGGCAAGCGCCTCGAACTTGTTCGGTGCCGACACGAATGGCAGCCCGGTGATGGCAGCGATGCGCTCAGCAACCAGCTTGGCAAAGCCCTTTGGCGCGTTCAGCCCGGTACCCACCGCCGTGCCGCCCTGCGCCAGCTCGTAGAGCCCCCGCAGAGTCAGCTCGATGCGCGAGATGGCATTGGTGAGCTGCATGGCATAGCCGGAAAATTCCTGCCCCAACGTCAGCGGAGTGGCATCCTGCGTGTGCGTGCGGCCGATCTTGATGATGTGCGCGAACTGCTTCTGCTTGGCTGCGAGAGCCGCCTGCAGCTTGCGCAGCGCAGGCAGCAGCAGATGCTGGATCTGCTCGCACGCGGCAATATGCATGGCCGTTGGATAACAGTCGTTCGACGACTGGCTCATGTTGACGTGGTCGTTGGGATGCACCGGCTTCTTCGAACCCAGAACGCCGCCGAGCATCTCGATGGCTCGGTTCGAGATCACCTCGTTGGCATTCATGTTCGACTGGGTGCCCGAGCCGGTCTGCCATACCGCCAGCGGAAAGTGGTCATTGAGCTTCCCGTCGATGACCTCCTGCGCCGCCTTGACGATCGTCTCACCCAACTTGGCGTCGAGCTTGCCGAGCGTCACGTTGGCTTCGGCTGCGGCGCGCTTGATGATGCCGAGTGCACGCACGACCGCGATCGGTTGCTTCTCCCACCCGATCTTGAAATTGCCGAGACTACGCTGTGTCTGAGCGCCCCAGTACCGATCAGCCGGCACCTCGATGGCGCCGAAGCTATCCGTCTCGGCGCGCATGGCCCCGGCGCGCGCAGCCCCAATCGAAGTCATCGTTGTCTTTCCTGGCCCCAAAGGCAGTGCACTGGCACGCTGCCCTAGCATGGTTCACTTGCACGGCTCCAGTATCGAAAGCCGGGCCGCTATCAAATCTCTAGCAAAGCCCCGGCTTTGCCGGAATGAAGTTTTGGCAAAAGGTGACCAGCGATGGCGCGGGATTTCACGTTGCCGCGCCTGGGCCATGCTCTCCGTAGAGCCAGAACAGCCGGTCGTAGTAGTCCGCAGGCGTCATTGCGCGCATGGCCGTGTCGCGCATCAGCGCCAGCGCACCATCTGGATGATAGATGAACTCGCCAATCAGGCGCGACATCACCTGCAACCGCGCCGTTCGGGCGACCCGCTGCTGCTGATAGGCGAGCAGGGCCGCATTGGCGTCTTCGTGCTTCGCCAACATGTAGCTGACGCAAACGGCATCCTCCAGCGCCATGCACGCTCCCTGCGCCGCATACTGAAGCATCGGATGGGCGGCATCGCCCAGCAAGGTCACCCGGCCATCGACCCAACGGTCCACCGGGTCGCGGTCACACAATACCCAGCGACGCCATTCCTGGCCGTGCTCGATGATCTGCTGAGCCTGCGGAGCGATATGCGTGAACCAGCGCCGCACCTCGTCCTTGGCAACCGGCTCGCCGGCCGCAGCGCGCGGGGGATCGTTGTGGCAGGTCACGACCAGATTGAACAGCTTCCAGTCTGTCAGCGGATAGTGCACCAGATGCACCTTGGGCCCGGCCCACAGTGTCGCCGCGTTCCAGCGCAGGTCTTCCGGCATCAGCTCGGTGGGGATGACGGAACGATAGCTCGTGTGCCCGGAGACCCGTGGCTCGCCGTCGGCGACCAGTTGGCGGCGGACGTTGGAGCGCAGCCCGTCGGCGCCGATCAGAACGGCCCCCTCACAAGCCCCGCCGCCGGCAATGTGGACGCGCACGGTGCTACCGTCCTGCTCGTAACCCTCGACGAGCTGGTTCGTGCGCAGGTCGACCAAGCCCGTCGACCGGCAGGCTGCGAGCAGCGCGCGGTACAAGTCGCCGCGATGGGCAACGGCATACGGATTGCCGAAGCGGGCACGAAACGGCGCGTCGAGCGGCAGGTGCACGATCTCCTCGCCGGTAACGGCATTCATCAGCCGCAGCTTGTCGACGTAGACGGCAGTGGCGCGGGCCTCCTCGCCGATCTTCAGGCGGTCGAAGGCGTGGAAGGCGTTGGGACCGAGCTGAATGCCAGCACCGATCTCGGCCAGCGTCGGGGCCTGCTCGAGCACCACGGAGGGGATGCCGCTGCGCGCAAGGCCCAGCGCAGTGGCCAGTCCGCCAATGCCGCCACCGGCGATCAGAGCAGTTCCCTTCAGCATGGTTGTTCCGTGCAGCAAACCCCGGACGGAGCTTGGAATGCGCGGCGAGGCCGGGTCAAGCACGCAAAAAAAGCGCCCCGGCAGAGCCGGGGCGCTTCATTTTCAAGTATTCGGCAGGTCAGTGCACGCTGGCAATTTCCAGCTCGTCGCCCATAGCGTGTCCGACAGCGGCCTGACGGCTGTCGGTAAGCGCGAGCGGCGTACCGTCAGCCGCGTGCAGCGCAAACAGATTGATGCCCGCGGGCAGCCCCTCGATTGTCGGGAACATCTCCCGCGCCTCGTCGGTGGTCAGCACGCGGATATAGGCAACCTTGCCGCCGCCGAGCTTCGCCAGATCGCCCATGCTCATCACGGGCGGAACCAGCTCCGCCTCGCGCTTCGCGGACTTCGCAGCCTTTGCGTTGTTCTTTTCCACCACGCTCACTCCTCTCTATCGAGGCTCGTACCCATGCCGGGGGAGGTGATTGGTCCTCGCGCGGCCTCGACTTAGGTTCACCATCTTCTCGCGATTCGGCCTCCTGCACTGTGTCCGGAAAGACTCAACGCGTCGGCTGACCGATTTCGATCTTTCGCACGATGCGATCCGGCTCGCGCCGGACCAGATCAATGCACAGCAGGCCATCCTTCAGGTCGGCACCTTTCACTTCGATGCCGTCGGCGAGCACAAACGTGCGCACGAACTGCCGCGCGGCGATGCCGCGGTGGATGAAGTCCCGGGCCTTGTCGTCGTCCTGGCGGCCGCGGATCACGAGCTGGTTTTCTTCAAGCGTAATATCCAGCTGCTTTCTGCTGAAACCCGCGACTGCCAGGGTAATGCGCAGAATCTCGGTGGGTTCCGCAGGGCTCTCAGCTTCGCCTGCGCCGTTGACCGCGCTAACGCGTTCGATGTTGTAGGGGGGATAGCCGTCGCCGCCCTTGCCTACTCGGTCGATCAGGCGCTCGATTTCATCAAACCCCAGGAGAAACGGGCTCGATAGTGCAATGCGCGACATTCAAAGCCCTCCTCGAGCAGCCTTGACGATGTGATTGCCTCTGCGGCAGACCCTCGTGGCGTCCGCACACCCGGCCCTCTTCTTTCGGCGCCGGCTGTAGCGCGTATATGGTCGCGCGGCCAAATTAATTCAAGAACGAGCCAGGAACAGACGGGGCACGCAATGACCATGCACTTTGGGGACTGGGGCGCAATGCTTTTCGTCCTGGCCGGAGCCTTCGCCGGCGGCTTCGTCAACGGGCTCACCGGGTTTGGGACGGCCTTAACGGGCTTGCCATTCTGGCTGCAGGCGGTCGACCCGATCGTGGCGGCGCAACTGGCCTCGGCCGGTGCCGTGGTGGGGCATATCACGACACTGCCTGCAATCTGGCATGCCGTGGACGGGCGGCGGCTGGCGCCGATGCTGATTGCAGGCCTGATCGGCGTGCCTATCGGCACCTGGCTGCTGCCCTCGGTGGGATTGCACACCTTCAAGCTTACCGTCGGCATTGTGCTGATTGTCTACTGCTCGGTGATGCTCTTTGCGGCCGGACGCATCAGGGTAGCCGCCGGAGGACCGAAGATCGAAGCGGTGGTGGGGCTGTTTGGTGGCATCCTCGGCGGCATGGCCGGCCTGTCCGGCGCGCTGCCGACCGTGTGGGCCACGCTCAAGGGCTGGTCGAAATCGGAACGCCGCGTGATTTTCCAGGCCTTCAACATGACGATATTGACTGCCATGCTCATTGCCAGCCTGGTGCAGGGCCTCATCGGCCAGCGCTTTCTCGTGGCACTGACGGTAGCCCTGCCCGGTACACTGGTCGGTTCATGGCTGGGGGCACGCATCTACCGCCGCCTTGACGATCACCGCTATGATCGCATCGTGCTCGTTCTCCTGCTGATCTCAGGGATCGGGCTGGCGCTCTCCCGCGGCTGAAAGAGGCCTAACGCCCACGCTCATTCGGAACCAATGATGCAAAACATTCGCAGCCCCGGCCTGAAGCGGATCCTGCTTGTCGCGGCGGCACTGCCGTCGCTCGCCGCGGCCGCCCCATGCCTGGCGCAGACCGCGCCTGATTCCACGACCGCTCCTGTCCAAACCGAGCAGGACAAGCGGGAAAAGGCCGAACGAGATGCCTGCGCGGCCAAGCTCTGCCCGACGCTGCATACGGGAAAGCCGGACACCGGCAGCATTGTATGCAACCTTCGGAAGCGCTGGAGCAAGGACACACTGAGCAAGATCATGGCGCGCGGCCACGTCTCCTGGCCCTGGGGGGACGCGCATTGCGCAACGAAGATCAGCTTTGATCGCGCCAAGCTGGCGCAGGCCGCCATCGCCCCGCAGGTTGAGGCGCAATTCGACAAGTCCGAGGTGCATTGCCAGCTCGCAGCGGACAACACGGCCTATGAAGTCACGGTCGAAGTGCAACCGAAGGTGACGTTCAAGCAAGGAAAGGCTGTCAAGGCGAACATGAATTGGGGCAAGATAGACGCTCCGAAACTCGCCAAAAGTGCGCTGTGGTCGGTGACGGCTGCGGACAACACGTTCGGCCTGCTGCAAAGCATCGCTACCGAGGAGATCAACAACTTCATCGAGAACCGGTGCCTGGAGGCCAAGGAGGAATGGCAGCAGAAATGACACGCCCGACCGCGCCATCGCACCGGGAGGATTGGCGCCCTGGCAGCGGGACATGGTGCCCATAAGCGCGAGCGGGTGCCGGCGCGACGGAGAGAAGGGGTCATGATGACGACGCTCGTCTTGATATTGAGCGGCATCCTGATCGGCGCCGGTGTGGGCATCATCTGGCGCGATGCGCGGAGGACCGCGCGCGACTCGTTCGTCTCGCTTCGCGACACGAGCAGGGACAAACCGCCCGAAGCCGAAATCACCATTTCGCACCGAACCGCGAAGCAGGATCAGGGCCTCGGCCGTAGTAGTGCGGACAGCTATTCGCCTGCCTTCAACGAGCTCCTGCAGATCAGCGCCGCGGCCCGCGAACTGGACGAGCCCGAACCCCGGCGGCCGGCGCTCGAAAAGAGCTGGGCCGCGCTGCAGCCGGCCATCGAGGCTGGCGTCAAGAGCGTGAACCTTGTGCTGCGCGGGATCGACGTCGCGGTGGGCGAACCCGGCGAACCCGGATGGAGCTACAAGAACAAGGGATTCGGCACATTTCGCCGCGTCTCCATCGGCGGCGAAAGCGTGGCGTGGCTGCGCCTCGAGGTGTCAGCGGACGGCCTCCTGCACGCTGCCGTGAAAGCGCACCGCGACCGCTGGGCCCACGTTGCGGCGGCCGCATCCAAGCCGATCGATGGCTTGGATGCCGTGCGCGCCGGCGATCTGCTGTCCGAGTGTCTGCAGCCCTCCGCGGCTGCCGCCGCCCAACACCTGCAGAAGGCCGGCAAGCCGAACGGTGAGGCGCCGCGCGAGGCACCGGAAGACCTGCTCACTGCCGCGCTACGCGCTGCGAACGGCGCTCTGGCGCAGGCCCGTGCAAGCATCGTCCCGCTAGGCCCGGGCGCCTGGGATGAGCAGGCCCAATGTCACCGGACGCCGTTTTCGATCCAAGTGGCCGGCGACGAGGTTGCGCGGATGCACGTGGATCGGCTCGCGCACGAGATCGAGGTCGCCGTAGGCGTGCGGGATTCACGCCTCGCCAACCTGGGCCGCCGGCGCCGGCTGCCCGCCGCCGGCCTTACCATTCACGCCCTCGCCGAAGTGATAGCCAGTTGCGTCTGGCCGGCCGTCGCCCGGTTCAGAGAGAACCAACAGACAGCCTGAGCGATGCCGCACATCCCATTCGGCCTGCTGCTGGCCGCAGTCGCTGCGGCCGCCCTGACGTGGGGCCTGACCGGGCTTTACCTGCGGGCCATGACCGCCTCGCAGCGGTTCGTGCCGCCAAATGAGCGCAGCATGCATGAGCGGCCTGTGCCATCGGGCGCCGGCGTGGTGATGGTGCTGGTGATCGGCCTTCTGTGGTTGACGGTGCCGCCCAACGGTCATGGTGCACAGGCGCTTACCTTGGCCGGTGGCGCGCTTCTTCTCACGGCGCTGGGCTGGATCGACGATCAGTGGCCCCTTCCGCCCATAGTTCGTCTCGGTGTGCAGGCTGCGGCGGTAGCGGCCGCTCTTGCCTCGCTTCCCGCTGACGCCGTCATTGCGCCCTTCCTTCCCTTCTGGCTCGAGCGGCTCCTCACGGGCCTGGCCTGGCTCTGGTTCATCAATCTCTTCAACTTCATGGACGGCATCGATGGGTTGGCGGGCGGCGAGGCAATTGCCGTCGCCGTCGGATACATGGCCGTCGTGGTCGCCGCCGGCCTGGACCCTTCCCTGCTTGGACTGGCAGCTCTGATCGCCGCCGCATCCGGTGGGTACATGCCCTGGAACTGGCATCCCGCGCGCGCGCTCATGGGCGACGCCGGTGCCATCCCGCTCGGTTTCCTGACGGGCTGGCTGATGATCGATCTGGCGCTGAAGGGGCTATGGCCCGCCGCCCTCACCGTGCCGCTTTATTTCACGACGGACGCGACGCTCACCCTGCTTTGGCGGCTCGGAAAGGGCAGCCGCCCGTGGACGCCGCACCGGGAGCATTTCTACCAGGAAGCGGTGCTCGCCGGCGCAACCCCGCCCAGCATCGTCGCAAGGGTCGCCGTCACCAACCTGCTGCTGATCGCACTGGCCCTGATATCGATCCGGCACCCGGCCCTCGCGATGAGTGCGGCGGCGGCGCTGATGATCGGCCTGCTGCTTCATTTCGCCAGGCCCGGCAGCCCACCGCCCGCGCTGGCTGCTCACGACACCTGCGACGCCCCAAGCAACGAGACGTAGACGGCGTGCACGGACTGCTTGAGCTGGGCCTCGGTGAAGCCTTGCAGCACGCGCAGGCGTGCCGCCTCACCCATGCGCACGCGCAGAGTGGGATCACGTGCCAGGCGCAGCAGCGCTTCGGTCAAGGCCGTCGCATCCCCAGGAGGCACGATGATGCCTTCCGTGCCGTCACGCACGAAATGCCGGCAACCGGGCACGTCCGTGACGATCAGCGGCCGGCCACAGGCCGCCGCCTCCAACATGGCCCGCGGCATGCCCTCGCGATACACCGACGGCAGAACAAAGATATCGGCGTGCCGCCACACCTCTCGCACGTCCTTTGCCACGCCAAGCCAGCGCGCGCCCGTCCTGGCGCACCAGCGCTCAAGGGTCTGCGGCGCAATCGAGTCGGCCCGGCCGTCGTCGCCCGCCCCGTACAGCTCGAGCTGTAGCCGCGCGTTGCGCTTGCGGAGCTGCTCGAAGGCCTCCATGAGCACATCGACGCCCTTGGCGCTGATCATCCGCCCCACGAAGGCCGCCACCGGCAGCTCGTTGCGCGGGGCCGGCATGGTGGGAAACACGTCCGGATCGACCCCGGCACCGCCGAGAATGGCAACGCGGGCGCCCGGATCGACGCCGCTTTCGCGCAGCAGCGCCAAGTCGTCGGGGTTCTCAACCAGCAGGAAGGAGTTGCGATCGCCGAGCGTTGAAGCCAGCAGCCGCATGGCGCCCGCACGATAGAGCGAGAAAGGGCCACGCGTGCGGGCACCAAGCGTTCCCATGCCGGTCACATGCACAACCACGCGAGGGACGTCGACCAGCACCAAGGCCAGGCTACCGAGGATCGCCGGCTTCATCGCGACAAGGTGCACAACGTCCGGGTTTTCCGCCTCGAGGATGCGGGCGAGCGCCAGCGCAGAAATCCCCTGCCGCAGCGGATTGCTGGACCGGCGGTGATAGTCGAAGTCGATGGTGCGCGCGCCCAGCGCCTCGATCTCCGCGCTGCGGCCGGAAAAATGCGTGACCACCACGACTTCGAGGGCCACGCGCTTTAGAACATCAATCAGCGGCCGGAAATGCGAAAGAACGAACCAGTCCTCCGTGACGAGGAGGAGTACCTTTCGGCAGCGCTTCTCGAGCGGCTCGGCGCCCGGTTCGGCGCCGCCAGCCTGCCGGAGGCCAAAACTGCGCATCGCATCCGCCATCGTGCCTTGCCAGTGCGGCGGAAGCCTAGCGGTGGGGGCCACACCTGTCGAACCACCGTTCGAGATTTCAACGCCTCAAGTTGAGCTTGGGCGCCAGCATGGGTGCTCGGCGTGGGAAAACCGACGCAGCGATACCAGCGCGTCCGTTGTGGCCGGACGAGCCCCTGCCACCGGTGCCCGGTACTGCGAGGTCGCGGACACCGAAGCGAGATCCGGCGCGTGCGGCCCCGCGGCCGATGCGATGCCGGCGCACCGAACTGTAGGAAGTGAGAATGGAAGACGAAGAACGGTGTATTGACGCCACTTCCGCTACATCCCCCCTCAATACTAGACTAAAGTTCAATATCACCGCTGAAAGTCATGACGGGCGACACAAATCGTTGACAAAATGGCCCGATTGCAAAGGATTTGCCGGGGTGACCGCGCCAGCAGATTGCGCTACGCGCAATGGTCGGCCGCCGAATTCGGCTCGGCACGATATTTCGCTCCATCGGTGGGAGCTACTCCGAAGTCAACGGCACGGTGCATTGTCCAATGGCCACCGGCAAAAAAAAGAAGACCCTCCGGCGTGAACCCGCCGCAAGCTATGGCGCTCGCGCCGACGCCATCGCCGCCAAGCGCGACCGCCAGCTCGCCGAGATCGAGCTGATACGCCGCGGGCGCGGCAAGCTGAGCGGACTGCCGCGGAAGGCTTACACGCTGTTGACGCGCGGGTGGGCAAAAGCCACTTGGCAGTCGCGCGAAGAGATCCTGAAGGCGGCGGCGTGGCTGCTTTATCTTGACCGGTTGCGCGACATCCTCTCGGGCATGTAGCCACGTCACTCACTCAAGCCGGGCTGGGCGCCGCGAGACGCTGCGCCTGTCCGGTCCCCCACAGCCGCCGATGCAGCCTGTCGAGGATCAGGTAGATCACCGGCGTCGTGTAGAGAGTGAGGACCTGCGACACCAGTAGCCCCCCGATGATGGCAATACCGAGCGGCCGCCTCAGCTCCGATCCGGGACCGGTGGCGATCGCGAGTGGCACGGCGCCGAGCAGCGCGGCGAACGTTGTCATCATGATGGGACGGAAGCGTTCCGCGCACGCTTCGAGAATGGCGTCCTTGGCACTCTGGCCATGCCGTCGTTCCGCCTCCAGGGCGAAGTCGACAAGCATGATGCCGTTCTTCTTGACGATGCCGATCAGAAGAATGATGCCGATGAAGGCGATCACCGAAAGCTCCATGTCGGCAAGCCGCAGTGCCACCAGTGCGCCGAGCCCGGCGGAGGGCAGGGTCGATATGATGGTCAGCGGGTGGGCAAGACTTTCATAGAGAACGCCGAGCACGATGTAGACCGCGAGCAGCGCGGTGAGAATCAGCAGTACCTGGGCGTTCGCCTGCTTCTGGAACGCCTTGGCGTCTCCCGCCGGCTCGGCGCGGATCGAATCCGGCATCTTGAGCTCAGCGATAGTTTCCATGATCGCCTCCTGCGCCGCCTCCAGCGTCATATCTGCGGAAAGTCCGTAGCTGACAGTCACAGCAGGAAACGTGCCCTGATGGTTCACCAGCAGCGGCGCCACGGTTTTGTCGACGCTGATGACGGCGGTCAGGGGCACCTGCGCGCCATTGGCGCCGGAAACGTAAATGCGCGAGAAGTCGGAAGGGTCGCGCTGAAAGCGTGGATCGACCTCGAGGATGATCCGATACTGGTTGCGCTGGGTGTAGATGACGGCCACCTGCCGCTGCGAGAACGCATTGTTGAGCGCGTTGTTGATGTCCTGAATGCCCACACCCAGGCGAGCGGCCGCCTCGCGGTTGATGTGCAGGCTGGCCTGCAGGCCTCCTTGTTCGCGGTCGATGGAAACGTCCGCCAGCCCCGGCACCTGGTTCAGGCGGTCGACCACTTTCGGCACCCAGGTGTAGAGATCGTCGGCATCGGTGCTCCAGAACGTGAATTGATAGTCCGCGTTCGAGGATCGCGCGCCCGTGCGGATGTCGCGGGCCGCCGCAAACCAGACACTGATGCCATCCATACGCGCCAGCGAACGGCGCAGGCGGTCTATCACGCGCGCCGTGCTGAGCCCGCCCCGTTTCGACGGCGGCTTGAGGCTGATGAACATGCGACCCTGGTTGACGGATGCATTGAAGCCGGACGCCCCGACCGACGATCCGATCCCCTCGACCGCCGGGTCGGCCAGAATGATCTCCAGCGCCTCACGCTGCAACTTGGCCATGGCCTCGAAGGAGATGTCGGGCGAAGCGCGCGTCGCACCGAAGATCAGGCCGGTATCATCCTGCGGAAAATAGCCCTTGGGCGTACGCACGTAGAGCACGACGGTGAGCGCGACCGTGACCAGCATGACGATCGTCATGATCACCCAGTGACCAAGCAGCGAACGTAGCGAACCCACGTAGCCGCGTACGATGGTGTTCATCACTGCGGCCATCACGCGGTCGAGCCGGGTCGCATCGTCGGTGGGCGCGGACCGCACGAAATGCGCGCAGATCATGGGCGTGACCGTCAGCGAGACGACAGTCGAGACTGCAATAGCGAACGCCAGGGTGACGGAGAACTCCCGCAGCAGCCGCCCAACCACGCCGCCCATGAACAGCAGCGGAATGAACGCCGCGACCAGCGACACGCTGATGGAAATGACGGTAAACCCGATCTGGCGCGCGCCATCCAGCGCCGCGCGCATCGGTGAGAGGCCGCTCTCGAGGTTGCGGAACATGTTCTCGATCATGACGATGGCGTCGTCGACAACGAAGCCGACCGAGACGGCAAGTGCCATCAGCGTCAGGTTATTGACCGAGAACCCGGCTGCCCACATGGCCGCGCACGTGCCCGCCAGCGACAGCGGAACGGTAATTCCCGCGGCAATCGTCGGTGTCGGCCGCCGCAGAAATATATAGACAACCAGCATCACCAGGATGATGGACATGCCCAGCGTGAGCTGCATGTCGTGCACACTGGCGCGCAGCGTCGTCGTGCGGTCGGCGAGAATTGAAATGTCGATGCCGGCGGGTATCCAGCGCTTGATTTCGGGGATCAGCGCCTTCACGCGATCGACCGTGTCGAGCACGTTGGCATCCGCGCTCTTGACGACCGTCAGCAGGATGGCGGGCTGATTGTTGAACATCGCCGCGGTTCGCGAATTGCGCGTTCCTTCGCGCACGTCGGCCACGTCGGACAGGCGGACCGCGCCGCCGTTCGCGGTTTTGATGATGATGTCCTTGTAGTCCTGAACGGTGCGGAGCTGCGCGTTCGTTTCCAGCGCGATGGCGTTGTGCGTGCCGTCGATGATTCCGAGCGGAGCCAGCGCGTTGGCGTTCGCGATCGCCCGCCGCACCTCGTCAATGCTGGTTCCCATTGCCGCGAGCTGCATCGGGTTGACGCGCACCCTGATGGCCGGCTGCTCCGCACCCGCCACCGTCACTTCCGCCACGCCTT
>DASZQG010000139.1:0-5038 GCA_035550075.1 Hyphomicrobiaceae bacterium | reverse complement strand
CTAACGTCCACGCCCACCGGCGCGCGCCCGGTGAACTCTGCAAAGCACGGCGCTCGTGCGCGCGTCCGTGTGCGGCGTGCTGTTAGATGCCATGACTTAGGTGCGAGAAGGCGCTGGCGATCAACGAAACGACTTGGATGCCATGGAGCCAGAAAAGGACCTCTGCCATTAGGCGCATCCGAGGCAAGCCAGTGAGCGTGGTCACGTAGCGTCTGGAGAGAATGAAGCTGACATATCCCAAATGAGGTGGCCCACGCCAGATGATGCTTCCGGGTTTGGGAGATCCGGCCCATTGATGTTCGTTCGGCGCTTCCTTACGGAGGCGACTGATGAAGTACTCGCCGAGCGGCAAGGAGATCAGCGTTGTAATGACGAATGCCGCAAACCAGGCGCCGGTGGTCATGGCATCTAACGCAAGCGATCAGCCGGCGAGCGAGCGCCGCTCGCGAAGGTCGGCTGCAATGAATGGTTGGGCATCAAACTCTATTCCGATACTTGACATACAGCGATGCACCCACTAGCGCCAGCCCAATTCCGATGAGTGCGAACTCGAAGATACGACTCAGCTCAATTGGGACCACACGATAAGTGACAGGCTCAGCCGGAGATTCAAACAGTCCCTTAAGACTCTGCCAAACATTCACAGGCAGCAGGTCACCAAGCGGAGATAGCAGGACCAGCCCGGCGATGGTGAATGCGAGACCGATCCAGAGCGCCCAAGAACTCAAAATTGCGCCCTCGTTGATGCCCAACGTCCGCGTTTTGCCGCGCCGCACGCGCAGCGTAGCGAGCTGAAGGCGTCGGTCAACAACGCGCTGTTAGGCTGCAAGGCCACCTCCACTATGTGTAACCGTAGTCCTTCGGTGGCGCACAAGGACAATGAGCACCACGACGCCGACCGCGACATAGAGTACCTCTGTAACGAGTATCTCAACGGGCAGCACGGCTCCGGGAGCGTACGACTGATACGACAGCCATAGGTCGGATGCTGCAACCAGCACTAATAGAACCCAGCCGATGAATCCGATGGTGTAGCTCGCTCTAACGCCTACGATCAAAAGGATTCCAGCGGCAAGAGCTGTGGCGCCCGGGACGGCGTAGCGAAGGACCATCCAACTTGCGGGACTTGCACCGAATCCAAGCGTGAGCCCGCTCGCAATCCAAATTACCGGCAATGACGCGATGATCGACAGCGTCCCGATGGCGAACTGGCGTCTCATTGCAGCCTAACGTTCGCGTTGTGCCGCGGTGAAGAAGGCGCGGGAGCGCCGCCCGCAGGCGTCGGGCACCAACGCGCTGTTAGGCGCCAACGTTGGCATGCGCCTCGGTGATCGCTTTCAACTGGGCCAGCGGTTCTACAAGATACGTTTGGTCAAGCGCCAAAGTGAACTCCAGCTTGTTCTGCCACGTGGCCTGCGACCAGGCAGTTCCTTCTACTGTAACGTGTCCGAGGCCGTCGGCCGATACTGTGAGCGTGAACTGAGCCTCAAGTGGAGTCAGCTCAGCCTTACCTTTCAGCGTTTCGTACAGCGTCCGCAGTTGCGCATAGAAAGGGGCGAAGTCTGCTTTTTCGAACCATGGTCGGATCTTCCCCATAAAACCTTCAACCGCCACTTCGACATCCGCCTGGCACCATCCGTCCCGCGAATAGCTCGACGGCAGAACTATGCGGACGTATTCAGCTTGGCCGCCGATCCGGAACTCGAACATGGCGCCTAACGGTTGAGCTGAGCGGCGCGCGCGCCGGCGTTTGGGCTTGGCACTTTATCTTTCACGCGTCCGCTCCAGCGAGGTGTTAGGTGGCGCCTCATCGGACATAGCTCACCTGGATGTTCCCGACCGCGCTCTCCTGGCGGAAGACTTTGGCGTTGCCAACTCCACTGACAACGAGTGAGGACTCCGACAGCCAACTCAGCACGACAGGAACGGTGCCATCCAGAACCAGTAAGTTACCTCCATCGTTTGGTAGTTCCTCGTCCGAGGGGAGCAGCGAAACCTGCGTACTGAACCCAGTTGTAGCACCGCAAGCACGACTGAACACCACTGCCTTGCGTCGACCCGATGGGGAAGCAACCGTCTGTTCGATGGTGTTGCCGCACATATCTCCAGCGCACCCCGAAAGGCTAGGGAGAAGGATCGATATGGCAGCGATGTACCGCAGCATCGAGTGCCACCTAACTCGATTTAGACAGCAAAAATGACATCTAACTAGACTCCGTGACGTCTAACTAGTCTGCAATATTCCCCAATTTGCCCCTTGCGTAAAGGGTTTGGAGCCTTATACTGTATTTATGTCCAGTATTAACCAAACCGGCAAACCCGGCAAGCCGCCGCTGCAGTCCGTCCGATTACTGGACAAGGTACGGGAGCGCATCCGCTACCTCCACTACAGCCTGCGGACGGAGGATGTTTATGCCTACTGGATCAGGTATTTCGTGCGATGGCATGGCCTGCGGCATCCGGCGGAAATGGGCCAGGCCGAGGTGGAGGGATTCCTGTCCTACCTGGCCAACGAACGCGGGGTATCGGCCTCGACCCACAAGCAGGCGCTCTCCGCCCTGCTGTTCCTGTACAAGGAAGTCCTGGACATCGAACTGCCGTGGATGTCGGCCATCGGCCGGCCCAAGGCCCGGCAGCACGTGCCGGCCGTGCTCTCCACGGCCGAAGCGCGAGCCTTACTCGCCTGCGTCGAGGGAACGCCGGGATTGGTATGCCGGCTGCTGTACGGCACCGGCATGCGGTTGATGGAGGGCCTTCGATTGCGCGTGAAGGACTTGGATTTCGACCACCGCGCCATCGTCGTGCGCGAAGGCAAGGGCGCAAAGGACCGGATCGTCATGCTGCCGGACGTGCTTGCGCAGCCCTTGCGCGAACAGCTGGAGCATGCCCGGGCATTGTGGGCGGCGGATCGTGCGGCGCGCCGCCCGGGCGTGTTCATGCCCGATGCGCTGGCACGCAAGTACCCGCGTGCGGCGGCGTCATGGACATGGCATTGGGTTTTTCCGTCGCCTGAGCTGTCAGTCGACCCTCGCAGCGGTGTGGAACGCCGGCACCACCTCTACGAACAAAGAATCCAGCGGGCATTGAGGCAGGCGGTCGAACAGGCGGGCATCCGCAAGCATGTCTCGGTGCACACGCTCCGGCACAGCTTCGCCACCCATCTTCTGCAAGCCGGTCATGACATCCGGACGGTGCAGGAATTACTGGGTCACGCCGACGTGTCAACGACCATGATCTACACCCACGTGCTGAATCGCGGCGGCCGTGGCGCAATCAGCCCGCTCGACGCGGCCGAAAGCGCAGGCAGGGGCTGACTCAAACCTGGCCTGCCGGGAAAACCCGACCCGGCCGCGCGGCGCGCTCAGCCGCCCAGGGTCGTGGACTCGCGCCCGTCCAGCGCCGCTTCCAGCGTATGCCACCCCAGCAGCGCGCAGTTCACGCGCGACGGGAAATCGGCAATGAGTTCCAGCATCGCGATCTCGGCGCCGCCTTCGGGGGGATTGGAGGTCGCGCCGGGGTTGCGCATCAGGGCTTCGAAGTGCCGCAGCAGCGCCTTCACGTCCTCGACACGCCTGCCCTTCACGGCCTCGGTCATGATGGAGGCGGAGGCCATGGAGATCCCGCAGCACTCGCATTCGAAGGCCGCCTGGGTGACGCGGTCGCCGTCGAGCTTCACGTAGACGTTGAAGGTGTCGCCGCACAGCGGGTTGATGCCGTGGGACTTGCGGTCGGCATCGGCGAGCGCCTGGAAGTTGCGGGCGTTCTTGATGTGGTCGAGGATGACCTCGTTGTAGAGGCTTTTGGCTTCCGCCACGATGCGCCCCTCAGGCGAGCGGCCGGCCGCCGTCGACCGGGAAGATGCAGCCGGTCGAATACGGGAAGTGGGTGACCATCGCCAGCGTCGCGGCGCCGATCTCGTCGGCGGTGGCAAGGCGCTTCAACGGCGTGCGCATCGCCTGCTCGTCGCGCCACTTCTTGTCCAGGCCCTTGACGAAGTCGGTATCCACCAGCCCCGGCGAAACCGAGACCACGCGGATCTCCGGCGCGAGCGCCCGCGCGAGGGACCTGGTCATGGAATCCAGCGCGGCCTTCGAGGCGCAATAGGCAATGTTGCTGCCCATCGCCGTGACGCCGGCGATCGAGGAGATGTTCACCACCAGTCCGTTGCCGCTCGCGGCCAGCAGCTTGCGGAAAGCGCGCACGGCGGCAAACGGCCCGCGCACGTTCACGCGGAAGATGTCGTCGATGAGCTGGTCGTCGAGGTCGTCGAGCTGGGGATGCGGCACGTAGCGCGTGATGCCGGCGCAATTGACCAGCACATGCAGCTTGCCGAACTTCGACTCGACCTCGGCGGCCAGCGCGGCGAGGGCCGCGCTGTCGTCGACCGGCACCCGGGCGCTCCAGTGCCCCTGCCCCGGCAGCGCCGCGACCAGCGCCTTGGCCGCCTGCTCGCCGCCGTTGTAAGTCACCACGCACGTCGCGCCAGCAGCGGCGAAATGCCGGCAGATCGCGGAGCCGATGGCGCCCGATCCGCCGATGATGGTGGCCACTTGGCCCTGAAGCAGGCTTTCCACGATTGCGCTCTGGCAGGCTGGGTTGGTCGTGACGACGTGACTACCGTGACGGCGTGACTGTCGGCAAACCCTTACGAGTCACGACAGTTACGGCAGTCACGACAGTCCCGGCTTCTCACGCGGCCCTCAGCCGCCCATAGCGCTTCACCCGCAAATCGGCCTGGGCCTTGTGGCCGGCGAAGCCTTCGACGGCGCACAGGCGCGAGCAGTAGTCGCCGATCATCGCGGAGGCCTCGGGCTTCACCTTCTGGTAGGTGCAGGTCTTGATGAACTTGCCGACCCACAGGCCGCCGGTATAGCGCGCGGCCTTGCGCGTGGGCAGCGTGTGGTTGGTGCCGATCACCTTGTCGCCGTAGGAGACGTTGGTCTCGGGCCCCAGGAACAGCGCGCCGTAGTTGGTCATGTTGCGCAGGAAGTAGTCCGGGTCCTTGGTCATCACCTGCACGTGCTCGGAGGCGATGCGG
>DASZQG010000138.1:0-25895 GCA_035550075.1 Hyphomicrobiaceae bacterium | reverse complement strand
AATTGTGGCGACGGGCCGCGGCGTATGGCAAAGCCCAGGGACGTATCCCTCGCGCGGACCGGCGGCCATCTGCGCTCCAAAGGAGCGCGGGTGGAGCTTTCGGCCGCAACGGGGGAACACGGGAGGACGCGCACATGGATTTGGGCCTGGCCGGCAAGGTGGCGCTCGTGACCGGCGGCGCGCGCGACGTTGGCGCGGAGATTGCGCGCACGCTCGCCCGCGAGGGCGCGGCCGTCGCCGTCAACTACCGCGGCTCGAAGGCCGGCGCGGACGCCACGGTCGCCGAGATCCGGAACAAGGGTGGAAAGGCCGCCGCCTATCAGGCTGACATTGCAGACCGCGCGGCCGTGACCAGCATGGTCGATGCGGTCATCAAGGATTTCGGGCGCATTGACGTGCTCGTCAACAATGCCGGCCTCGCGCAGCGCCAGCGCTTCCTGGAAACGACGCCGGAGGCGTGGAAGTCGCAGATCGACGTCGGCCTGTATGGCGTCATCCATTGCTGCCACGCCGTGGCGCCGCACATGGTGCGGCAGAAGGCGGGACGCATCGTCAACCTCGCGGGAGATTCCGCACGCGTCGGCGAGTCCGGGCTGTCGATCACGGCGGCCTCGCGCGGCGGCGTCATCGCGCTCACCAAGTCGCTCGCCAAGGAACTCGGGCGCGACGGCATCACCGTCAACCTGGTGGCGCTCGGCTTCATCGAGACGGCCCATTCCGAGCCGGAGTGGCTCGCTGCCAACCGCGACAAGATCGTGCGCATGTATCCACTGCGCCGCCTGGGCAAGCCCGCGGATGTGGCGCCCGCCGTCGCCTTCCTCGCTTCCGATGCCGCGAGCTGGATCACCGGCCAGGTGCTCAGCATCAGCGGCGGCTACAGCACGGCCGGTTGATCCAAGCCATGAAGCCCCCGGCCTTCGACTACGTGCGCGCCGCGAGCCCCGAGGAGGCCGTCGATGCGCTCGTCCGGGCCGGCGGAGACGGCAAAATTCTTGCCGGCGGTCAAAGCCTGATGCCGATGCTCAACTTCCGCCTGCTGCGCCCGTCGGTGCTGGTCGACATCAACCGCATCGCTGGCCTCGACCGCATCGAGGCCGATGCCGGCGGCGTGCGCATCGGCGCGCTGGCGCGGCACCACAAGGTGGAGGCCTCTCCGATTGTCAGGCAGCACCTGCCGATCGTGTCCGCCGCCATGGCGCACGTGGCGCATCTTGCCATCCGCAATCGCGGTACCTTCGGCGGCAGCCTCGCCCACGGCGACCCGGCGGCCGAGCTGCCGATGCTGTGCGTGCTGCTCGGGGCCGGCCTGAAGATCCGCAGGCCCGGCGGGCATCGCACAATGAACGCGTTTGATTTTCATCTCGGCCCACTCACCACGGCGCTCGAGGACACCGAGCTGCTGGAGGAGATCACGATCCCGCATCTGCCGCCCGGGACCGGCTGGGGCTTTGAGGAGGTGGCGCGGCGGCATGGCGACTTCGCGCTCGTGGCCGTCGGCGCGACCCTCTCGCTGGAGGAGGGCCGCATCTCGCACCCACGCATCGCCGTCACGGGCGTGGGTGAAGCGCCGGTGCGTATTGCGGCGGCGGAAGAGGTAGTTGCGGGCGCCGTCAAGCTGGATGGCGCGCTGCTGGAGGCGGCCGGCAAGGCGGTGATGGACGCCATCGAGCCCGGCAACGATCTGCACGCCTCCGCCGACTACCGGCGTCACGTCGCCGGGGCGCTCACGCGCCGCGCCATGCGCGCTGCCTTCGAGCGGGCAGGAGGGCGGATGCAATGACCGGGCGGCATCGCATCGAGGTGCGCGTCAACGGCACCCTCTGCCGGGAGGAGGTGGAGCCACGGCTGCTGCTCGCCGATTTCCTGCGCCAGACCATGGGGCTCACCGGCACGCATGTCGGTTGCGAGCACGGCATCTGCGGTGCCTGCACCGTCCTGCTCGACGGCAACAGCGTGCGCTCCTGCCTGATGCTGGCGGTGCAGGCCGACGGCAGCGAGATCACCACCGTGGAGGGCCTCGGCCGTATCGACAGGCTGGCGCCCGTGCAGGAGGCCTTCCGCGCGCATCACGCCCTGCAGTGCGGCTTCTGCACGCCCGGCATGCTGGCGACGGTGATCGATCTCCTTCAGAAATACCCCCTCGCGAGCGATGACGAGATCCGCCAGGGGTTGTCCGGAAACCTGTGCCGCTGCACGGGGTATGAGCACATCGTGAAGGCCGTGCGGGCGCTCGCGGCGGAACGCAAGGTTGCCCCATGAAGATGCACGTGTTGTCGGGCGGCCGCCTGCGGCTCAAGAAGAGCATCTACTTCCCCGACGCTGACCGCGCCGAGACCATCGACGTGCCGGTGTCGTGCGTCATGATCCGGCACCGACAGGGCAACGTGTTGTTCGACAGCGGGTGCCACCCCTCCGTCCTCGACGATGCGGCGGCGCGCTGGGGCGGCATCGCCAGGGTCATGACACCCATCTTCTCGCATGATGAAAGCCTGATCGCGCAACTGAGCAGTGTCGGCCTCAGGCCCGAGGATATCGACGTCGTCGTCAATTCGCACCTGCACTCGGACCATTGCGGGTGCAACGTCTTCTTCACCAGGGCGACCATCGTCGTGCATGCCCGCGAGCTGGAGGCGGTCAGGGCGGCGAACGCGGCGGCAATGGGCTACGTCCCCGCCGACTGGGACCAGCCGATGCCAGTCGAGACCATCGACGGCCAGCGCGACCTCTACGGCGACGGCCGCATCGTGCTTATCCATCTGGCTGGGCATACGCCGGGGAGCATCGGCGCGCTGATCCAACTGGACCGTTCCGGCGCGTTCCTGCTGGCGTCCGATTCCATCAGCCTGCGCGCCAACTACGACCGCAACATCATTCCGCGCAACACGTGGAGTGCCGATCACCTCGACCGGACCTTCCAGGAGATCCGGCGCATAGAGGCGGCCGGCGCCACCATTCTGTGCGGCCACGATGACGCTCAGTGGCGGACGCTGCGGAAAGGCAACGACGCCTATGAATAGCACCGTGCCTGCAGGAGAGCCGCGTTGACCACCGAGATGCGCCCCAAGCTGATCGGCGCCAGCGTCAAGCGCCTCGAGGACCCCCGGCTGCTGACCGGGCAGGGGACCTTCGTCGACGACCTGCAGCCGCGCCGTGTGGTGCACGTCGCCCTGCGCCGCAGCGACCAGGCGCACGCGCGCATTGTGGATATCCGGACGGAAGCGGCGCGGCAGGCTCCCGGCGTCGTCGGCATTTTCACGGCCGGCGATCTCAAGGCAGTGCTCCCGCTGCGGGCGCAGTCGCGTATGCGCGGCTACTACCCAACGCCGCTGCGGCCCCTGGCCGAGGGCAAGGTGCGCTACGTCGGCGAGCCGGTGGTCGCCGTGGTTGCCGAAAGCCGCTACCTCGCCGAGGACGCCGCGGAGCTGATCGAGATCGCCTACGACCCGCTGCCGACCGCCGTCGACGCCGAGGCGGCCGCCGCCGAGGACGCGCCGCTGCTGCACGAGGAAGCTGGCTCCAATGTCATCATCGCCCGCGAGTTCGTCCGCGGCGACGTCGACATGGACATCGCGCGGGCCGACGTGCGGGTCGGGGGGCGCTTCCGCTTCAATCGCAAGACCCCCGCGGCCATCGAGAACCGCGCCGCCGTTGCCGAGTATCGCGCCGGCTCGCTGACGCTGCACTCCACCACGCAGGTGCCGGGCATCATCCGCGATGCGCTCTCGGAAGCGCTCGGCCTGCCCACCAACAGCGTCCGCGTGGTGGCCCCCGACGTCGGCGGCGGCTTCGGTGGCAAGTCCAACCTGTACCCGGAGGAGGTGCTGGTCTCCGCCCTGGCGCGCGAGCTTGGCCGGCCCGTCAAGTGGACCGGCGACCGCATGGAGGATCTGCTCTCCACCGGCCAGGCGTTCGACGAGGTGATCGACGCCGAGCTCGGCCTCACCGCCGACGGCAAGATCGTCGGCCTGAAGGCCGACGTGACCGGCGACGTCGGCGCCTACTCGATCTATCCCTGGACCGCAGGCCTGGAACCCGTGCAAGTGGTGAGCTTCCTGCCCGGTCCTTACCGCGTGCCGTCCTATCGCGGGCGCACCCGCGGCGTGCTCACGCCCAAGCCGCCGGCCGGGCCTTATCGTGGCGTCGGCCGTCCTGTCTCCACATTCGTCATGGAGCGGCTGATGGACATGGCCGCCGCCCGCCTCAATCTCGATCCGCGCGAGCTGCGGCTGCGCAATCTGATCGCGCCAGAGGAGTTTCCCTACCGGACGGCGCCCGGCCTCGTGTGGGATCGCGCCGAGTTCATAGAGTGCCTGAACAAGGCGTGCGCCGCGGCCGGCTATGATCAGCTGCGCCGCAAGCAGGCGGAGGCACGCGAGCAAGGGCGATGGGTCGGCATCGGCATCGCCTGCTACGCCGAACTGACCGGCATCGGCTCGCGCATCTCCGCCGCACCGGGCATGCCGATCAACACCGGCACCGACACCGCGACCATCCGCGTCGACTCAGGCGGAACGGTCACGGCGAGCTTCGGCATCGCCTCGCACGGCCAGGGACTGGAAACAACGCTCGCACAGATCGTGGCGCAGGAACTCGGCGTGCGCGTTGGCGATGTCAAGATCGTGCACGGCGACAGCGCGGCCGTCGCCCACGGCACCGGCACCTACGCAAGCCGCAGCACGGTGCTGGCCGGCGGCGCCGCCATCCTCGCCTCGCGCGCCGTGCGCGAGAAGGTGGTGAAGATCGCCGCCCATCTGCTGGAGGCGCCCGAGAACGAAATCGAGACGGCGGACGGGGAGATCTTCGTGCCCGGCACCAACCGCAAGATGACGTTTGCCGAGCTGGGCCGCGCCGTGCACTCCGACATCGGCCGTCTGCCGAAGGAAGTCCGCGAGGAGTTGGAGGCGACCAGGCTCTACGACCCGTTCTTTGGCACCGCCAGCACCGCCGCGCACATCGCCCAGGTGGAGATCGACCCGGAGACGTTCGTGGTGAGCGTGCAGCGCTATCTCGTTGCCGAAGACTGCGGCCGCATCGTCAATCCGTTGATCGTCGAGGGCCAGGTGCACGGCGGCGTGGCGCAGGGTATCGGCGCGGCGCTGCTGGAAGAGGTGATTCACGACGGGCAGGGTCAGGCGCTGACCGCGAGCCTGGTCGACTACCTGGTGCCGTCCGCGGCCGAGATCCCGCCGATCGGCGTGGTGCACGTGGAATCGGAATCGCCCTCCACGCTCGGCGGCTTCCGCGGCATGGGCGAGGGCGGGACGATCGGGGCTCCGGCCGCTATCGCCAACGCCGTCTCGGATGCGCTGCGGCCGCTCGGCGTCGAGATCAACGCCATTCCGGCATCGCCCGAGCGGCTCTTTCAGATGGTGCGGAAAACTCTGCGCGAGCACGAAGCCGGCCGCCAGGCACCTTCGGCATAGGGTGCGCGGTCATGCGCAGGAGCCGGCACGCGGCCATCTCCTCATTGGACTGGGCTTTTGTCCGGGTGGCCCGGCAATTTCCCTGTCACGAGAATGTTAGCGCGCAGTGGTAGGTCCTCTAGCGGGCCCGGGTGGTGTTGCGGCCGGGCAATTGGGGGAGACGTGCGATGAGGCTCAGGAGCGTGGCCCACTGGTCAGGCTGGCTCTTGCTGACCCTCGGTGCCGCGGTGGCCGGCTACTGCGGCTACGCGGTGCTGTCGGGAAATTTTGCGGTCGTGGTGGCGGGGGAGCTCTATCGCTCCGCGCAGCCGACTGCGAAGCAGATCGAAAGCTATCATCGCCAGTACGGTGTACGGACCATCGTCAATCTGCGCGGGGCCAACCGGGCGGACTGGTACCGTGAAGAGGTGGCGGCGGCGCGCGCAGTCGGCATCGTTCACATCGACTTCGCGATGTCCGCCAAGCGTCGCTTTTCGGTCGGTCAGGCCAATGCCCTGCTGATGGTTCTCAGGTCGGCGCCGAAGCCGATCCTGATCCATTGCAGATCCGGGGCGGACCGCAGCGGCCTGGTGGCCGCGCTTTATCTCGCCGGCGTCGACGGGGCGGACGAGGCCGTGGCTGAGCGCCAACTGTCGCTGCGCTTCGGCCACCTCGGCCTGCCCGTGTTCCGTGCCTACGCGATGGACGAGTCTTGGCACACGATGGAGTCGTGGCTGGGATCGAGCCGCTCGTAGATCCAGGGTCTCTACGCCGCACTGCCGCGGTGCGCTGCCGATGCGGCGTAGATCACGTACCGGCTCCACGGCCGCCACGGCGGGCCGCCTTCCCGCACCTTGCGGAGTGCGGAAGACTGCTGCAGCACGTCCTCGAACTGCGGATAGACGTAGACGACGTAGGCCTCGCGCGGCTGCTCCCGTAACGACGCCTCCAGATTGGCGACTACGCTCTGCAGCGTATCCCGGCCGAACGGATCGAACAGGAAAAGCACAAGCGGGTCGCGACCATAGCGGTAGTCGATCACGTTCATGCAGTGCAGCTCAAAGGAGGTGCAGCGCTGCGCTATGGGGCGGTAGCGCCGGATGTTGTCCCGCGCGATGCGATGCAGGTGCGACGATAGCTCGATGCCGATGATTTTCGCGAACGCGAACTCCGAGGCCACCAGCAGCGCGCGCCCCTTGCCCGAACCCATGTCCACGAACGTGAAGGTGTCCGGCAGCAGGGCGAGCGAGTTGAGTATCTCGTAGATCACCGACGCGGTCGTCGCCACATAGAAGTAGGCACCTGGGATGCGGTCGCGGCCAAAGAAGGGGGCTGCGGTATCCGTGCCGAAGCGCGCGTCGAATGCCTCCCTGCGTTCCTCGATGTATGACCTGGCCGACTCGAACAGATAGAACGCCGGCCCGAGCAGAGGGCCGTTGAGGTCAAGCCAGCCTCGGAACGCGCCGCCGCGCGGCAGACGAAGGGTACTCATGCTCATCTCCTCATTCACGTCCGCGCTTGGCGCGCGTTGTAGAACGTTTGTTGACCTGGGACTGTGGTGATCGGCAAGCGGCGCATCGCCGCGGCGCAATCGCGGGATGGAGCAGGTGGAGGGTCGAAAGTTTGCTCGAGCTTCCGGCAAACCCGCGTGGCGTCCGCGTAGCGGCCGCCCGTGGCAATCGGGCAAGGCTCGGATTCCGCTGCTCGGGGCAGCGAGCGCACGAAGACGTGATCCGCGCACCAGCGGGCTCATATAGGGCTGGACAACGCGCCCGCCTTCCAATAGGTGGCGCACCTCGTCGCGACGGGGAGCGGATTTCGTCGCCGAACATACAACTCAAAAGAAGTCGCGTGCCTGTCGGGATCGGTATGGTTCGGCCGTCCTTGCTTCGGATTGCCGGCATTCCGGCGTACGCGAGATGAGAGGCCTGCCATGCGCACCATGCTCAAGACCCCGGAATTCCCGCTCTATCCCTGGGTTCTCGTAGCGGCTGGCGGTCTGCTCGGCTGCATCGCCATCGGCTGCATGTTTGCTTTGCCCGTGTTCCTGCTGCCCATGGCGAGCGACACCGGCTGGTCGAGGACCGGCATCTCGGCAGCCATGACCATCGCCTTTCTCACTATGGCAGTCTGCAGCGTGGCCTGGGGCACGCTTTCCGACCGGGTCGGGCCGCGCATCGTGGCGCTCACGGGCTCGCTTCTGCTGTCGGCCAGCCTTTACCTGGCGGGGCGCGCACCGTCGCTACTGGTGTTTCAGTTGATTTTCGGGCTGCTCCTCGGCTGCGCGATGGCAGCATTCTTCGCGCCGCTGATGGCGACCGTCACCGGATGGTTCGAGACTCATCGAAGCCTCGCCGTGTCGCTCGTGTCGGCGGGCATGGGCATGGCACCCTTCACGATGTCGCCGCTGGTGGGCTGGCTCATCACTGGCCATAGCTGGCGAACTTCCTTCACCATCCTGGCAGTGATCGTGGCGGTGCTGATGGTGCCGCTCACCTTCCTGCTGCGCCGGCCGCCCCGGCTCGCGAGCGCGGGCGTCACCTCGCCGGCTGCTGTCGCACCGGACGACCACGTTCCGATGGACATGACGGTGTCGCAGGCGCTGCGGTCGCCGCAGTTCCTGATCCTGTTCTTCACCAACTTCTGCTGCTGCGCCACGCACTCCGGCCCGATCTTCCACACGGTGAGCTACGCCATTTACTGCGGCATACCCGCGCTCACGGCGGTCTCGATCTACAGCGTGGAGGGGCTGGCGGGCATGGGCGGGAGGATCGCGTTCGGCATCCTCGGCGACCGCTTCGGCGCCAAGCATGTTCTCGCAGCCGGTCTGCTGATCCAGGCATTCGGCGCGCTTGGCTATTTCTTCGCCAGCAGCCTTGCCGCCTTCTACTCCGTCGCCGTGGTGTTCGGCTTTGTCTACGCGGGCACCATGCCCCTCTACGCGGTGCTGCTGCGGGAGAATTTCCCGCTGCGCATGCTTGGCACCATCATGGGCGGGACATCCATGGCCGGAAGCCTCGGCATGGCGACGGGTCCGTTGCTCGGAGGATGGATCTTCGACACCACCGGCGACTACGGCTGGCTCTACCTGTCCAGCTTCGGCATCGGACTGGGCGCGGTGCTGATCATCCTGAACTTCCGCCCCTTCCCCAAGGCGGAGCCGGCGCTGGCATCCGTCCACGCCTGATCGCCCCATTGGAGAGGATAGCCGCGACGGCGCGCCGAGGGTCGGCGTGCCGTCGGGGCGGTTCGGATTCCGTTGCCTTCGCCGCAAGCGCCGCTTGATTGCGCTCAAGACGCGCCCTACCGTAGACGCACCGAGTGTCGTTGGTGGGATGGCCGATGGCGGGGCGGTTTCGCTCGCGGCCGGCGCTATGGCGATAATCCGAAACGTGAGCACCACCTCGGCCCCCCCTCGTTCCGACTGCAAGCCCCGCCGCGGCCGGCGCGTGCTCGCCAGCTTCGACGGTCCCAGCGGCCGCATCAAGGTCGTGGAAGACCTGCGCAGCGGCATGCGTCACTACGAGGAGGGCGGTGTCAGCCAGAGCTGCGTGCTGCCGGGCGGGGAAGCGGGCATCGAGTACGTGCGGCTGATGGCAAACCTGCTGAAGGGCGGCGGCGCGCTCTTATTGGGATGCGGCGGCGGCTCGCTGGCCGCCATGCTGTATCGGCGCGGCGCAGCAGTCACCGTGGTCGACATCAACGCGCTGAGCTTCGTGCTGGCGCGCACGTTCTTCTGGATGCCGAACGGCATCACCTGCGTCACGGCGGACGTGCGGCCTTACCTGCGACGGCAGAACCGGACCTACGACGCCATCGGCATCGATGTCGGCGGTCCGTGCTTCTCCTACGAAGAGGTGCTCGACACCGCCACCGTCGTGCATGCCTGCCGTGCCCTGCGCGTCGGCGGACGCATCGCTACCAACATCTCGTGCGAGACGCGCGACGATCCGATGCCCGGCCGCATCGCCGCCAAGTTCAAGCGCCGGGGCCTCGACACGTGGGTATTCATCGAGAACACGCCGGGCGCAGAAGAAGTGAACGCTGTGGTGCTGGCGTCGGCGCGCCGCGAGAAGCCCGCCGCGCTGGAAGCAATAGCCGGCGACATGTGGTCGTTGGCACGCCTCGGAGAATAAGCCGGGCGGTCCCCGCACCGCAGAGCGCGTGTTCAACAAATCCGGTTACGCCATGATTTTGCCGTCAATTTGCGGGCGCATATGCAACAGCGGGAGCCCAAACGACGGACTGATCAGGTCATGGTGCACGCCCGCTATCCCGCTTCCGCCGCCGACTACGGCTACGACGCGTCGTATGCCTATGACGACGTCGTGCCCGGCGAACGGGTCGGTCCGCCGCTGCCGTCGCGCGCGCGGCGCTTTGTACGCCTGCTGCTTCTGCTCCTGGTGATCCTCGGCGGCGGCTGGTTCCTGCTTCAGCACGAGGAAGACGTGCCGCGCTGGACATCCGCAGCTATGAATGTGGTCGCCCAGCTCACCGCCGCCATGTCGTCCTCGGCACCGGCCGCGAGCGCGCCGCCGCAGGCGGAGCAGCGGCTGGCGCCCCCGCCCTTCGTCCCGGTCGCGGCCCGGGCGACGCCTCCGGCCGTGGAGCAGGCGCCGCCGGTCGCACCCATTGCGTTTCCGCCTGCGGCGCGCGAGCCGGAGACGCCGGCACCGCCGCCGCCATCCGCCATCGAGGCAAGCGCATCGCCGACCGCGCCTGTCGCCGCAAAGGATAATTCGCCCGAGCCGCTGGAGCACGTAAAGGCCGATCCCTCCGATCCGCTGCAGGTGCGCGCGGCGTCCGTCGGCCTCCACCCGGGCCTTTCGCGGGTTTTGCTGGAGGGTTTGACCGCAGCCGACTTCAGCAATGCCGCCTACGCCGTCCAGACCGCGCTCGCGCAGACGCCCGACAGCGCGGTGTTCACCTGGCCGAAGAAGCCGGCATCGCGGCAGGCCGTGTTCAAAGTGCATTTCGTCGCCGGCGCGGCCAGCGGGTGCCGCCGATACGTGGTGACCGTGATCAAGGATCGCTGGGCGACCACCGCGCGGCCAATGGAGAAATGTGGTTTGTCCTCGCCCGGCCAGTCCATTGTTTCCGCGCGTCGCCCCCGGCAGTAAGGAAATGCCCCTGGGGCAATCTGCCTTCCCACATTGACGGACCGGTCCGGCGCGGCAATTCTGCGTCTCTACCGCGGCGCACGGGGCGCAGCCCGAAACGAAAGAGGAAGGCCTGAGATGAGGTCACGCGCCCTCGCGGCAGCGGCCCCGCCCGTCGATCCCCTGCAGAAGGTGCAGCGCGCGCGCAAGTGGATGCTGCGCGGGCTCCTGGCCCTGTCGCTGGTGCCCATCTTCGTCACCGACACCTACTGGTACAACCGTGCGCCGCTGCTGTATCACGGCATCGAGCGGCTCGGCGTACTGCTGATTGTGGCGTGCATTCTCGGGCGAACCTGGTGCGCGCTCTACATCGGAGGTCGCAAGAAGCGCGAGCTGGTGATGTACGGCCCCTACTCGCTGTCGCGCAATCCGCTGTATCTGTTCTCCATGATAGGGGCGTTCGGTATCGGCGCGCAGTCCGGTAGCCTGACCATCGCGGGCTGGTTCACCTTGATGACGTTCCTCGTCTTTCGCAGCGTGGTGCGTAACGAGGAACAGTATCTCGCCGGGCAGTTTCCGAATGAGTTCCCAGCGTATGCGCGGCGCGTGCCGCGCTTCTGGCCCCGGCCCTCGCGCTGGCAGGATGTGGAGGAGTTGCTGATCCGGCCGAAAACGGTGCAGCGGACCTTCGTTGAAGCCAGCCTTTTCCTTCTTTCCATTCCGGCCGCCGACCTGCTCGAGATGCTGCAGAGAGATGGCGTCATCCCGGTGCTCTTTCTGCTTCCCTGAGCGCGGGCGCCGTTCCCCATACCTGGATGACCGTGTGGAAATTAGAGACCGTCCCCGGGTCCGCCAGATGGGCGCGGCACGCCGCCAGGGTCGCCTCCAGGTCCGCGGGCGTCATCAGGCCGAGTTCGAAAATCTTGCCGCGCACGGACTCCGCGGTTGCCGGCAGGTAGTCCACCATCGGATCATCCGACCGAAAGCCGACCAGGAACGGCCGGTACTGTACGTCCTCAAACCCGTGCCGCCGCAGCAGCCCGAAAAGCTGGTGTGCCAAGCGGTCCTCGCCTGCAACCAGCGGGAAGATCTCCCCCAGGACCTGCCGCAGGCGCTGCCATGCCGGGTGAGCGGGAATGCAGTGCAGCGTCTCGATATCTGGCTCCTGGAAGGCGAGAACGCCGCCGGGGCGCGTCAGGCGCATGGCTTCCTGCAACAGCTTTTCGGGCTCGCGCGCTGTGCTGGCGAGAAAGCGTGAATGCACGAGGTCGAAGCTGCCGTCAGGCAGGCCGGTAGCGTAGGCGTCGCCGACGATGAACGAGAGATTGCTGCCCAGCCGCTGCTGCGCGCGCAGGCGCGCATGATCGATGAACACGGAATCGGCATCGAGGCCGACGACCTCGCCGCTCGATCCCGCGCGCGCGCTGAGCAGGTCCGTGATGCCTTCCGGTCCGCAGCCGAGGTCCAGGCAGCGCCAGCCGCCAGCTACGCCGATCAGGTCCAGCATGCGCGCCGCGTCCGCGGCGAGCGCGGCGCCTTGCACGTGCAGGCGCTCGATTTCGCCCGAGCGACGTTCGATCGGATAGTAACCCCGGACAGTCGCGGACATGTACGGCTCGCGGTGCGGCGGAAGACGGCGGCCATGGTAGGGGGAAATGCTTCCGTTCGCGATAGGAAGCGGCGAGGCTTGCGGCTAGGATGAGGCGAGGCGGTGCAGGGAGAGATCGCAGCATGCCGCAGGATGGAGACAAGGCGCCCGACTTCGATCTGCCGACGGAAAGCGGCGACCGGGTGAAGTTGTCGCGGCTCAGGGGCAAGCCGGTTGTGCTCTATTTTTACCCCAAGGACGACACCTCCGGATGCACGCTGGAGGCCAAGGATTTTTCGCGCCTGGCAAAGGATTTCCGCAAGGCTGGCGTCGAGGTGATCGGCGTGTCGCCCGACAGCGTGGAGAGCCACCAGAAGTTCCACAAGAAATACGGCCTCGACGTGAGGTTGGCGGCCGACGCCGACAAGGAGGTCGCTGGCGCCTACGAAGTGTGGGTGGAGAAGTCGATGTACGGACGCAAGTACATGGGCGTGGAGCGCTCCACCTTCCTGATCGACAAACACGGGCGCATTGCGCGGAGCTGGCACAAGGTGAAGGTGCCGGGCCACGCCGAAGAGGTGCTCGCCGCAGCCCTTGCGCTCGACTAGGGCAGGGCGGCGAGCACCAGCGCGCCGACGGCGCTCAGCACCACCACCAGCCAGGGTGTCACCTGCCACCCCTGCAGCAGGAGAAAGGCGGCAACCGCCAGGGCGAAGTCGCGGGCGCTGGCAATGCCGGCGGTCCATACGGGGTGGTAGAGCGCCGCCAGCAGCAGGCCGACCACCGCCGCGTTGATGCCCAGCAGCGCAGAGCGCATGCGCGCGTTGCGCCGCAGCAGGTCCCAGAACGGCAGCGCTCCGATCACCAGGAGGAACGACGGCAGGAAGATGGCGATGAGGCACAGCACCGCGGCGCCCCAGCCGCCGATGGCGGCGCCGAGATAGGCTGAGAAGCTGAACAGCGGGCCGGGTACTGCCTGCGCGGCGCCGTAGCCGGCCAAAAATTGATCGTTGCTGACCCATCCCGGCGGGACCACCTGCGCCTGCAGCAGGGGCAGCACCACATGGCCGCCGCCAAACACCAGCGCACCCGCGCGATAGAAGGCGTCGAAGAGCTGGATCGGCTGGCTCGGGACGTAGGCCGCCAGCAGCGGCAATCCGGCCAGCAGCGCAAAGAACAGGGTCAGCGCGACGGCGCCGCCGCGCCGACCGACCGGCAGCGGGAGCGCGGCGCCGGCCGAGGGGCCGGTATCGTGCAGCAGCAGCACGCCGGCCGCCGCGCCGAGCGCCATCGCTCCGAGCTGGCCCCACACGCCTGGCGCCAGCAGCGCGACACCGGCGGCAGCGACGGCAAGGGTGGCGCGTTCCCTGTCGGGTGCCAGCGCGCGCAGCATGCCGAGCACCGCCTGCGCCACCACGGCGACGGCGGCGATCTTGAGGCCATGCAGCCACGGGCTGCTGCCGACATCGCCCAGCCGGGCGAGGCCGAACGCGAACAGCGCCAACGCCAACGCGGAGGGCAGCGTGAATCCGGTCCACGCCGCCAGCGCACCAGGCAGCCCGGCGCGCGACAGCCCCACGCCCATGCCGACCTGGCTGCTGGCCGGTCCCGGCAGGAACTGGCACAGGGCAACCAGATCGGCGTAGGCGCGGTCGTCGAGCCAGCGCCGCCGCATCACGAACTCCTCGCGGAAATAGCCGAGGTGCGCGACCGGCCCGCCGAACGACGTGAGGCCAAGGCGCAGGAACACGAGGAACACCTGCCCTGTACTGGCTGCGACTCGTTGCATCGATGCACACCCTGCTCCGGCGCCGCCGGAGCCATCGGGCGCGCCGCTAGGCGGCCATCCTACAGGCGGATGCGATGCAGTTCACGTGGCGATGATCCGTGCCGCAACATCCGCCCAGCACGTTGATCTGCGGAAAGCGCTGAACTAGGTCGCGGTACTGGGTACCCAGTTCGACTGGGTTGCCGACATCGAGCTCCGGGGCGTTGTCGAGCTCCTGGTGGCTGCGCTTGGAGGAATTGGCGCGCAAGCCGCGCAGGCGCATGGTCCAAGCTGCGCCGGGCTCGAGGGCATGGTCGAAGTGCGTGGGATGGGCGCAGTTGATCATGTAGTAGGCCGGCGGCCGCGAAACGGCGCCATCGACCTCGGCTATGGCCTCGCTCAGCGCCTGGCCGGTCGGCAGCCGCCCGTCGGTCTCGAGAGTAAAGGACACGACGCTCGGCATATCCGCCGCGGCCGCAGCGCGCGCGAACCCGGTCGCCTCGTTGACGTTGGTCATCGTGATGGCCGACACGAAGTCGGCTCCGGCTTCGCGGAAGACGCCGATCTGCCAGGCGTGATAGTCCTGCGCGGCCGCAACGCTCATCAGGTGACCCGGATCGTAGCCGTCGCCGCGTGGGCCCACGCAGCCGCTGACGACGAGTGGCGTCGCGGGCGCCTCGTAGGCGCTCCGGATTTCCATCAGCAAGACGATGGCCTCGGTGTTGAGCGCCGCCAGCGTTTCCCGGTCGACGCCGACCTTGGCGGCCCAGTCGGGGTTGGCGCGCCAGGTCGGGCTTTCCAGCACGAAGCCGGCGCCGGCCTCCACGGCCATCGGCACATAGCGGTCGAAATAGGCGCGCAGCGCAGCCTTGCCGCGCGCATCCTTCAGCAGCACGAACGCTTCGCCGTGCGGCAGGTCCCATCCCTCGTGGAAGATGAGGGTCGTTTCCAGTCCGCCGTCGGTGAGAAAGAGCCCTCCGGCGAGCTGTGGCAGAGCGTGGCGATATTTCGGCTTTTGCATCGGTGGCATGTTGAAGATCTCCTGTTGGCTGCGCCGACGGCTCCTTGCCGCCGCAGGCAGAACCATGCCGGCACGCGCGCCCGCCGCCTAGCCGACCAGCGGTAGGGGGCACCGCGACGGAAAAACCCCCGGGAGAAGCCGCCCCGGCACGGCTTCGATCTTCACGCTGACGGTTCAAGTGTACTTGCGGTACAGTTGTGGGGATTTTGATCAGTGAGAGGAGGATATGCACGAGACGACGCCGCGAAAGCGTGGAGACACCCGCGAGCGCATTCTTGATGCGGCAGAGTCCGCTGTTCTCGAAAAGGGGTTTGCCAGCACCTCGATCGACGAGCTGATCGCAGCCGTCGGCGTGACCAAGAGTGGCTTCTTCTACCACTTCAAGGACAAGGGCGAGCTCGCCAGGGCGCTGCTCTCCCGCTACGTCGCGCGCGAGAACGTGCTGTTCGACGAGCTGTTCGACCGCGCCGACGAGCTCAACGAGGACCCGCTGCACGGCTTCCTGGTGGGGCTCAAGATGCTGGCGGAGATGCTGGCCGATCTGCCAAATGGACATCCCGGTTGCTTGGTGGCGGCCTACTGCTACCAGGATCGCCTGTTCGACCGGGAGGTGCGCGCGCTCACCCGGCAGGCGGTGCTTGGCTGGCGTGCCCGGTTCCGAAAGCGGCTGGAGGAGATCGCGGCCCGCTACCCGATGCGCGTTGCGGTAGACCTGGACGATCTTGCTGACATGCTTTCGGTGATCGCCGACGGCGGGATCATTCTTTCCAAGGCCGTGCACGACAAGGATGCGCTGCCGCGGCAGGTGATGCTTTACCGCGATTTCGTGCGCACGGTGTTCCTGGGCACGTGATGCGTTCCCTGCACAATTGTTTTGCGCACGTGTGGGCGCGTTCCCGGTTTTGAGATGACAGGGGCCTGCGATATCACAGCATGAGAAGCGCGATCGCGTGCCCCAGCACATCGAAGACGAGGCTGCGACATGGCCGAAACGGACGAAGCCATCAAGATCCAACGCGGGCTGAAGGGCGTGTATTTCGACCGCTCGCCATGCACCTATATCGACGGCAAGGCCGGCGAGCTGCGCTATCGCGGATACTCGATCCACGATCTGGCGCAGCATTCCACCTTCGAGGAGACGGCCTGGCTGCTGCTTTATGGCGAGCTGCCGGCCAAGAGCCAGCTTGCGCGCTTCGACGCTGAGCTGAAGGCAGCGCGGAAGCTCCCTTCGCCCATCATCGACATCATCCGCACGATCAAGAATGCCCACCCGATGGAGGTGCTGCGCACGGCGGTATCGGCGTTGGGCGCGTTCGACCCGGAGGTGGGCGACTGCTCGCGCGAGGCGGTTCTGCGCAAAGGCGTCCGCCTCACCTCGCAGGTGCCGATGGCGGTGGCCGCGCATGCGCGCCTGCGGGAGGGAAAGGATCTGGTGCCCGCCGATACAACCCTGAGCCACGCCGCCAACCTGCTTTGGATGCTGAAAGGCGAGAAGCCGAGCGCGCAGGCGGTGCAGCTCATCGACCGCGACCTGGTGCTGCATGCCGAACACGGCTCCAACGCATCCTCGTTCACCGCGCGCGTGGTGACCGGCACCGATGCAAACCTGCACGCCGCTGTGACTGCGGCGGTCGCCGCGCTGTCGGGGCCGGCGCACGGCGGGGCTGCCGAGGACGTGATGAAGATGGCGGAGGAGATCGGCGAGCCGCAGCGCGCGGCCGACTACGTACGCGAGAAGCGCAAGGCCGGGCAGCCAGTGACCGGGTTCGGGCACCGGGTCTATCGCGCCGAGGACCCTCGCGGGCGCCACATGCGATCCGGTGTGGAGCAGCTCTCGCGCGAGATGGGTCAGCCGAAGTGGTACGAGATCCTGCAGGCTGTGGTGGCGGCGATGGCGCCGTATGCGCGCCACGGGGTCAACGTCAACGTCGATTTCTACTCCGGCGTCGTCTACCACCTGCTGGGGATCAAGCGTGACCTTTTCGTGCCGATCTTCGCCATCGGCCGGGTGCCGGGATGGGTGGTGCAGGTGCTGGAACAGCTCGACAACAACATTCTGATTCGGCCGCTGACCCTCTACAACGGGCCGGACCTGAGGTCCTACGTTCCCCTCGCCGATCGGCCCGAAGCCTAGGCATGGCCCGACGTCACGGGCTTGTGACTCCCCGCCGCGCCGCGGATGCGGCAAGCTGATGGGGGTTGTACGGAGGACAGGGCATGACCTTCCTGAGGATTGCGGGCGCGGCGGCGCTGGTGGCACTCTCCGTGTCGGCGGCGGCGGCGTGCGACGACTACGCCGAAGAGATGGCGCTGGCCGCGGCCGTGAAGGCTTCCGAAGCCGAAAAGACCGCCGCTGCGCAGCCGGCGACGCCACCGGCATCCGTGCAAACGGCGATGACCGCCAGCCAGGCGGACACCTCCAGGCACTAGCGCTCAGCGGATCTGAATCTTGGGCAGCAGCTTCTGCAGGCCCTTGAGCTGACGCACGTTGATCTTGAGGCCATTGGCCATGCTGATGTCGCCGGGCACCATGCCGTCCTTGCACGGCCCGGTCCAGCGCGAGGTCTGCGTCATCAGCGTTTCCTTGAACTTGTCGGCGCGTCCGTGCAGGCCTGTCGTTTTGCTTTCGATGTGGAGGGTCACCGCTGACTGAAAATCACCGGTGACGACGGTGTGCGTGGTGCTCGTCATGGGACCGAACGTACACTGCGCATCTATCACCCAGGATTTGCCGGCGCGCTTCACCTCGTGCTGGCTGCAGACCTCTTTCGATGTGCGCAGGCCGAATTCCATCAGCTCATGGTCGGTCGCAGCGTCGACACAGATGCGGGTGGTGATGACGGGCGCGCCGGCCGGCTTCTCCGTCACCGTCTGCATCTCCCACTGCCCGGCGCGGCGCTGCGGCAGGGAGTCGAGCGTCTGCGCACCGGCGGAAACCGCCAGGAATGTCACGCTCGTGACTGCGGCGGCGCGGGCATAAAGACGGATCATCGGCATTTCTCCGAACCTGCAAGTGGCGGGCGCGCCTCGAGAACTTGCGTCGCGCGAGGGTCTTGCGCAACTGTGGCTAACTCATGCCATGGGCGCCGGGTCCGCGCCGGTCAAGATGAAATCTTTCGCACGCATGTTTCGTGTGGCGAAATTGGTTTAAGGTCGGCCGGGGTTCATAGGGGGGAACAATGCGGGCAAGCGACCTGCTGTTGGTAGAAGCCGCATACTCGGCCATCGCGGTGGAAGATGTCGATCTGGCTCTCTCGTCGTTCGCGGACAACGTCGGGTTCACCGTGCACGCGCCGCCGGGCACGACCACCTACATCGGCGAAGGGCACCGCAGAGAACTGCTCTCGGCGCGGATGAAGGCGTTCTATCGCGCCCACACCGTGCTTGAATACGCACCGGAAACTTTCCTCAAGCGCAACGGATGGATCGTCGCGCGCGTGCGCTACCGCTACCAGCATCGCGTCGCGCGGCTCGAGATCGACGGCACGATGCGCCATTACTGGCGGCTGAACGGCGATAGGATCGTGCACTTCGAGATCGTGCACGACGTGCAGCGCATGGCCGCCTACTTCGACCTGTCCGCCGCGCGATTGAGGCTGGACAAGGCCTGAGGCCAAGTCGCCGCCGGCCGGTCCCGCGGACGAGCATGGGGTGGCAGATGCGCGCAAGCGACCGCATGGTTCTTGAAGCAACCTACGCCGCCTGGGCCAGCCGTGACCTTGAGGCGACGCTAGCCTGCTTCGACCCCGAGGT
This sequence comes from Hyphomicrobiaceae bacterium, assembly GCA_035550075.1. GTDB lineage: Bacteria > Pseudomonadota > Alphaproteobacteria > Rhizobiales > Hyphomicrobiaceae > AWTP1-13. Next base: position 7,264 of record DASZQG010000138.1, on the reverse strand, counting down.
GGTCTTCATCATCCATCTGCCGCCCGACGTGATGCCCTATGTCGGGGAGGTGCATGGCCGCGCGCAGCTGGCCAGGACACTGCAGATGATCCTCGACGACTTTGATTTCCTCGAGTACCGGCCGCTGCAGATCTCCGCCGAGGGCGAAATGTTCCACTCGCGGGTACGCCTCCACTACCGTCACAAGGCGACCGGGCTCGACTACGAGGGCACCATGCGCCATGTATGGCAGGTTGCCGGCGACCTGATCGTGCGGTTCGAGGAGTTCCACGACGCCGAGCGCCTGCGCACCTTCTTCGCCCTGGTCAAGCAGGCGCTGGCCCACGAAAAATAATGCGCGGGCGAACCGTGTTATGGCTGTGGCTGCTCGCGAGCCTGGTCTGGGTCGCGGCCGTAGCCGTCGTTGCCGCGCGCGGCTGGCCGCACATTCCGCTCGATGTCAGCGCCGGCGATCCGGCAACGCGCGCAGCCTACGACCGTGCGGTGCGGGCGTATGCGCTGCGCCATGCGCTCGCCGCCCTGCTGCCGCCGCTGGCACTGCTCCTCGCCGGCTGGCTCGCCGCGCGTCTTACGCGAGGTTGACGCGCGGCGCGCAACGCAGTCCCCTGTCGGCCTGCGCCCATAGGAGGTTCCTGCCGTGCCCGTCTCCGCCAAGCCCTACGCCACAAAGAAATTTGCCGATATCAACGGCTGTCGCATGGCCTACATCGACAGCGGCGCAGGCGAGGCGATCGTCTTCCAGCACGGCAACCCCACGTCATCCTACCTGTGGCGCAACATCATGCCCCACTGCGACGGCCTCGGCCGGCTGGTGGCGTGCGACCTCGTCGGCATGGGCGACAGCGACAAGCTCTCCCCGTCGGGGCCGGCCCGCTACGGCTATGCCGAGCAGCGCGACCATCTGTTCGCGCTGTGGGACAAGCTGGATCTGGGCTCGCGGGTCGTGCTGGTGCTGCATGACTGGGGCTCGGCGCTCGGCTTCGAGTGGGCGCGCAAGAACCCCGGCCGCGTGGCGGGCATCGTCTACATGGAAGCGATCGTCATGCCCGTCACGTGGGACGACTGGCCGGACAACGCGCGCCGCGCCTTCCAGGGCTTCCGCTCGTCGGCAGGCGAGGAGATGATTCTGGAGAAGAATATCTTCGTGGAGCGCGTGCTACCAGGCTCGGTGCTGCGCAAGCTGTCGGACGCGGAGATGACCGAGTATCGCCGCCCCTTCGCCAACCCCGGCGAGGATCGCCGGCCGACGCTGAGCTGGCCGCGGCAGATTCCCATCGACGGGCAGCCCGCCGACGTGGTGGCGATCGTGGAAGATTACGCGGCCTGGCTGGCCAAGAGCGACGTGCCCAAGCTCTTCATCAACGCCGAGCCGGGCTCGATCCTGGTCGGGCGCCAGCGCGAGGCGTGCCGGGCGTGGCCCAACCAGACCGAGGTCACGGTGAAGGGGGTCCACTTCATCCAGGAGGACAGCCCCGATGAGATCGGACAGGCGGTGGCGGACTTTGTGCGGCGGGTGCGGGGGTAGGGGAGCCGGTTGCGGGCTTCCTGCGGACTGTGAAACCCCCTCATCGGCCGACCCTGGCAGGCGAGGGCGCTTGGCCGAACCCGCAAGCGGATCTGGCGCGGCCCATTCCCGCGGCCGCGGAACGGGACTAGGCTGAGCGGGCAGGGAAGGGGGGCGCCACGTCCTGGAGGACAACGCCATGGCGACCTACGTTCTGCTGGCCACATACACCGAACAGGGCCTGCGCGGCATCAAGGACACCATCAAGCGCACAGAAGCGGTTCGGGAGATGGCCAAGAAGGCCGGCCTGACCATGAAGGAAAGCTACTGGACGCTCGGCCAATACGACGTCGTGGCCGTGTTCGAAGCGCCCGACGACGCGGCGATGACGGCGTTCGCCCTCGCAATCGCCAAGCTCGGCAACGTCAAGACGCAGACGCTGCGCGCCTTTTCGAGCAAGGAGATGGCCGGCGTCCTCGGCAAGATCGGCTGACGCGACCGCTTCTCGCGCCGCGCCCGCGGGCCTGCTCCCTCATGCCGCGGCCGGGCCGGCATGTGTCTCTCTACAGCGCCCGGCCGTCGAACGGCTTGGGCGAGAGGGTGGCGATGTCGAGCCCGTCGAGGCAGCGCACGTTGACGGCGAACATCTCGCGGCCGTCCTTGCCCTTTCCGCGCGCGAACGGCTCCACCCCACAGGTGCGGCAGAACATGTGGTGGATGACGTGCTTGTTGAACTGGTATTCGGCCAGCGCCTCGAGGCCGCACACCAGCTTGAATTGCTGCGGCGGCACGAAGGTGAGCCACAGGCCATGGCGTGCACAATGCGAGCAGTTGCAGGCGATGGCCTGAGCCGGGTCGGTCGTCGCCTCGAAGCGCACCTTTCCGCAATGGCAGCCGCCTGTATAGGTCTTGGCTTGCGACTTTGCTTTGGTCATCCCCGCCTCCGTTGCTTTTCGCCCTGCTAACGCTTGCCGCCGGGCGGGAATTCCACGCCGCGGGGGGGGGGGGAAGGCAGCGGGCCGGACGGCAACTGCGCCCATATAACGGGAAAAACGCGCCGGCGGCCTTGATCCCGGCGCATGTCTCCTGTGCGCGCGGCGTGGTATGAGCGAAATGTGCCGTCCGCCTGCAATCGAGGCCCCATCCCGCCCATGTCGCCTGCCTCCCCGCCGACTGCCGCCGCGCCTGGTCCCACCTCGCGCATCTATTTCTCGCAGCGCCTGCGCCTGCACTACGTCGATTGGGGCAACCCGCAGGCGCCGCCGCTGGTGCTCGTGCACGGCGGTCGCGACCACTGCCGCAACTGGGACTGGGTGGCGCAGGCGCTACGCAGCGACTGGCACATCATCGCGCCCGATCTGCGCGGCCATGGCGACAGCCAGTGGACGCGGGACGGCACCTACACGATGCGCGGCTACATCTACGACTTGGCGCAACTCATCCACCAGCTCAAGTTGGCGCCGGTGACGCTGATCGGCCACTCGCTGGGCGGGGCCATCGCGCTGCGCTACACGGGCCTCTATCCGGAGAACGTGACGCGGCTGGTGGCAATCGAGGGCCTGGGTCCGAGCCCCAAGATGCTGGCCGAGCGGCAGGCGACGCCCTTCCCCGAGCGTATGCGCGCCTGGATCGACGAGCAGCGCGGACTTTCGGCACGGTTGCCGCGGCGGTACGCCAGCCTGGAGGATGCCTTTCGCCGCATGCAAGAGGAGAACAAGCACCTCTCGCCCGCGCAGGCGCTGTATCTCACCCAGCACGGCGTCAACCAGAACGAGGACGGCACCTATAGCTGGAAATTCGACAACTACGTGCGCTCGTTTCCGCCCTACGACATGCCGATCGAGGACGTGGAGGGGCTGTGGCGGCGCATTAACTGCCCGACGCTGCTCGTTTACGGCAAGGAGAGCTGGGCCTCGAACCCGGCCGAGGACGGGCGCGTGCGGCATTTCCAGCGCGCCGAGGTGGTTTCGCTGGAGCGTGCCGGACACTGGGTGCACCACGACCGGCTCGATGAGTTCCTCGCGCTGACTCGCAAATTCCTCAGCGCAGGGTAGCGTGGCATCAGGGGCGCAGGCGCGCCAGCACCGCGGCCGGACCGCGCCAGGCGGCGAGCGTATCGATGGTTCCGGCGCGGCGGAGGATCAAAAAGAACATCGCCAGCATCACCGGCGCAGCGAGCGGGACCAGCGTGGCCGCGCCGATGGTGCGGGCCGCGAGCGGCAGTGCCCACAGCGCGACCAGGCCGGAAACCTCATAGGGCGTGAAGCCCTCGCGCAGCCCGTGCGCGGCAAGGAAGGCGATGGCCGGCGCCAGCAGCACGAGATCATAGTCGAGGGCATAGGGCGTCGCCAGCAGGGAGCCGATCAGGAGCGCGGCGGCTTTCAGCGGAAATGCCGCCGAGGACCGCCAGAGGAGCACGAGCGTAACCGCCACCGTCCCCATGGTCGCCAGTTGTCCGGCATAGGCGATGCCCACGGGCGCACCCATGAGGCGGAGGGCCGCGAACACGCTTTGGATCTTGTAGAAGCCAGTGCTGCCGTCCTCGAGGATGATCTTCTGCGTCAGCGGCAGCGAGCGCCAGAAGGCAATCCACACGTCGGTGCCGAAGGCCAGCCACGTCAGCGCGCACAGGACCGCCACGGTCGTCACAGCAGCGGCGAACGTGCGCCAGCGGGCGGTCGCGACCAGTACAAGAGGGATCAGCACACCGAATTGCGGCTTGTAGACCAGGAAGCCGATCAGCATACCGGCTATGGCGGGACGGCGGTCGAGCACCAGCAGCGCACCACCGAGGAGCGCGGCGGTAACAAAGCCGTTATGGCCGTGGGTCACGTTGATGAACACGGCGGGAAAGGCGAGGGCGAGCAAGTAGGCCTGGGCGTGACCGGCGATGCGGCGCACGACGTGCACATAAGCGGCAAGGGAAAGTGCCTGGTAGAGGAACAGAGCGGCAAGGTACGGGAACAGGGCCAGCACCGTGGCCAGGAACAGAAAGACGGGCGGATAGTGCCAACCGTAGTAGGGGATGTCGGCGCGTCCGGAGACAGCCTGCTGCACCGCGCGATGGGCCGGCCAGTCGTAGGCGAGCGCGGCGTTGCCCTCCTGCGCCATCCGCCCTGCGGCGTAGACGTTGGCGAAATCGGTCCCCAGCGGCCGCCCCCAGGCGTCGACAATACCATCGGCGGAGGCGAGCAGCGCACCGATTGCGAGCGCGTAGCCCGCCAAGAGCATCAGGCTGTAGGCGCGCAGTCGCCTCACTGTCACAAACGAGCCGGATTTGAGGAGAGACGGCATCTGGCGTGGCCCCGCGGGCAGTCGTAAAAGTCTAACGGCGCTGCGCTACGGAACAGTTAAGGCCGCCGTTCGTTTGCGCTGCGGCGGCGGCCCCGAGAGCCCGGAGGCGAGGCGGCGCAGACAAAGGTTTTCCGGGAGCGTTGCTGGCGGGCTGCTGATTGAGCCTTGGGCTGCGCTACAATCGCACTACAGAATCGGCTGGCGCCGGCTTGGCGCGAAGGCTGGAGAGGTTGGGAAAAAATGACGGCAATGCTCACAGCGACGTCCTGGCGGCGCGTGGCCGCCATCGCCATCGGCGCCGTGGCGCTGGTGGCCGGCAGCGCCTACGCGGCCGGGCCCTTCAACGAGCTCAACGGCGCCTGGATCGGCTCCGGCCACGTGCGGCTGGAGGACGGGCGGCGCGAATCCCTAAGGTGCAAGGCTTACTACGCGCCACGCCACAGCGGCGACTCGCTGGGCCTCTCGCTGCGCTGCGCGAGCGCCTCCAACCGCATCGAGCTGCGCGCCGAGTTGGTTGCGCGCGGCAGCCGGGTCCGCGGAAGCTGGGAGGAGCGCACCTTCAACGCCTCCGGCCGCGTATCGGGCGTCGCCTCTGGCCACCGCATCCGCCTCTCCATCGACGGCGGCGGGCTGGCGGGCTCGATGACCGTGATGACCACCGGCCACCGGCAGTCAATCACGGTGCGGACCGACGGCAGCGCGGCGTTGCGCGGCATCAACATCAGCATGCGGCGCGAGTAGCGGCCACGGCGGGCTTCAGCCCAGAAACGGGTTGCTCTCGCGCTCGTCGCCGAAGCGGCTCATCGGCCCGTGCCCGCAAATGAAGACGATGTCGTCGCCGAGCGGCAGCAGCTTCGTCTTGATGCCCTCGATCAGCGCGGCGTGGTCGCCGTAGGGAAAATCGGTGCGCCCGATCGAGCCGCGGAACAGCACGTCGCCAACGAGGGCGAAGCGCTGGGCTGCATTGAAAAACACGACGGACCCCGGCGAATGTCCGGGGCAGTGGAAAATCGCGAAACTCGCGCCGGCGGCCGACACGCCATCGCCCTCGGAGAGCCAGCGGTCGGGCGTGACGTTGCGCACGCCGACGATCCCGAAATTCGCTGCCTGCGCGGCGAGCCCATCGAGCAGGAACTTGTCAGCCTGGTGCGGCCCCTCGATCGGCACGCCGCCCAGGATCTCCTTCAGCTCGGCGGCGCCGCCGGCGTGATCGATATGGCCGTGGGTGAGCAGTATCTTCTCCACCGTCATGCCGGCCTGCGCGATCGCTTTCTGCACGCGATCGAGATCGCCACCGGGATCGACCACGGCGCCGCCCTTGGTGGCCTCGTCCCAGATCAGCGTGCAGTTCTGCTGAAACGGCGTGACAGGAACGATGGCGGCTTTGACGGGCATGCGCTGTGAGCTCGCAAGTTTGGGGGAGATGCCGAGGTGATACCTGAAGCAGGGAGCCCGGTCCACCTGCGTCTTGCCAAGGTTCTGCCACTTTGCGCGCGGGTCCCCGCTCCGGCAGCGTGTTGTCCGCGCTGGAGAAATAGAGATCGATGAGCCGCGCCTAGCCACGCCTCGGAGCCAGCCTGTACACTGCGGGCGTCTGACAGCTTTTTGGAGTTTCGCGATGCACTCCGGAAAGGCGCCCGTAGCGCGAAGACTGGTGCTTACGATGCTGGCGACCGCCCTGGTCGGCCTCCCGCTTGCGGCGCGCGCCGCCGATGCCGGTGGCGGGAACGGCGGCGGCTCGGAGGGCAAAGGAGGTGACGCGGGCGGCGGTCCGGGCCGCATCAAGACCGAGAAGTCCGGAAAATAGAGGTGTCGGGAACCGTGCTCACCGCAGCGCGGGCTCCAGGGAGGTATCAGACGATGGATCTGCGAAAAATCATCGTTGCCCTTATTGTGATGAGCGCTGCAGCTCTGCTTCTCCCACAGCCGGCGACGGCGGGGGGCGATGGCGGCGGCGGCCCGGGCGGCGCCGACGAGCCAAAAAGCGGAAAATAAAAGCGTCCATTGTCCGAAAAGGGCGCGCAATAGGGGAGGATCAGGGATGCGAATGCACAAGCTGTTGGTGGCGCTGGTGACGGGTGCTGCGGTTCTCTTCGTCGTCTTGCCGGCGATGGCGGATGGCGGTGGGGACGGTGGCGGCGGCTCTGGCAACACAGTCACGACTTCTCCGGCGTCCGGCAAATAGCGACCGGCCGCCCGGCCCGCTGTTCTGAAAGCTCGACAATGCCGCGCTTGCGTTTTCGCCGGAGGCCGGTCTCCGGCAGAGCCGAGGCCGAGCAGCGCATGCTGTGGCCGCTGATGGCCTGCGTGGGCGCGCTCTGCGCCGGCTTGGTTCTGCTGATTCCGGCCGCGCGCTCGAAACTCAACGAGCAGCAGTATTGGACCTCGGACTGGCGTTCGGCCCTGCTTGCGGATCACATGCGCGACTTTCACAAGCGCATCGTCATCGTTTCCATCGACGTGGAC
>DASZQG010000137.1:0-2177 GCA_035550075.1 Hyphomicrobiaceae bacterium | reverse complement strand
GCTGGGACGATGCCGGGCGGATGTCGATCGTGGCCCCTCCGGGGAATTCCCGCCGGAGCTTCGCCGTGCTGCGGGTGAGTGATGCAGGGCCGGGCATAGAGCGGCAATTCCTGCCAAGGCTGTCAGAGCGATTCTACCGTGTGGACCAGGGGCGCGGTCTCAAGCCCGGCACAGGGCTGGGGCTTGCGATCGTGAAACATGTCGTGCAGCGCCATCGGGGCGCTTTCCTCGTGGAAAGCGAGCCTGGTCGCGGTTCGGCGTTTGGCGTGCTCCTGCCCATGTCGGATGCGAACTGACCGACTGGACAGGCTTGCCGGCTAGGAGCCTGTCTCCGTAATCGTCGATCTGTTGAGTTTCGTACCGAAGACTGATTCTGTGGTTGGATGGCCAAGACATTCCGACCGTGGGACGTGGATCAGCAGTGGATGTTACCGCCGTCGTTGCACGAGTTCGTGCCGGCGGGGCATGTGGCGCACTTCATCCGGGAGACAGTGCGCACGGATCTGGATCTGGGTGCGATCCTGTCGGTCTATGAGGAAGAGCGGGGTTTTCCGCCCTTCCACCCAGCGATGATGACCGCGCTTCTGCTCTACGGATACAGCCGCGGCGTTTATTCCTCACGCAAGCTGGCGCAGGCGTGTGTTGAGCGGCTTGATTTCATGGCGGTGACGGCGATGAACCGGCCGGATTTCCGCACCATTGCAAAGTTCCGGGCGCGCCATCTCGAGGCGCTGGAAGGCCTGTTCCTTCAGGCGCTGAAGCTTTGCGCGGCGGCGGGGCTGGTCAAGCTGGGCCATGTGGCCCTCGATGGGACGAAGATCGCCGCCAACGCCAGTGCGCACAAGGCGATGTCCTATGGCCGGATGAAGGCGGCCGAGCCGAAGCTTGCAGCCGAAATCGAGGCCTGGTTTGCACAGGCGGACGCCAGCGATCGCGACGAGGATAGCGTCCACGGCGAGGACATGCAGGGCGATGAGATGCCCGACTGGGTGGCTGACAAGCAGGCGCGGCTTCAACGCATCCAGGCGGCCAAGGCAGCGCTGGAAGAGGAAGCCAGGAGCGAACCGGGAGATGACCCGGATGGGCCGGGGCCATCTTCGGGCATGATGAGAAGCGGCAGGCCACAGCGTGGTCCGGGAGGGGGACCGCCTGACCGCGCGCAACGCAACTTCACCGACCCCGACAGTCGTATCCAGCCCGTCCGGTCAGGCTTCATCGCCGGCTACAACGCCCAGATCGCAGTCGACGAGCATGCCCAGGTGATCGTCTCCCAGCATGTCCAGACCAACCCCGCCGATCGCGGCGCGCTCAAGCCGCTGCTGACGGCGCTGCGCGCCAACCTCAAGACAAACCCGAAGGAAGTCTCGGCCGATGCGGGCTATTGCGACGAGGCCAATCTGGCGCATCTCGAGCGTCGCGGGATCAACGCCTATCTGGCGACCGGCCGCGCTGGCAAAGCTCAGACGTCAGGACAAGACCCCAGCCGCAAAAGCGAGCTTCCTCGCACCTCCGCCATGGCCCTCAAGATCCGCCGTGCTCGGTGGAGAAGCCGCTATCGTCTGCGCAAGAAAATCGTCGAGCCCGTCTTCGGCCAGATCAAGGGCGCGCGTGCGTTCAGGCAGTTCCTGTTGCGCGGCCTCGACAAGGTAAGGGGCGAATGGGCGCTGATCTGCACCGCCCACAACCTCCTCAAGCTCCATAAGGCTGCCTGAGGCCTCGCAACCCAAACCTCAACCGGTCTGACAAGCGAATCAAAAGCCGTTAGAGAGACAGGCTCCTAGCTGCCAGTGTTTGCGCCCGGCCCAGACGTCATCAGCGTGCGGTAATCGAACATGAAGCATGGAAGCCTTGCCATTGTGATTGCGGGTTCGCTCCTGATGTCGGGGTGCGCGGGCCAGGCCGGCCCTGGGGCCGTCGCGCCGGTCGTGCGACCGGCGGCCGAGGTCGCCCGCTTCGAGCTGGACCGCAAGGCCATCCTTGCCATGGCGGGCGACTTCAACGTGACGTTCGATTTTCGCGAGACGGTGTCGCTCACGCCGGGGTACGAGCTGAAGAAACCGAAGGTCAGTGGGGCGGAAGAGATCATTCGCGTGATCGAGGACCGGGGCGACTTCATAAGTCTGCAGCAGATCCTCGTGATGAGGATGGGCGGCGAGGTCGTCGTGACCAAGCACTGG
>DASZQG010000136.1:0-18080 GCA_035550075.1 Hyphomicrobiaceae bacterium | reverse complement strand
CAACGACCAGTCGCTGATGGTCGACCTTGTCACCCATCGTGCGGGAAGTTCTCTGATCAAGCGGCATGTGTCAGCCGTGGCCTGCGGGAAACATTGCGACAACTTGTGCTGGCCGACGCGGATGTCGACGTGCGGTTGATTGATAATAACGCGCACTTCATCATACGAGATCATCTCTGCGAGTTCGACCCCGATCTCGTGGCAGCCGGAACTCATGCACACGGTTCTATTGCTTCGAGTGTTCTGGGTAGCTTCGCGCGCGAAGTGGTATCCGACGCGGATTGCGACGTGCTGATCGCTCCGCCGGAGAGCGCTTGATCGAAATCAAGGGCAAAGGCTCGCATTCATATATGAGGCCCTTGAGCGGGGCGCTCACTTGCGAGGATAAGTCGATGCCACACAAGCAGCTTCTGTTCCGTTCAACGGCGCGAGAGAAGCTTCTCCATGGTGCGCAGCAGCTAGCCGATGCGGTGCGCGTGACGCTCGGACCGAAATCAAAGTCGGTTCTGATTCAAAAGAAGTGGGGCGCACCCATTATTTGCAATGACGGTGTGACTATCGCGAAAGAGATTGACCTGCCCGATCCTGAGGAAAACCTCGGGGCGCAGATGTTGCGGCAAGCCGCCGAGAAAACCGGCGAACTGGTGGGGGACGGGACGAGCACCGCTACAATCTTGGCACACGCTCTCTTTGCAGATGGCGTTCGCAATGTCGTCGCCGGAGCAAGCGCAATCGACATCAAGCGTGGCATGGACAAAGCGACCAAGGCGGCCGTGAAGTACCTGCAGGCGTTATCGCGGCCGGTGCGGGACCGAAAGGAGAAAGCGCAAGTCGCCACCATCTCTGCACACAACGACGCGTTCATTGGTGACCTGGTGGCCGATGCAATGGAGAAGGTCGGCAACGAAGGTGTCATCACCGTCGAGGAATCCAAGACCACCGAAACCACGCTCGAGGTGGTCGAAGGCATGCAGTTCGATCGGGGATTTGTATCGCCCTATTTCATCACCAATCCGGAAAAGATGGAGACAATTCTCGATGACCCGCTAGTCCTGCTTTGCGACAAGAAGATCAACGTCCTCAAGGACGTCATTCCCCTTCTGGAACAAGTCGCCAAGACCGGACGTCCACTATTGGTGGTGGCGGAGGATGTTGAGGGGGAGGCGTTGGCGACGTTGATCGTCAACCAGCTCAGGGCCGCGCTCAAGAACTGCGTCGTCAAGGCACCGGGCTTCGGTGAACGGCGCAAGGCCATGCTGGAGGATATCGCGGTCCTGACCGGCGGTCAGGTAATCGCCGAAGAAGCTGGCCTCAAGCTCGAGTCCGCTAGGCTCGATCAGCTGGGGCGCGCGAAGCGCGTAGTCATCGATAAGGATAACACGACCATTATCGGTGGCGGGGGCAACCGTGCTGTAATCGAGGGCCGCGTGCAGCAAATCCGGCGGGAGATCGACAAGTCAACAAGCGACTACGATAAGGAGAAGCTGCGCGAGCGTTTGGCGAAGCTGGCGGGCGGCGTCGCGGTAATCCGCGTTGGCGCACCATCCGAGTCGGAGATGAAGGCCAAGAAGGAAGCGCTCGACGATGCCATAAGTTCCACCAAGGCGGCGGTCAGCGAGGGCATTGTTCCCGGCGGAGGTCTCGCACTGCTGAGGTGCATGGACGCCGTCACGCAACAGGAGGCGATGAGTCAGGGCGATGAGCGGACAGGGGTGCAAATCTTGAAGCGCGCCTTGTCGGCACCGGCGCGTCAGATCGCAGAGAACTCCTCTGTGGACGGTGGTGTCGTCGTTGCCAAGATGCTTGAATCCGAGGGCGCCTATGGTTTCGACGCGGCTTGCAACACCTATGTCGATCTAGTTGAAGCGGGCATCATCGACCCCACCAAGGTGGTACGCGTCGCGCTCGAAAATGCGGTGTCGGTGGCCGGCATTCTGCTGCTTACCGAGGCGACAATGACCGAGCTTCCGGAGCGCAAGCGGGAGGCGGCGGCGGAGCCGGAAATGGCCATGTAAAGCGATATTGCTGAAGCTGGCGGCGATCGACCCAGCGCACTATATCCTGGTTACTGAGAGGGCGACCGCTAAGCGCGCGGAACCGAAAGGTGCCTAATGGGCCGGGACATTCCTAACGACTGGATGTGGTCGCAAGCCTTCGAGATGCTGGCGCGCGCCGAACGGTTGCATCGCGAGATATTCCGGCCGAGCGGCTCACGCACGCCGGTATGGGAACCTCCTGTTGACGTTCTTGAGACGCCTCGTCAGGTTTTGGTTCTTGTAGCATTGCCGGGCGTTTCGCCCGAAGCCGTAACCATTTCCATTGAAGGCAACGAGCTTGTTGTTTCAGGCTCGCGCGTGCTGCCGCCCGAATGGTCGACCGCAATCATTCATCGCCTCGAGTTGCCGCAGGGGCGCTTCGAACGGCGCGTGCGGCTGCCTGGCGGCATCTACCGCAACGTCCGCCGCACCGCGGGTACGGGTTGCCTCCTGGTCGCACTCGACAAGGTGGAGGCGCAGCGTGGTTGACTTACGCGATGAGCGGCCTGCCAGTTCTGGGACGCAGGCCCTGCCTTCTGACGCACTGATTATCTTACCCGTTCGCGGCATCGTCCTCTTTCCGGGTATCGTCCTGCCAATCAGCGTAGGCCGGCCCGGTTCGGTAGCGGCAGCGCAGCAGGCCGTTCGAGAACAGCGGCAAGTCGGGCTGCTCATGCAGCGCAACCCAGACACAGCTGAACCGATGCAAGCTGACTTGCACCGTGTCGGTACGGCGGCCAATATCGTCCGTTACGTTACGGCACCCGACGGTGGCCATCACCTGGTTTGCCACGGCGAACAACGCTTCCAGGTCCTAGAATTTCTCGAGGGGTGGCCGTTTATCGTCGCTCGTGTCGCGCGCATTCCGGAGCCCACCTCGCAAGGCCCGGAGATCGAGGCACGCTTTCTGAACCTGCAACGTCAAGCTGTTGAAGCTTTGCAACTGTTGCCGCAAGCACCGCCCGACCTACTGGCGGCGATACAGTCGATCACATCACCAAGCCAGCTCGCCGACATGGCGGCGTCCTACATGGACATCGGCGCGGATGAAAAGCAGGAGATCCTTGAAACCATCGACATCGGCGCGCGCATGCAGAAGGTTTCGATGCTGCTGGCTCAGCGCATCGAGGTACTGCGGTTATCCCAGGAGATCGGCCGGCAGACCAAAGCGGCCATCGACGAGCGGCAACGCGAGGTGCTGTTGCGGGAGCAATTAGCGACGATTCGGCGGCAGCTTGGGGAAGGCGAGGAAGGCAAGGCGGAGATCGCGGAGCTTGGCAACGCCATCACAAAGGCAGGCATGCCAAGCGAAGTTGAGGAGCAGGCCCGCAAGGAACTCCGCCGGCTGGAGCGTATGCCGGAGGCCTCGGCCGAGCACGGGATGATTCGCAGCTATCTGGATTGGCTGATCGAACTGCCGTGGGCGCTGCCGACTGAGGAACCGATCGATATTGCCGAGGCGCGTCGCATTCTCGATGAGGACCACTATGGCCTCGATAAGATTAAGCGGCGCATCATCGAGTATCTGGCGGTGCGCAAGCTGGCGCCACAGGGTAAGGCACCAATACTCTGTCTGGTCGGTCCTCCGGGTGTCGGCAAGACATCGCTGGGTCAGTCCATCGCGCGCGCCATCCGGCGCAAGTTTGTTAGAGTCAGCTTGGGCGGCGTGCACGACGAGGCCGAGATTCGCGGACACCGCCGCACCTATATCGGTGCCTTGCCGGGCAACATCATCCAGGCAGTCCGCAAGGCAGGTTCGCGAAACTGCGTCATGATGCTCGACGAGATCGACAAGATCGGCCGTGGTGTACAGGGCGATCCCAACGCGGCGCTATTGGAGGTTCTTGACCCCGAGCAAAACAATACATTCAGGGATAACTATCTTGCCGTCCCGTTCGATCTGAGCCGCGTAGTGTTCATAACAACCGCCAACCTGATGGACACGATACCTGGACCGCTGCGGGACCGCATGGAAGTGATTTCCCTCTCAGGGTACACGGCCAGCGAGAAGTTGCAGATCGCGCGGCGCTATCTCGTACGGCGGCAGTTGGAGGCCAACGGTCTCCAGGCCAATCAGGCCGAAATCAGTGATGCAGCGTTGCAGCTTGTCATCAAGGCTTATACTCGTGAGGCGGGCGTGCGCGGGCTTGAGCGCGAGATCGGAAAGCTGTTGCGCCACGCGGCCGTGCGCATTGCTGAGGGCGAGCAGGGTCCGATACGCGTCGGCGAGAGAGACGTGCAAGATATCCTTGGCCCGCCGCAATTTGAGAGCGATGTAGCGATGCGCACCAGCGTACCCGGAGTGGCGACGGGTTTGGCGTGGACGCCGGTCGGCGGCGACATCTTGTTCATTGAGGCCACCCGCACGCCGGGAAGCGGGAGGCTGATACTAACCGGTCAGCTTGGCGAGGTGATGCGCGAGAGTGCGCAGGCGGCGCTGAGCGTGGTCAAAAGCCGGGCCGGCGAGTTCGGTATCGACGAAGAGCGCTTTGAAAAAAGCGACATCCACGTGCACGTGCCTGCCGGCGCGATACCGAAGGATGGTCCGAGCGCGGGCGTTGCCATGTTCATGGCACTGGTTTCATTGATGACGAGTCGGACAATTCGTAACGACACGGCAATGACCGGAGAGATCAGCCTGCGCGGTCTGGTGCTTCCTGTCGGCGGCATCAAGGAAAAGGTTGTTGCCGCTTCCCGCGCTGGCATCACGCGCGTGCTTTTGCCAGCTCGCAACCGGAAGGATTTCGAGGATATTCCCGAGGAGGTGAGGAGCAGCATGTCCTTCGCGTGGCTTGAAACGGTCGACCAGGCGGTGACTGAAGCGCTTGAGCCTGACGTGCATGCCGCGAAGTCGAGGGCTGCCACAGGTTAAGGCGCTCATGACCATGCTAGCGCAGGGCTGCGGGTAAGAAGCCGATTTCCTTCTCAGGGATGCAAGGTCCGGCAAATCCATTCCCGCAGCGGGTGATGCGCTTGGCCCGGCATCGTCTGGATCGGCCGATCGCCCGCCCTCGAACCACGCTATTCATGGCGAAGTGCCTCAATTGGGTCCAGATGTGCGGCACGGCGCGCCGGAAAGTAACCGAAGACGACACCGACGATGGCAGAGAATGCGAACGCTATGAGGATGATCGCGGGGTCTAGCACGAATGGAACGTCGAGCGCCTGAGCGGCGAGACCCGCCATCGCAAGACCTAGCACGATGCCGATGACACCACCCAGGCCCGAAAGCACCACGGCCTCAACCAGGAACTGCGTCAGGACCTGGACTTCGAGCGCGCCGATTGCCAACCGAATCCCGATCTCATGTGTACGCTCGGTCACCGAGACCAGCATGATGTTCATAATGCCAATGCCTCCCACAAGCAGGCTGACGCCGGCCACCGCAGCCAGAAGCCCCGTCAACACCGTCGTCGTGGCGGTTTGCGTCTCGGCGATCTGCTTCATGTCGCGGACCGAGAAATCATCCTCCTTGCTGGTTGTTATGTTGCGCCGCTCTCTGAGCAGCCGTTCGATGTCTGCCTGAACCTTCGAGGTATCGGTTCCCTCTTCTGCAGACACCCAGATAGTTGAGATATCCGTGTTGCCGGCGATGCGCCGCTGAAACATGCGCAGCGGCACGATCACGATGTCGTCCTGGTCCGTGCCAAAGCTGGATTGGCCCTTGCCCGCCAACAGCCCGATGACCTCGCAGGAGATCTTGTTGACGCGGATGTTCCGGCGCATCGGCTCCTCCGTGCCGAAGAGCTTTTCGCGGACGGTTTGCCCTATGATGCAAGCCGCTCGCCCGCTGCGGACCTCGCTTTCCAGAAAGCGCCGACCACCGATCAGTTTCCAATCGTGCGTGACGAAATACTCATTCTCGGTGCCCGTCACGGGTGTACTGCGGTTTCCCGACCCATAAACAATAGTTGTTGTCTTTTGGCTCGTGGGTGCAATGGCGCGAACTCCTCGAAGTTGCGCCCTCAGCGCCTCGACGTCGCGGATATTGAAGGGCTTGGCCTCGGAGCTGGCTCGCCCGGGTCCAAACTGTCCTGGCCGAACGGAAAGCAGATTGCTCCCGAGCCTCGCCAGATCCGCGGCCACCTTGGCCGTAGTGCCATTGCCGACCGTAACCATGGCAATGACCGCACCCACGCCGATCACGATGCCGAGCATCGTGAGAAAAGATCTAAGGGAATTTCGCAAGATCGCCTGAAGAGCGAGTCTGGCGGTCTCATAGACCATTTCGCCGCTCCTCGTTGATCATGTCGGAGGCAATGCGACCGTCGAGGAAACCGATGATCCTATGCGCATATGCAGCGATGTCGGCCTCATGCGTGACCATGACCACGGTTATGCCCTGGTCGCGGTTGAGGCTGGTGAGCAGTTCCATGATGCCTCGGCTGGTCTTGGTATCGAGGTTCCCGGTTGGTTCGTCGGCAAGCAGGACTGCCGGGTTCGTTACGATCGCGCGTGCTATGGCGACGCGCTGCTGTTGCCCGCCGGATAGCTGGTTTGGGGTGTGCCATTCTCGGCCCTTCAAGCCGACGCGATCGAGGGCGCGGCTTGCCAAAGCTTGCCGTTCCTGGAACGGCATGCCGCGATACACAAGTGGCAGTACGACGTTCTCTATGGCGGGCGTTCTGGGAAGCAGATTGAAGCCCTGAAACACGAATCCAAGATAATGGCGACGCAACAGAGCGCGCTGATCACGCTGCAGAGATCCGACGTCCACGCCCTTAAAAAAATATGATCCAGAACTCGGCGTATCGAGGCATCCGATGATATTCATGGCGGTCGATTTGCCAGAGCCCGATGGGCCCATGATGGCCACGAACTCTTGCGGCTCAATCTTCAAATCCGCTCCAGCAAGGGCATGAACGGCCGCATCACCCGAGCCGTACACCTTGGTGACGTCCCTGAGTTCGATCAGGGCTTGATGGTTGTCTGTCAGCTTTTGCACGGCACTTATGGCTTGGCGGTCGCGCTGTCGACAATGACCCCCTGGTCCAAATTGAGGTCGCCCTTTAGGATTTCCGTGCGCTGGCCATCCGACAGTCCAGCAACAACAGGAACGGGAGATGGCGCGCCGTTTTTCAGAACCCACACTCTACGGTTGGGTCCGCTCTGTTCTCGTTGGCTCGCAGGCCGAAACGGCGGACGTCCGCGGAGGATTCCGAGCCTCCGGAGCAGGCTGGTCTCCTCGGCCGATTGCCTCGAGGGCGGCGTATAGCGCAGAGCGGCGTTAGGGACCGTCAAAGCATTGGCCACATGCTGAACGACAATCTCTGCCGTCGCGGTCATTCCCGGGCGCAGGAGCAGGTCGGAGTTGTCAGTCGAGAGAACCGCTTTGTACGTGACAACGCCCTGTACGACCTCGGAACCGTAGCGCAGCTCGCGAATGCGTGCCTGAAACTTCCGGTCCGGGAAGGCGTCGACCGAAAATGTACCTGGCTGCCCCTCCTTGACTTTGCCAACGTCAGCCTCATCGACATCGACCTGCACTTCCATCTGAGTAAGGTCCTCGGCGATCGTGAACAGGACCGGCGCCTGCAACGACGATGCGACGGTCTGTCCGGGATCGACATTGCGCTTCAGAACGACGCCATTGATTGGCGACACTATGCGAGACTTAAGGAGGTTGGTCTCATTGAGTTCAACGTCGGCCTCGGCAACGGCGACATCGGCCTTGCTGCTTGCGGCGGCAGCAATGGCCCGGTCATAAGCAGCTTTGGCGGTGTCGAGGTCTTGCTGGGAGGAGATTCTGCTCGCGGTGAGCGTCGCCTTCCTTTCGTAAACCAGCTTTTTTTCAACCAATGTGGCTTCGGCATCCAGGACCTTAGCTTTGGCCGAAGTAAGCTTGGCGCGCGAGCTATTGAGCGTCGCTTTCACTTTGTCGGTATCGAGCTCGGCCAATACCTGGCCAATCCTCACCGGTGAGTTGTAGTCTACGAGCACACTACGAATGGTCCCTGACAATTCGCTCGAGAC
This sequence comes from Hyphomicrobiaceae bacterium, assembly GCA_035550075.1. GTDB lineage: Bacteria > Pseudomonadota > Alphaproteobacteria > Rhizobiales > Hyphomicrobiaceae > AWTP1-13. Next base: position 10,071 of record DASZQG010000136.1, on the reverse strand, counting down.
ATCCACCTGGTTCGTCGGCTGCACGGACCCCGTTGCCGTGATGATGACCGTCAGATCAATACGAGTCGTCGCTTCAACGACATAGCGCTGCCCGCTGCTCGAGCCGCCACGGAAGAAGATGGCAGCGGCAAGCAGCAACAGCAGAGCGGCTGCTACGGCTCCCGCCACCAGGTATTTGCGATCCATGACTCGCGACGCGTGCGGTTTATCGAGCCCCAGCAGGCCACGGATCTCCAAGTGCTCGTCGTGTCGGGGCTGCAAATTCACGTCTTAGCTCCGTTGTCGAAACAAAATACGTGCTCTCCGCCGAATAGGATTGATCTCCCTCAATGCGCCGGGTGTCCGACAGCGGCGATGGGTATGAGAGCCTGGACTGGCTATGCAGGAGTTCTTGTCGCAGCTTGATGTCTCAGACTCCGAGCCGCCGGTCGGAGCACTCAAAAAAATCGTTGCCGACCTAAGCAGCAGCCTGAGCCGGCGATATCCCGCGAATCAAGGATGCGCGCACGAAGCTAAAAAGCGGCGTTCGCAAGGTTGTTCGGCAAATTCGGCTGAAGGGTGTCTTGCCGGGCCTGCTCGACGTACCAACGAAGGGTCGTTAGTAACGTTGCGGCGACTGCGACTATCCAAGGTCGACAGCATGGCGCGCCAGATCAGCCTGCGCCTGGAACTGTGGCCTCCAACGAGAACCATACAGCTTCAGGGACCGCCGCACCAGTGTCCGAGCCCTTAGGGTCATCATCGATGACAAGTGCGTGACGAGTTCTTAACCTCAGCGGGGCCCGTATAAAACTGTACGCTTCTATGCTACCAAGAACTGGTCCCGCGGCCAGTGACTTGGGAAAGGTTCCATGACGCCAAGCCCTCGCCAGCCCCCTTCAGCTGAGGCGCAGGCGGCCAAACTACGCGGCATCCTGGAGTCTGCGGTTACCGCCATCGTCACCATTGACGATAGAGGGCTTATCGAGAGCATCAACCCAGCAACGGAGCGCCTCTTTGGCTACAACGCAGTAGAACTCGTCGGTCAGAACGTGAAAATGCTGATGCCCGAGCCCTATAAGGCAGAGCATGACGGCTATATCGCCAACTATCTAAGCACCGGCGTAAGAAAAATCATTGGCATCGGTCGCGAGGTCAGTGGCCGGCGCAAGGATGGCACGATTTTTCCGCTCCATCTCTCGGTCAGTGAATTCTCGGCTGAGGGACGGCGCTACTTCACGGGAATGATCCACGACCTGAGCGATCGCAAACACGTCGAGGAGGCGCTGCGAGAGAGCGAGCGGCGTTTGGCCCACGCGCAGAAGATGGAGGCTGTCGGCCAGCTCACCGGCGGCATCGCGCATGACTTCAACAATTTGCTGCTCGTCATCACCGGCAACCATGAGCTTCTCGAGTTGCAACTCGACCGCGATGAGCAAAAGGCCTTGCTTAAAGAGGCCCACGATGCAGCGCTGCTCGGTTCCAAGCTAACCGATCAGCTTTTGACCTTCGCGCGGCGTCGGCACATGGACGCCCAGGTTATCCCCCTCAACGATCAAGTAGTCGGCGTCGCCGACATGCTGCGCCGCACGCTCGGCGAGCATGTCAGGCTGTCGACATCGCTCGCGCGCGACGTATGGTCCATACGCGCCGACCCAAGCCAGTTCCAGAGCGCCATTGTCAACATGGCCGTCAACGCGCGCGATGCCATGCCGGAAGGCGGCAAGCTCGTTGTCGAGACTCGCAACATTGTTCTCGATGAGGACCACGCCGACTTCCATCCCGAGCTTCATCCCGGCGAATATGTACAGCTCTCGATCTCGGATACGGGATCAGGTATGCCGCCCGAGGTGCGCGACCGCGTGTTCGAACCCTTCTTCACGACTAAGGAGAAGGGCCGCGGCACCGGACTTGGCCTCGCGATGGTCTATGGCTTCGTCAAGCAATCCGGGGGTCACGTCACGATCTATAGCGAGGTTGGCCACGGGACCACATTCAATCTCTACTTTCCGCGCGTGGATGGCGTTGCACCTGGTGCGGCTGTCAGAGTCAAGGGCACAGCCGACCCCGAGGCACGCGAAACCATACTCGTCGTCGAGGACGACGAGCGCGTCCGTCAGCTGACGATCACGCGCCTCAAGCTCATCGGCTATCAGGTTCTGGAAGCCAGCGACGGGCCAACGGCGCTTGAGATTTTGAAGACAGGCAATTCCGTCGATCTTGTTTTCACTGACCTTATTATGCCGGGCGGCATGTCCGGCCGCGAGGTAGCGGCTCGCGCGCGCGAGCTCAGGCCCGGCATCAGGGTGTTGCTTACTTCCGGCTATGCCGAGGAGCTGGTTCAAGGCGAGAGCTTGGAGCGCGAACGCCTTCGCGTCCTGCGCAAGCCCTATCATCAGGCCGAACTAGTCTCCACACTCCGCGAAGTCTTGGCCGCGGACGTGGACTGAGGAACCCCTCGCCCTCGGCGCCATCTCCTTCGGACTGTTGACGTCAATCAAGGTCGCCATCCTCGGGCGACCCTATGTAGATTTCGGCGCCGCGCACTCATGCGCCGTCGTTGATCCACATCAAATCGAAAGCACCTTCCGTGCAAGATACTGCCACTCAAGGTCGTTTCTCTTCCTCTGACGCGAGGATGCCTTTGGCGGTCGAACAATCCAAACTGCGGTTTGCCGTCGGCATCTTCGACACGTGGCCGCGAGTACGCGATGCGCTGCGCGATGCTCGAGAGCGTGGTCTCGTGCTCGACACCTTCAATTGCATTGCCTTCGAGCGGGTGTTTGCCGGCAAGATCATCATGGCGCCGAGCCAGAAGCCTGTAGCCTTGCAGACGCTTCCGTTCCTCGAGGACACAGAGCCGATCGCCTGTACCTCAGGACCTCTTGCCGACTGCCTTTCCGAAAGGCTTCGTGCAGGTGCCCGGACCCTGAAAGAAGCGCTCGGCTACTGGCTTATTCCTCGGCATGCCGGTCATTTCGAAGATGCGGTGAAGGCCGGCAAAATTCTCCTATGGATTCCCGTCGCCGATGCAGATAAAGAGCGCGACGCCTATCAGATACTGTTGGCGACAAGCTCCAATTCAGTCGGGGTTCACGATCTCGTGCTAGCAGGCGGCCTATGAGGCTCGCTTCCCTTATTGACCCTGGGGCACTTCAGCTTCACCTAATCCGACCGATGGTGACGCCGTGGAGCGATTGAACACGCGCGTCGCGCCGGCGTGCAGCCAAACCAATGGCCCTGTGTTCCAAGGCTTTGCCGTTGAGCAGCCGCACAAGACCATAACCAATCACATCCCCAGGACTGAGGCGGGAGCCCGCTCGGCGACCTCCTCGTGCCATCCCCGGTTCTCAGAAATTACTATTCGCCTTGGACCTATCATTGCCGATCGCGCGCCGAATGCGCTGTGTGAAAAGATGCGCGCACCATCGACTTGACCTGCCGCATTCCTGAGGCCGGTGTTCGGATCGGTCGTAGCTGGCAATTCAAGTTTATGAGGCTCGGGGTGCGGCGCATTGTCCAACAAGGGACGCCTTTCGATCGTCTACGCCCGCCGCAATCCCTCCTAGACCGTGGCATAGAAAGGGGCGACGTCTGATAGGAGTGATCAATGGCATTGCGAGTGGCCATATCTGCCTTGTTGGCCATGGCGGTTTTTGCGGTGGGACCTGCCTTCGCCGACGCCGGCAAAACGCCGAAGAAAGTGTCGTTCTACTTCGCTGCGCATGAAGACGACTGGCAGCTATTCATGAATCCTTCGGCCTTTCAGGACGTCACCAATGGTGCCGCCAAAACCGTATTCGTGCATGTGACAGCGGGTGATGCCGGATTTGGCGCCGGCACCGCTGGCCGCAGGCATCCTTACTATCTTGCCCGTGAAAACGGTGCGAACGCTGCTATCCGCTTCATGGCCGATGCGAATGAGACGCTAGCCGAACAATCCGCGGCACCAATCATGTTGAACGGCCATTCAGTCTACCGGATAAGCTATCGCAACACCGTCGGATATTTCCTACGCGTTCCTGATGGCAGCCCCTCGGGGGAGGGGTACCGCGACACCGGATTTCAATCGCTCAAACGGTTGCACAACGGAGAAAATGACGTGCTTGCCGCCGTTGATGGTTCGACGGTCTATCGCGGCTGGGACGATCTTGTAATGACGTTGCGGGCGCTCGTGGTCTATGAGCGTGGAGGGATGCCCTTCGCTGACCTCAACATTGCCGAGACCGATACGCGTATCAATCCCGGCGACCACTCCGATCATCTGATGACTGCACGGGCGGCACTCGACGCAGCCAAGGGCCTTAGTTGCGTGCGCAAGCTCTACTATGTGGACTACGCCAGTTCGCGGCTTCCACCCAATCTCAGTACCGAAAAGCGGGATATGGAGAGTTCTGTATTTGCGGTGACGATGGCCGGCGTGCAGGCGTTCGACCATGCCACGTCTTGGCACCACTATAATGAGTCTTACGTCGGTCGGAACTATTTTCGGATCGAGAAGCCAGCTGGCTATTGCGGCAATCAGACGGAAATGGCAGCACGTCGCCGCTGAATTACTCAATATATGCGCAATCTCGGGTGAATCCGCGCTGCATGCGCTGCTATTCGCTTGACCCTGGTCAATGCCTGGGCGGCAGGCATCGCCATAGTACGCCACTGTTCGAGTGAGCAATTCATAGACAGTCGGTCCAATGCAATTGCAACTGAAACTAGCGACGTTTGTCCAGGCACAGGCACCAATTTCCGAAGGGCGTCTGTCCGAACGTGTCATTTCTGTCGATGCCCTGCGCGGGTTTAACATGTTTTGGATTCTGGGTGCCGATGGGGCGATCTGGGCCCTGGATGAGATGACGCGGAACAAGGGCTTGGTAATCGGCGCATTTGGGCGCGCACTGGGTTACCAAATGACGCATGCGCGTTGGGACGGATTCCGCTTCTACGACTTCATATTTCCTCTTTTCATCTTCGTTACAGGTGTCGCGATTGCACTTTCCCTGCCGCGTCTCCTTGAAAAGGAAGGTTTGCGCAACGCCTACGCCCGCATCTTGCGGCGCTCTCTCCTCCTGTACGGGCTCGGCCTCATTTATTACGGCGGCATAAGCCAGCACTGGGGCGACATACGCTATCTCGGCGTGCTGCAGCGGATCGGCATCTGCTATCTGTTTGCCTCCATCCTGTTTCTGAATTTTGATTGGCGCGGCCTACTTGCGACGGTTGCTGTATTGCTAGTTGGCTATTGGGCGCTTATGACATTCGTTCCCGTGCCAGGCATCGGTTCGGCCAACTATGCGCCGGACACCAACCTCGCAAACTGGATCGACGCGCACTATCTGCCCGGCCGCTTGTGGGACAAGACGCGCGACCCGGAAGGGCTGCTAAGTACCCTGCCGGCGATTGCCACCTGTCTCATCGGCGTACTCGCCGGAATGCTGCTCAAAGCTCGTCGTTTGGCGCCTGAGGAGAAGTCGTTATTGCTGGTCGGGACTGGCATTGTGGTGGCAGCGGCGGGTTATCTGTGGGGCCTGCAGTTTCCGATCATAAAGCAGCTGTGGACTTCGTCTTTCGTGCTCGTTGCCGGCGGATACAGCCTCATGCTGCTGGGCGCCTGGCACCACATCATCGATGTTTGGGGCTATCGTCGCTGGCCAACGGTTCTAGTCTGGATCGGCGCCAACGCGATCACGCTCTATTTCCTCAACAACGTGATGAACTTTGAGCGGTTCGCCGCGCGATTCGTAGGCGGCGACTTCGGCGCTATGTTCGATCGGCTGGTCACGCCCGGCACGGGCCGCTTTTTTTCGCAGACGCTTGGGGTCGCATTTGCTGTCGCGCTTGCTGGGTTTTTCTATCGCCGCAAGATCTTTCTGCGCGTATGACAGCACGACAGACAATAACCGAAAGGCATAGACGGATGGCTCCAGGTGGCGTCAGAATCAATCGCGAGCCGTAATTCAGGGCCGAAGTTGGTGGCCGTGAATCCTGGCCAGCTTCGAGCCGACCGCGCTTCTTGGAAGCGTGGTGCAAGAGTTCGTGGCCGTGCGCGTGCGATGTACCTGCTTGCGCGGCCATAGGCGTGAAGAACTCAACTCACCCGATGCGGGGCTGGCCGCGTTACTGAGCAATTTCGTAGTTGACAGGCCATCGCCATGCGTTCATGTCCCGGGCGCCCAACGGGCCGGAACTTCGCGCCCGGGGGCAACCAACAGGACAAGCAGACGACGATGACAAGCGGCAGTAGCAGTCGACGGTGGTGGCCGTCGCCGGTGATTGGGGCCTAAGCGTCGCATCTGATGCTCACCTCGGTCGCCGCGACGGCGATGTGCGAGGTCAGCCATGATGTTCTTTGCGCGGTCCGCCGGTCCCCACGCTGGCATGCCGGCCTCTGTGTGGCGGGACTTTAAGCCCAACCGCTACGATGCGGCGGCGATCGGCATTCTCCTTGCAATCCTGATCGCCTTTGCGCACGCGTCGCGCCAGATGGCGCAGCCGCTCGCGGTGCTCGACGCGGCTCCGGTGTCGCTTTCAGTCTGGCGCCTGCCCGAGTATGCGCTGAGCTCGACGTTGCGCATGTTCGCGGCAATCGTGATTTCGCTCCTGTTCACCTTCACGGTCGCCACTTTCGCCGCCAAGAGCCGCAGGGCCGAGCAGGTCATCATCCCCGCGCTCGACATCCTGCAGTCGGTGCCGGTGCTCGGCTTCCTGACCTTCACCGTCATGTTTTTCATGGGCTTGTTCCCGGGCAGTCGGCTCGGCGCCGAACTCGCAGCCATCTTCGCAATCTTTACCAGCCAGGCCTGGAACATGGCGTTCTCGCTCTACCAATCGCTCAAGACCCTTCCGGCCGAGCTCGACGAGGTGAGCCGGCACTTCCGGCTGTCAGCCTGGATGCGCTTTTGGCGCGTGGAAGCGCCTTTCGCTGCTCCGGGACTGATCTGGAACACCATGATGTCGATGTCGGGCGGTTGGTTCTTCGTTGTGGCCTCGGAAGCCATCACGGTCGGTAACACCGGGGTGCACCTACCTGGCATAGGCTCCTATCTGGCGCTCGCCATCGAGCAGCGGGATCTCGCCGCCGTGGCCTTTGCGATCGGGGCCATGGCCGTTGTCATCCTGCTCTACGACCAGCTGGTGTTCCGTCCGATCGTGGCCTGGTCCGATAAGTTCCGCGCCGAGCAGACGATGAGTAGCGAGCGGCCGCGTTCGTGGGCCTATGATGTGGTGCGGCGCACGCGGTTGCTGCGTGCAATCGCCCGCGTGTGGCGCGAGGCCTCGGGCCTGGTCGGTCGGCTGCTCGTCAGGGGTGGGCGCCTGTTGTCGCGGATGCCGGACACGGCAGCTTCTCGCTGGACCGACGCCGCTTGGCACGCGGTGCTCGTCGCGGTGGTCGGCTGGGGTCTTTGGGTGGCGCTCGCCTACATCCGGGCGCACCTTGACGCGGCAGACTTTGCCAGCGCGTTCATCAGTGGCTTGGCGACGCTTGCCCGCGTCATAACCCTGATTGGGCTCGCGAGCCTAATCTGGGTGCCGGTCGGCGTGTGGATCGGCCTGCGGCCGTGGGCGACCGAGCGCATCCAGCCGTTCGCGCAGTTCCTTGCCGCCTTCCCGGCCAACGTGCTGTTTCCGTTGTTCGTGGTCGGCATCGCCACCTATGGCCTCAATCCCAACGTGTGGCTTTCGCCGCTGATGATCCTCGGCACCCAGTGGTATATCCTGTTCAATGTCATCGCCGGGGCCAGTGCCTTTCCTAACGACCTTAAGGACGCCGCGGTGCTGATGCGCGCCAAGGGCTGGCAGTGGTGGCGCAAGGTGATCCTGCCCGGCATCCTCCCCTATTACGTCACCGGAGCGCTCACTGCGACGGGCGGCTCCTGGAACGCCTCCATCGTCGCCGAGGTGGCGAGCTGGGGCTCAACGAAGCTCGAAGCCACCGGCCTTGGCGCCTACATCGCCAAGGCAACCGAGGCCGGAGACATGCCACGCGTCATCCTAGGCATCATGACGATGTCGGCCTTCGTCGTCCTGTTCAACCGCTTGCTGTGGCGGCGCCTTTACGCGTTTGGCGAGCGCCGGCTGCGCTTCGACTGAGGGGAGCTTCTGATGGAGACGCACCTCGACACCGGCGTGCGTACCGCCGAGCCTCTGGTCACCGTCACGGGCGTGACGCACAGCTTTGCCCATGATGGTAGCAAAACCGCGCCCGTGCTGGAGGGCATTTCGCTTACGCTTCGGGAGGGCGAGATCGTCTCGCTACTCGGCCGGTCCGGCTCTGGGAAATCCACGCTGCTCAGGATCATGGCCGGCCTGCTCCGCCCCACTGAGGGTCGCGTGACGATCGATGGCGTACTCGTCGACGGACCCCCGGAGGGCGTGGCCATGGTGTTCCAAACCTTCGCGCTGCTGCCGTGGCTCACCGTGCTGGAGAACGTTGAATTCGGTCTCGAGGCTCAGGGGCTGCCGCCTGAGGAGCGGCGCACGCGGGCGCTTGCCGCCATAGACCTTATCGGTCTCGACGGCTTCGAAAGCGCCTATCCCAAGGAGCTGTCGGGCGGCATGCGCCAGCGCGTGGGCTTTGCCCGCGCCCTAGTCATGCACTCCAAGCTCCTGCTAATGGACGAGGCGTTTTCGGCGCTTGACGTGCTCACCGCCGAGACTCTGAGGACGGACCTCCTCGACCTATGGTGCGACGGGCAGCTGCCAATCCAGACCATCCTGATGGTCACCCACAATATCGAGGAGGCGGTGCTGATGTCGGACCGCATCTTGCTGATGTCTTCAGCCCCGGGTCGCATCCTCGGCGAGATCCCAGTCAAACTGCCGCAACCGCGCAGCCGGCACGATCCCGCCTTCCGCGCGCTCGTCGACGACATTTATGGCCGCATGACGGCGCGGGCTCCCGAAGCGGCCCGCCAAGGGCCGTTTCCCGGTCTCGGCATTGGGATGGTGCTGCCGCGCGTGTCCTCCAACGCGCTATCCGGCCTGATGGAGGCGCTGGCTGCGGCGCCCTACCGCGGTCGCGCCGACCTGCCGGTGCTCGCCCAAACCCTGCATATCGACGGCGACCAGCTTCTGCGTCTGGCCGAGATGCTGCAGCTCTTGCGCTTCGCCGATCTGGCGGAGGGCGATGTTAGGCTGACCGAGGCGGGGCGGCGCTTCGCCGATCTTGGCGTCGACGAACGCAAGGGGCTCTTCCGGCAGCATCTCGTTACGTATGTGCCGATCGTGGCGTACATCAAGCGGGTGCTGGACGAGCGCCCCTCGCACCGGGCGCCCATGCTGCGCTTTAAGGATGAGTTGGAGGACCACATGCCTGAGCCCGCCGCCGACACCACTCTGCGCGCCGCCATCTCGCTGGCGCGCTACGGCGAGGTGTTTGCCTACGACGAGCACTCCGGCGCATTCAACCTCGAGAATCCGGCTTGAGCACACTAATCGACGCGGCGCCAAAACCGACAAGACCGCACAACAAGCCAGCGACCACCAGTACGATAAGCACGCTCACGAGCCGCGCATCGATCGACACTCCCAGCAGTTCTGACACCCGATCGAAGCTCCCCAATTCGATTTCACCCCCAAACAGGTCCGCTAGCCGCGGTCAAGCGGCCATTGCCTGGCAGATCCTCTTGCCCTTGCCGAGGGAAAGGAGGGTGACTTCGAATTTGGGCCTCGAGACTCCCATCGGCGTTGGGCAAGCCTCGCAGGCAAAGACAAGCTCGACAGGCGTCGCAAAAACCTAGGCCGGGTGAGGATAGACTGCGTCACAGGGTGACGGTGCGTAGGCGCAAGGCGTTGCCGATCACGCTGACCGAGGACAGCGCCATAGCGGCGGCAGCGATGACGGGCGACAGCAAGAGCCCCAGCAGAGGGTAAAGAACGCCCGCCGCCACGGGCACACCCGCGGCGTTGTAAATAAAGGCAAAGAACAGGTTCTGGCGGATGTTGCCCATGGTCGCGGCCGACAGCTCCCTGGCGCGCACAATCCCGGTGAGATCGCCCTTGAGCAGGGTCACCCCCGCACTCTCCATGGCCACGTCAGTACCGGTCCCCATGGCAATACCGACGTCGGCCGCCGCGAGTGCCGGCGCATCGTTGACG
>DASZQG010000135.1:0-25227 GCA_035550075.1 Hyphomicrobiaceae bacterium | reverse complement strand
GCTGGGAGAGACGGGCATGGTGTGTCTGGCGGAGGTGAAGGTGAAGGAAAGCGACCGGCTCGCGGCTACCGCCGCCGGCCTGCTCGCCAACGGCATCGCTGCCAAGGTGGACGGCGACACCCTGATCGTGGCGGGGCGCGCCGGACCGCAAGCTGCCCCGCCGGGTGGCGGCATGGTCGCCACCCACATGGATCATCGCATCGCCATGGCCTTTCTGACCCTCGGCCTGGCCACGCGTGACGGTGTCACTGTGGACGATGCCGCCATGATCGCCACAAGCTTCCCGGAGTTTCGCGGCCTGATGGCGCGCCTCGGCGCCAGCTTCGCCGAGGCGCGGGTGCGGCCATGATCATCGCCATCGACGGTCCTGCGGCATCAGGCAAGGGAACACTGGCACAGCGTATCGCCGCCCATTTCGGCCTCGCCTGTCTCGATACGGGCCTGCTTTACCGCGCCGTCGCCCGGGACATGATAGCGCGCGGGCAGGATCCCCACGATGAACGGGCTGCTGCCGCGGTCGCCAATGCGCTCGACCCGGCGACGCTCGACGACCCGGCTCTGCGGGCCCCTGGCATCGGCGAGGCAGCCTCCCTGGTCGCCCGCATTCCCGGTGTGCGTTCGGCCCTCCTCGAATTTCAGCGCGCGTTCGCCCGCAACCCAGCTGGCGCGGTGCTCGACGGCCGCGACATCGGCACCGTGGTTTGCCCTGACGCGGACGTTAAGATTTTCATCACCGCCAAGCCCGAGGTGAGGGCCCGCCGCCGCCACCATGAGCGCACCGCCCGCGGCGAAAGCATCAGCTACCAGTCCGTGCTTGAGGACATCCGGCGCCGGGACGCCCGCGATGCGGGCCGCGAGGCCGCCCCCATGCACCCCGCCGCCGACGCCATCTTGCTGGATACCTCTGATTTGGATATAGAGACCGCGTTCAATACAGCCGTCGGCGCGATCCTTAGAAAGGTTGGCCAGCGCGGGCGTGCCTGAAGGCACGCTCCAATCCAGCTGGCAGATAAGCGACCGCCGACCGCACTCAAGCATCATGGGCACGCGCCGGGACAGGCATGCAGAGCGCATGCCGGCTTTTCATTTCCGGTTGTGCCGGTTTCAATTCGCCCCGCTGCCGCGGGGCTGCCGACAGGAGCAGCAATGAGCGCCACAGTCAGTGAAAGCAAGGAAATGAACCCCTCGCGCGAGGATTTCGCCGCCCTTCTGAGCGAGAGCCTCTCCGACGACGTTGCCTTCGAGGGCAGCGTGGTGAAGGGCAAGGTTACAGCTATCGAGAAGGACCTCGCCGTCATCGACGTCGGTCTGAAGATGGAGGGCCGGGTGCCGCTGCGCGAGTTTGCGCTGCCGGGCAAGCCGGCCGAGATTCATGTCGGCGACACCGTGGAGGTCTACCTGGAGCGCATGGAGAACGCGCTGGGTGAAGCGGTGCTGTCCCGCGAGAAGGCCCGCCGCGAGGAGAGTTGGACGCGGCTGGAGGAAAAGTTCAACGCCAAGGAGCAGGTCGAGGGCGTCATCTTCAATAAGGTCAAGGGCGGCTTCACGGTCGACCTCGATGGCGCCGTGGCGTTCCTCCCAGGCAGCCAGGTGGACGTGCGTCCTGTGCGTGACATCGGCCCCCTGATGCATTCGCCGCAGCCCTTCAAGATCCTAAAAATGGATCGCCGGCGCGGCAACATTGTCGTGTCCCGCCGTGAAATCCTGGAGGCGACGCGCGCCGAGCAGCGCTCCGAGATCGTCGCCCGTTTGCAGGAGGGCCAGGTCATCGAAGGGCTGGTCAAGAACATCACTGACTACGGCGCCTTCATCGACCTCGGCGGCATCGACGGCCTGCTGCACGTGACCGACATGGCCTGGCGCCGCGTCAACCACCCGAGCGAGATCGTCAACGTTGGCGACACCGTCAAGGTGCAGATCGTGCGCATCAACCCCGAGACGCAGCGCATCAGTCTCGGCATGAAGCAGCTTCAGGCGGATCCGTGGGCCGGCATCGAGGCCAAGTATCCGGTTGGCGCGCGCTTCACGGGCGTAGTCACCAACATCGCCGACTACGGTGCATTCGTGGAGCTGGAGCCGGGCGTCGAAGGCCTCATCCACGTCTCCGAGATGAGCTGGACCAAAAAGAACGTGCACCCCGGCAAGATCGTCTCGACCAGCCAGCAGGTGGACGTGCAGATCCTCGAGGTCGACCCACAGAAGCGGCGCATCTCGCTCGGGCTCAAGCAGACCCAGGACAATCCGTGGGAAGTATTCCTCGCCAGCCACCCGAAGGGCACGGTGGTGGAGGGTCCGATCCGCAACATCACCGAGTTCGGGCTGTTCGTCGGTCTCGATGGCGGCGTCGACGGCATGGTGCACCTGTCCGACCTGGACTGGAACCGATCCGGCGACGAGGCCATCAAGGACTACAAGAAGAACGACGTGGTCAAGGCGGTGGTGCTTGACGTCGACCCTCAGAAGGAGCGCATCAGCCTCGGCATCAAGCAGGCCGGCGGCGATCCGCTCGAGACCATTGGCAGCCTGCGCAAGGGCAGCCAGGTCACGTGCGAGGTGCTGGCTGTCCAGGACAACGGCATCGAGGTGAAGATCGCGGATACCGACATCACCACCTTCATCAAGCGCTCCGACCTCTCGCGCGACCGGTCCGAGCAGCGGCCCGAGCGCTACAACGTCGGCGACAAGGTGGATGCGGCTGTCACCAACATCGACAAGAACAGTCGCCGCGTTACCGTCTCCATCAAAGCGCTTGAGATCGCCGAGGAGAAGCAGGCCGTTGCACAGTACGGCTCCTCCGACAGCGGGGCTTCGCTGGGCGACATCTTCAAGGCCGCCATCAAAAAGAAGGAAGGCGGCGACAAGGACGACGACAAGGGCGCCTCAGGCTGAGCCGGCGTAGCAGCCCCGGCACGGTCATTGCTGGTATAACGGTCCGGCCACGGCGCAACAGGGTTGAAGACGGACACGCTCCGTCCTAACCTGTTGTTGTGCCGGGCAGACCGGCGGACACTGAGCGGCGCAGCACGTATGGCTTTCGAGACCGAGACCGTCCTGGACCGGCGCCGCCTGCGCCGGCGCCTTTCCTGGTGGCGTGCTCTCGCGGTGATCGCCGCGCTGGCGCTGATCGGGGTGGCCGCCCTCTCCACCCGGGATGGGGCTGTGTTCGGCAGCAAGCAGATCGCGCGCGTCTCCCTGGAGGGCCTCATCACCGAGGACCGCGATCAGCTTCGCATGCTGCAGAAGATCGCCAAGTCCGACCGGGTCGCCGCCGTCATTGTCTTCGTCAACAGCCCGGGCGGAACCACGACCGGCGGCGAGGCCCTTTTCGACGCCCTGCGCAAGCTGGCCGCCGTCAAGCCGGTAGTCGCGCAGTTCGGCACCGTTGCCACCTCTGCGGCCTATATCGCGGGGCTCGCCACCGATCAGATCGTCGCCCGCGGAAACACCATCACCGGCTCGGTGGGCGTCATCTTCCAGTGGGCGGAATTCTCGCAGCTCCTCGACAAAGTCGGCGTGAAGGTGAACGAGGTCAAAAGCGGACCGCTGAAGGCCAACCCCTCGCCGTTCCAGCCGCTCGATGCGGAGGGCAAAGCGGTGGCCGAGCAGATGGTCTCGGAGTCGCAGAAGTGGTTCGTGGGCCTGGTGGCCAGCCGCCGCCACATCGACCCAAAGAGCGTCACGGGACTTGAGCAGGGGCGCATCTTCTCAGGGCGCGAGGCACTGACCTACAAGCTGGTCGATCAGATTGGCGGCGAGGCCGAGGCCATCAAATACCTCGAGGAGGTTCGCCACATTCCCACCGGCCTCAAGGTTGTCGACTGGAAGCCCAAACGCGAGGACGGATGGGGCCTCACCAGCTTGGCTACGCGGGCGATCGGCACTCTGATCAACTTGCGCGGGCAGGGCGGCCTAGTCGGCGTACTGGCTCCAGGGGTGCGCACATTGCAGCTTGACGGGCTCGTGTCCATTTGGCACGGTTCCGAAAACTGAATGAATACAAGGTCTTGTTTCTGGGAGGGGAGCGGTATGATAAAGTCCGAGCTCATTCAGAAGATCGCAGCAGCGAACCAGCACCTTTATCAGCGCGACATTGAGCGCATCGTGAATGTGGTCTTCAACGAGATCGTCGAAGCGCTGTCGCGCGGCGACCGCGTCGAGCTCAGGGGCTTTGGCGCCTTCACGGTGAAGCACCGCCCACCCCGCATCGGTCGCAACCCACGCACCGGCGCATCGGTTTCGGTCAGCGAGAAATACGTGCCATTTTTCAAGACCGGCAAAGATCTGCGCGAGCGGCTCAACGCGCGCAAGCACTGAGCCGGTTCACGCAAGAGTCCGGCGTGCGGGGAGAAGGCGGTGCTGCGGCGCATCCTATGGTTCGTAGTGGCGTTTCCGGTTTCGCTCGTGCTAGTGGCTCTGGCAGTTGCCAACCGGCATGCAGTGCGTCTCGTGCTCGACCCCTTCCGGCCCGACGAGCCCGCGATTTCCCTTGTCCTGCCGTTCTATGTCTATTTGTTCGCAGCGGTGTTCATCGGCATCCTGATCGGTGGCCTGTCGACATGGGCCACGCGGTCGGCATGGCGCCGCAGCGCACGCCAGCGTGCTGCCGAAGCGCAGCGCTGGCGCGCCGAGGCTGACCGCCTGCAGCGCGAGCGCGACCGAGAGTTCGAAGCAAGCCGGCGCCTCGCATCCGTCCAGCGGTGATCGCAATGTCTCCGTCCGGCACCGCCGTAATCATCGGGCGATGCTTCCGGCAGCACAAGCCCGGATGGCGCTACTTGCGGCCTGCGGCCGCGCGCGCCTCCTCCTTGGTCATGTAGTTCAGTTCCTGGATCAGCGCCTCATCAACCAGCTTGCTGCCGAAGCGCTTGTTGATGTTGTCTGCGATCTTCTTGGAGAGCGCGGGAAGGTCCTGCTTTTTTAATTTGCGAAAATCCAGGGTGTCGGCCGCGTAGATGGTCTTGAATACCTCGTCGAGGAACACATCCTCAGGCTTGAACGGCAGCGCTTTCAGCGCATCGACATTGGTGTTGAAGCTGAACTGGGCAATGACGTAGCCCTGCACTCCCCCGTCCGCGATGAAGGGCACCGAGATCATGCGCGTCTTGATGTTTTCGATCTTGCTGGATGCCGGGCCGTGCTCGGCGCTGCCCGGCGCGCTGCGGGCCTGCCACGATACTGCCACGTAGCTCGACACCAACGTCGCAACGCACACCCACAGCCCGCTCAGGATGATCCGGATCATGGCACGCGGGCGGCGCCGGCCAGCGCCGGGGAGTAGGTCCCGTCGGACTCGGAGTCGCGAATAGCCTCGGCCAGGACGGCCGAAACCTCGCGCACGGCCTCCAGATGCATCTTGAGGACCGCCTGGTTCACCTCGAGCTTGCCGCGCAGGGTCGCCAGTTGCTCCGCCACCGCCGGCGTCGCCGCAGCGCCGTCGAGAAGGCGCAGCGCGCGATTGAGTTCAAGAAGCCCGTGGCTCTTGCGCTCGTTAAACACCTTCAGGTCAACGGCCGTCCGCTTGCGCAGCGCGTCGGTCTCCTGATCAACCACGTCGCAAAGCCGATGGATGGCCGCCTCCAGCATCGTGCGGCCGGCCGCAGCGCCATCGTCACGGGCGCGCGCGGAATTGATCTGCACGACGACGCCGTCGTTCTGCTCGGGGGGCGGAGGCATTTCGGACGGCGCGGAAAAAAATCTACCCAACATGGATCAGCTCCGCTTCTCTGAAATCGGCGACGCAAGATAGGGAAGCATCTCCAGCACCGCCGGCCGCTTCATGGGTACGGCTTCTGCCGCGGCGACGGGGTCCTTGGAGGCGGCCGGAAGGCCGGCGGCGAGGCGCTCGGCCAGCCCGACCTTGCCGCTCTGAGCGAGCTGGGCGCCGAGCTTTTCGGACAGCATCGATTTCCAGACTTCGCCGGCAGTGCCCTTGCCGAAAAAGGTTTCGGCGTGCTTGGGCATCATCGCCTGCACAAAGGTCTGCAGCACGTAGGCCTCGAGTTGATGGAAGGCACCCGTGGCCGACGCTGCCGGCTTCGGCAGGCGACCGGTGGCGGCGGTGGTCGTGGTCCGTGTGGTCGTATCTGTGATCGGCGCTGTCGGCGGCTCAGAAAACCCCGGGCCGAGATCCGCAGCGGATAGGGACTCCGATTGCACCGTCGCCGGCGGAGCTGCCGCGGCGGCTTCGCTTAACTGGCGCAATCGGGCGGCGGCAGCCTTCAGTTTCTCCGGGTCGGCAGCCCGCGAAACTCCCAGAACAATGTCGGTTGCGAGGTTTATGGCCAAGGCTACGGTCCGCGCTTGGAGGTTATCCTGGCAATATGCCCAAATAGCCTTACGGGAGGCTTGTGCCGGCGCGATCGAGGTAGCGCTCCACAATATCCAGCAATTCCTTGCGGTCGTCCGTACGCTGCACCTGCTCGGACACACTGCGCAGCAGCCGCTCGGCGCCCTTCAATCGGGCCGCCTCGGCAATGGTCTTGGGCAACTGCACCTCGATCTGGCGCGTCACCTCGCCCGCCTGCTCGGTCAGCGCCTTCAGATACTTCGCCATGGTGTCGATGAACAGCCCGTGCAGCGCATTGTCCTGATTGAGCGCGCCGATCATCTCACGCTGCTGGGCCTCGAGTTGCTGCAGCCTCTGCTGCAGCTTGGCGAGCTTCCATTCCTCGGCGCGATGCATCTGCTCCTGCACGGCAAGGATGCGGCGCGCTTTCTTGACACGAGCATTCATGCGCTTCCCCCTATCCTGCTGCCAGCCAAGCCCTGAATCCTGCAATGAAGACGCGCAGGAATTCACCCACGGTGAAGTACAGCGTGAACAGCCCGCCGGCCAGAACGAACGGGATAGAGATGAAATACACCGGGATTTGCGGGGTGAGCTTGTTGGCGATGCCCACCATCAGGTTGACGATCAGGGAGTAGACGATGAACGGAGCGCTGATCTGCAGGCCTATGACGAATGCGTTGGACGAGACATCGGCCAGCTTGATGATGCTGAACTGGGTGGCAATGGGCTGCCCGATAGGAAGGGCGGAATAGGAGGCAACCAGCGCCCGCAGGATTTCCCAGTGCTGATCGGTAAGGAACAACAGCAGCGTCGCCGTCAGCGTTATCAGAATTGCGAATGAGGGCTGCGGGTCTGAGTCCTCGATCGGTGGCCCGGCCAGATTGCCGTACCCTACGTACATCGCCGCCGCCGTCGCCATGAATTGCAGCGCCAGGAAGAAGATGCGCGCCATTACGCCAATCAGGGCGCCGATCAGGGTTTCGGAAACTACCATCAGCAGGGCGCTCACTGGTGCCGGGTCAGGCAGCGCCTTGGCCATGTTCGCCAGCAGCAGAGGTGTGAGCGCAAGCGTCACCGCAACGGCGATGAACAGGCGCACCTGCATGGGGATCCGCGTGCTGGAAATGCCCGGCATCAGCATCATGCAGCCGCCGATGCGGCAGAACAGCAAGAAGACATACAGGATCGTGTCGGGTCCGATCGGCACGGTCAGGAAATAGTGCCGAGCGACTTGATCTGCACGCCGCGCGCGATTTCGACATGCGACAGCACCGGAAGCGTCGCGAACAGGCGCTCCGTGACCATGCGCACGTAAGGCCGCGCATCCGGCGCCGCCACCAGCACGAATTGGTGACCCTGGTCCATCAGGCTACGCACCACCTTGCTGGCTTCCGCGCCGAACTGCTCGATCAACCGCGGATCGATCTCGAACTCGATGACATCGCCCTTGGCGTCGCGCTTGAGACTCTGGTGGAAAACCAGATCCCAGCGGTTGCCGAGCCGCAGCACCTTGAGCGCCCCGTTCTCGGACAGGTCGCCGCAGATCTGCTGGGCCATGCGCATGCGCACGTGCTCTGCGAGCTGCTCGGCGCGCCGCACGTGCGGGGCAATTTCGGCAATCGACTCCAGAATCAGGTGCAGGTTGCGGATCGAAACGCGTTCCGCCAGCAGCAGCTTCAGCACCGCCTGGATGCCCGAATAGGAGATTTGCGAGGGCGTGATCTCATCGATCAGGCGGCGGTACTCCGGTTCCAGCCGGTCGAGCAGCGTGCGCATGTCCTTGTAGGACAACAGTTGCGCCAGGTTGTTGCGGATCACCTCGCGCAGATGCGTCAGCATCACCGACATGGTGTCGACCGGTTTGAAGCCCTCGCGCTTGACGTGACTGAGGAAGGCTTCCGAAACCCACATCGCCTTCATGCCGAAAGCCGGCTCGCGCGTTTCATCGCCCGGCACATCCGGGCGCGCGCCGTCACCGGTGATAACCAGGACATCGCCGATACGCAGTTCCTCGCTGGCGACGACAGTGCCGTGAATACGGATCTGGTAGCTTTTGGAAGGGATGTTGAGATCGTCGGTCAGCTTGATTTCCGGCACGACGAACCCGTATTGCCGTGCAAACGCGCGGCGCATCTTGCCAACACGTTGCGCCAGCTCGCCGTGCTGCTTGAGCAGCGCCGTGGCGATCTGCTTTCCGAGGCAGAGTTCGATCTCCACCGTGCGCAGAGACTCCTTCACCGAGCTGCGCACCTCCTCCTCGGCGAGCTGCGCTGCCTGGCGCGCCTTGGCCTCTTCAGCCGCCGCTACCTCCGCCCGCCGCCGGGGGATCGCGTAGGCGATGAACGCCATCACCGCACCGAGCAGGGAGAACGGCGCAAACGGCAGACCGGGCGCGAGTGCGAGCACGAACATTACGAACGCGGCCATCCAAAGAGCGCGCGGATGGTTGCCGAGCTGGCCGAAAACAGCCTTTTCCGCCGAGCCGCGCGTGCCGCCCTTGGAAACCAGAAGGCCGGCGGCCAGCGACACGATCAGCGCCGGGATTTGGGTAACAAGGCCGTCGCCGACCGACAGCGTGGTGAAGACGGTGGCAGCGTCGGCGGGCGACATCTCGTGGTGCATCACGCCGATGACGATGCCGCCAAGGACGTTGACGGCCGTGATGATCAGGCCGGCAATGGCATCACCGCGCACGAACTTGGAGGCGCCATCCATGGAGCCGAAGAACGAACTTTCCTCCTCGAGTTCGCGGCGTCGGCGCGTAGCTTCCTTGTCATCGATAAGTCCGGCATTCAGGTCTGCGTCGATCGCCATCTGCTTGCCGGGGATGGCGTCGAGGGTAAAGCGGGCCCCCACCTCGGCGATGCGGGTTGCGCCCTTGGTGATGACCAGGAAATTGACCGTGACCAGGATGACGAAGACGATGGTGCCGATCAGGAAACTGCCGCCCATCACGAAGTGGGCGAAGCCCGCAATGACGTAGCCCGCCGCGTCGTTGCCCTCGTTTCCGTGCGAGAGGATCAGGCGGGTGGTGGCAATGTTCAGCGACAGCCGCAGCAGCGTGGCGATCAGCAGGACGGTCGGGAATGCAGAAAAATCGAGTGGCTTCTGGATCCACAACGCGACCATCAGGATCAGCACCGACAGCGCGATGGAGAAGGAGAGGCCGATGTCGATGAACGTCGCCGGCAGCGGCAGGAAAAGCACCGTGAGGATGAACACGATGCCGACCGCGAAGCCGACATCCTGCGCACCCGCGCGCTCCACCGCCTTGACTGGGGACGCGTATGAAGCGGCCATGCTCACTCCCTCAAGCCTCGCCGGCGCTGAGGATGGCGCGTGTAGCTTGCGCGAGGATGGCGGCCCGGTGCCGGGCTAGAACCCGATTTCGATCCTGGAGTAGACCTGCTCGGCGAAGCTGTAGATCACAGCACCCACAAACGGGGCCGTAAGCGCGGATACCAGCAGGATGGCAACGATTTTCGGAACGAACGTCAGTGTGATTTCCTGGACCTGAGTCAGCGCCTGCAGCAGAGCGATGACAATTCCGACCAGCATCGCGGCGCCCACGGCGGGGCCGGACGCAACGATCACCGTCCAGAGCGCAGACTGAACGATATCCAGCGCATCGGCCTGGTTCATGGATCAGACCACCGTCACGCCGGCTTCCAGCGGCACCTCGGTGCCGTCAGTGAGAATAGCTACCGCGCCGCCGGAAACGATGCGCAGTGCCGCGACCTGCCCGCCAACGGTGCCGTCTGCGGACAGGATCGAATGCCCAATGATGTCGGCTTGCGACAGGGCCTGGGCCGTCATCATCGAATCGAGCTTGGCATTCATCTTCACTGCCTGCTCTACGTTGGAGAACGCGGCAAGCTGGGCCACGTATTGCGCTGAATCGATAGGTTGGGTCGGATCCTGGTTCTTGAGCTGGGCGATCAGAAGCTGCAGGAACGAGTTGTAGTCGAGCGAGGCCGTGGCCTGGTCGCTCGAGGTCTGGCCAGTCGCAGATGCCGTCGCCTGTGCGGAGGACGTCGTCGATGTGGTGGCGCCTACTTGCATGGTGCGAGCTCCAGTTCAATGGTCCCCGTCTCCGTGACTGGGGCTTGTTTCGTCAATATCGCTTCCTCGATCGGGAACAGCGTGCGGATCGCTTTCAGCGCTTCGAATACGCGGTTGGACGCCACCAGCTCCTCGACATTCTTCAGTCCGGCGAGGATCTCCGGGTTGGAGAACGATTCGTTCAGACGCCGCACCGAGGTCTCGAACATCTTCCGGCTGCGCGCGACCGTGGCGGGGTCGATCAGCATCGACTGAACGACAAAGTACAGTTGCCGCAGCGGCGTGGTCGCGTTCTCTGCCTGCATCACATGCTGCTCGAGCAGAAACGTGACCTCGTTGAGGAACTCCATCGACACCTTGCGATCGACACGCAACACTGCACCGTTGACGTAAACACGTTCGCCGGGCCGCAGGAAGATGTGCATGCCGCGCTTCATTTCAGGCCTTCGGCGATGGCCTGCGACACCTCGATGAGCCCCTTGAAGTTGTCCGACTTCTCTAACCGGATCTGCTCACTTTCGCGCATCAGCCACAGGCCGATCGAGATCAGCTCTGCCCGCAGCTTGCCCGGCAGATCATTGTCACTCTTCGCCAGGTCCTCGACGAAATGGGCCCACAGCCGGCGGACGAACGCCAGCGCCTCGACGGCCTCGCGCGAGCGCGGGCCCGCCTTCTCCGCTGCCACCAGGAGTTGGATCGAATGGTCGATCGCCTCGCGCTCCCGGGCGCGTGCGTCCTTCGGCGTCTCGTCGAGCACCTCGGCATATGAGAACTGGTACATCGCTTTCCTCTTGTTCTTCTCTGCGATGCTGGCCGCGAACTACAGATAGTTGAGCAGGCTGAGCTGCTGGATACGCGCCGTCATGGCATACGCCGTCTCGATCTGGGTCATCAGCGTGTTGACACGCGTCGATGCCTCATAGGGATCGACGTCCTCCATCGAGCTGATGTGATTGGTCAGGATGTCTTTCTGAATGGACATCCGGCCGTTGGCGTCCTCAACGCGCTGTTGCGCCGTGCCCAGGTTCGATTGCAGCTCGGTCAGGCCCTGGATCCCCTGCGCGGCGATTTTGGTGGCGGTGTCCACTACAGCCTGGAAAGCACCCTGGTTCAGGTTCTGCGTTCCGAGGTCGGCGACCATGGTGTAGGCCTGCGCGAGCTGCCGGAACGCGGATTCATTCGTGTTCGTCGAGGTCTCGATCAGCTCGGACGTGGAGATGCGGCTGCGGATGTTCTGGTCGGATGCCGACGACCAGTTCGTGGTCCACGCGGGATCCTGAAACAGACCCGCAAAGGTCGTGTCCAGGAAGTTCTGCATGGCACTGGCAGAGATGTTGGCGACCGCCGGATCGTTCTGTGTGATGCCGAAGGTGGCAAAGAAAGCGTTGTCGACGGCCTGTTTCGCCGGTGACGGCGGTGTCTGGTCGTATTGGCTGATCGGCTTGACGTCGGCATTGATGCCCGCGAACAGATAGGCCCCGTCGATCGACGTGTTGAGCATGTCGGCAAAGGCCGAAAGGCTCGTTTGTGCCTGCTTCTGGACGACCTGCGGTCCCGTCGGCGCGTCTCGTGCGCCCAGGAGCTGCCCGAGGAAATTCTGGGCGTCGCCCACGAGCGAGGTCAGCGCCGACTGCGTGGAATCGAGGCGGGTCGCCACGACCGAGTTGGTCTCCGTGATCGTGGTGAGCCGATTCTGTTCCTGGCGCAGAGAGACGGTCTGTCCGGTCTTATACCCCAGGCTCACGCCCATGTCGGCGTAGCGGCCGGTCGAAACCTCCTTTTGCGCGGTCGCGAGCTGCGTCTGCAGCTTGATCAAAGAGACCCGGGTCGCCTCTGAGATGGCGCTGGTGCTGATGAATGTCGTCTTCATGCCGCCACCGTTATGGACAGCAGAGATTGCATCATGGTGTCGATGGTCGACATCAGCCTGGCGGAGGCCTGGTAGGACCGTTCCAGGTCGAGCATCGATGTCATTTCCTCATCCAGGTTCACGCCCGTAACCTTCGACAGGGCGTCCGACGCGCGCTCCAGCAATGTGTTCTTGTAGTCCGCGTCGTTGCTGGCATTCTGCCGGGTTTGCTGCAACCACGAGATCGACGACGAGGCGAAGCTGCCGACCGATGCGGAGGGCACCAGTCCCGCTGCCGGATCGAACGGCCGCTGCGCCGTCAGGTTGTCGATGTACTGCTGCAGGCGGTCGGAGTATCCGGTGGCGCCGGTGGTATTGTAGGTGTACGCGGCTCCCGCGATGCCACCGTCGCGGAACAGCGAAGCGTTGCCGCCCTGCTGCGGATCGACGGTCGGGTTCAGACGGATCGAGCCGGCAAGCCCGACGATCAGCGTTCCGCTTGCGGGCATCGCCGGCCCACCCGCATAGGTAAAGAGACCCGGAGCATCGGGAAGTGTGGGTATGGCGCTCTGGTCGCTCTCTGCGAATGCCTCGATCAGCCCGCGTGCAATCTCATCGAGCTGGCTTTGGTACGTCACGGTCAGGTTGTCGCGGACGTTGGCTAGCGCGGCCAAACGGCCGGATTGCGCCAGCATGGTCCCCGAGCTGCCCGTCACCGGCACACCGTCTACCAAAACCGCATTGCCGGTGGTGCCTGGCCCATAGATCAGGGTCCGGTTGAATGTCACCGTGCGCGCGCCGGCGTCGTAGAGCGTCACGCCGCTGTCGGTGAAAATGGCCATGTCGCCGTCGGGCCGCGCGACCGTGCGGATACCGATCTCTTCCGAGATGCTCGAAAGGATCTGGTCGCGCTGGTCGAGCTGGTCCGTGACGTCCGCGTCAATGCGCGTGCCGTTTACGATGTCGGTATTGACCGCATCGAACTGCTTCAGAAGCGTATTCAGCTTGTCGACCGACGAGGACATGTCCGCGTCGGCCTGCTGGCGCACCTGCTGGACCAGCGTGGTCGCCTCATTGAGGCCGGTGGCCACGTCGCCAGCCGCCGCGATAGCGGTGCTCGCGCGCGACGCATCCTGCGGACCCGCGGCGTACTGCTGGATCGCATCCATCAGCTTCTGCACAAGCGCAGCCGGCGATACATCCAGAGCTGGATCGCCCGTCGTCTGGTCGAGCTGCTGAAGCGCTTCCGTGATGGCTTTCTGGCCTGCCGCGTCCGAGGTCGCCGAAAGCATTTTCTCGAGCAGCGAGTCGTTGGACGCTCGGGTTACCGATGCGATGCGTACCCCGCTGCCGGGGATCGACACGACATTGGCGATCTTGCGCGACGACTGCGGATTCTGGGCGTTGGCGATGTTGCGGGAAAGGATGGACGTACGGTCCGCCGCCACCGACAGCGCGGTTTGCGCGACATCGCGACCGACCGTAAGCGTCATTTCAGCGACCCAGCCCTTCCTTTGCGGTCAAACGCCCGCCACAGCTAACGCTTCAGATTGACAAGCACGTCCATCAACTCAGCGCCGGTCTGGAACACCTTCGAGTTTGCGGTGTAGTTGCGCTCCGACTCGATCATTGCCGTCAGCTCGGAGGCGAGATCAACGGTCGACTGCTCCAGGGCGCTCGACACGATGCTCCCCATGCCGCCCTCGCCTGCAAAACCGACTTGGATGTCGCCTGAGTTGACCGAGGGCGCATACACGTTTCCGGCCAGCGGCTGGAGGTTGTCCGGGCTCGCCACCGTTGCCAGAGGTATGCGGTAGGTCGCCACCCGGGCACCGTTCTCGAACACCGCATACAGTGTGCCGCCCTCGTCGAATTCCACGTGGTCGACCTGGCTCGGCGCGTTGCCGTTCGCCGACGCGTCCAGCACGGTGTAGTCGGCCGCAAGCTGACTGGTTTCTGACATATCGAGCGTAAACGCCGCGCCATTGGGCACCGTGAAGCTTACCGATGTCGGGCTGGCGGCGGTCAACTGGCCCGTGGTCCCGTCGAAGGTAAACGTGGCGCTCCCAAGCGGACCGGACGAATAGGGAAAGCCGCCGCCGGCACCGGCCGCTGCCTGGTCGAACACCGCGATATCCCAGGTATTCGGACCGGATTTCGTAGAATAGACATCGAGAGTGATCTGGTTGCCGAGGTTGTCGTAGGTGACGAGAGAGGTCTTCGCCGTGTAGGTCGCCGCGGGGTTATTCGAAGACGGCAACGGCGTCGCGACGGCTGTCGCGTTCGACGGCAGGTTGAGATCGAGATTTCCCGACGTCGAGGGGTTGGCCTGCAGCGCCAGCGCGCCAATGTTCACTACCTCCAGGCCGGCGGTACCGTTCGCGACAATCGATGGATTGCCGTTGGCGAGGCTGTAGCCCATCAGATTGAAGCCCCCGGCATTCACGAGATTGCCATCCCCATCCTTCACGAACGAGCCCGCCCGCGTCAGGTAGGTCTGGCCGGTGTCGCCGCCCGAGACGATGAAGAAGCCGTTTCCCTTAACGGCCAGATCGGTGACCGATGTGGTGAACTTGAAGGAGCCCTGCTCGCTGATGGCGTAGCGCGTGTGGCTGTCGACGCTCCCTGATTGATATTCCGAGCCGCCGGAATCGAGCACGAGCGAGGAAAATTCCATCGACGCGCGCTTGTAGCCGGTGGTGCTTGAGTTGGCGATATTGTCCGCGACCGTGCCAAGTCGATTGCCCTGGGCCGCCATGCCGGAGGCGCTAGTCCTCATCATGCTGTAAATGCCCATCGGGCTTACTCCTGAGCGAGCTTCTCCACGCTGCCCAATACATCAGGCAAAGCTTGTGCGAAGCTGGATAACGTCCACCGTCTCGCCACAACTGCTCAGGAATAGATCAGCCTGTAGCCCAGATAGCGCTGTGAATCGATCGGGTCGTAGCCGAGCCGGTGGCGTAGCCGCTTACGCAGCTTGCTTACGTGACTCTCGATGACGTTCTCGTCGATGTCTTCGCTGAACAGGCCGTAGACCGAGTTGAAGATCTGCGTCTTGGTGACCCGGCAGCCCTTGTTGGCAACGAGAAACTCCAGGATGCGCCGCTCGCGTCTCGGCAACGGCAAAACCTCTCCCATCACCTCCGGGTCTCGACCGTCAGAGAATACCCTCAGCGCGCCGACCACCGTGCCTTGCGAGGGCTTGTGGGCGCGGCCACGGATGGCCTCGATGCGCGCCAGAATTTCACGTACGTGCACCGGCTTGCGTACGACATCGTCGACGCCCGCCGCGAACAGATCGAGCGTCTCATCCAGAGACTTGGTGTCATTCATTGCGATTACGGCGGCGCGGGAGCGCGACTTGATCAACTTCGGCAGCTCATGCCGCCCGCTGCATTCACCAAGTAGAAATGCCTCGACGGCCAGTAAATCCGGTTCGGAGGCGGTCTTGACCCAAGTGTCGAAATCTTCGGGGCACAGTCCAGTTGCAGACACACCCTCCCGATCGAACCAGGATGTATATCCCTTGCTGACAGCCTCACGCGAATCCACAATTACGATCATCGATGGCCCCCGAATCACCTTGATCGATTGCGATGAAACGCGGGTACGCGCAGAGTTCCCTAGCGTCAACAGCAGCTTGCACTGTCGCGGCCATATTGAACGCTGCACCGTGACTCAAAAGACTCACCGGCCAAGGGGGTGACGACGGTGCGCAACTGGAGATCGTGCCGCCCTAACTGCTCATCTTGTAGCGGGAAAAAGTGTCGCCTGCGGAACAGCGATAGCGTCAGGCGGCCGAGGTGGCGAGATGCTGCAACTGCCCGGCGCTGAGTTTCTGAACTTGGCTCTTATATTGGTCAAGCACACCGTCGATCGGTCCGAATGCCTGCATTCGTCCGCCATCCAGCCAAATTGCCAACCGGCAGAACTTCTTGAGCAGCGCCTCGCTGTGCGAGGAGAACACCAGGATGCGCGAGCGCTCCATCAGTTCGGTCATCCGGGCCGCAGCCTTCGCCGCAAAAGAGGCGTCACCCGCGCCGAATATTTCGTCGACCAGGAGGATCTCCGGTTCCAGGGCCGTGGCGATGCTGAACGCCAGCCTTGCGCGCATCCCGAGTGAATAGGTGCTGACCGGTAGGCTCATGAACTCGCCCAGCTCCGAGAAGCTCGCGACTTCAGGGCCAATGCGCGTGATCTCCCGCGCAGAGAGATTCATCAGCGTGCCGCAGAGGCGCACGTTCTCCCAGCCCGAGATATCGTCGCGGACGCCCATCCCCATTGTCAGCAGCGGGGCGACGCGGCCTTCCACCATTAGCCTGCCGGCAACGGGGTCGTACACGCCCGCAAGCACACGCAGCAAAGTCGACTTGCCGGACCCGTTCGCGCCGACCAGGGCGACGCGGTCCCCATCGTTCAATGCAAAGCTAACGTGGCGCAGCGCCCTGACAAAGACCCGCTGCCTGCGGCCCACGCCGAACCGATCGCTGGCAGCCTCGGCCAGCATCTTGCGCAGGGAGCGGCCTTCGCTTCCCACAATCGGAAACTCGACACTGATATCCTCGACCAGGATGCGAGCCGCATGACCAGGAGGAATACAAACTTCTTCATCGTTTGCGCGTATCGGCATGGACGTCCCGTTCGATCAGAGCCAATAGGCGACACGCGACCGGTACCGGCGAAAAAGCGCAAGGGCACCGGTCCAGCCCACCAGTGTGGTGATTAGTACAACACCATAGCTGAGCGCCGCGGGAACGGCACCGAGCACCGGGGCGCGGAACACCTCAAGAAAATGGTGGAGCGGATTGAGTTCGGCGATGAATGCACGGCCGCCGCCAAGAAGGGCCGGGGACCACATGATGGGTGTGACCAGGAACGTGACTTGCAGGAGAATGGCGACCAGCTGCTGGATGTCGCGGAAGCGCGTGGTGAGAAGACCAAGCACGAGGACCACCCAGGGTGCATTGATAAGTATGAGCACAAGGCCGAGCGGAGCGAGCAGTACGGGCCATCCCACGGGCGAGCCGAGGATCAGCAGGACGAGAACCAGAACGGGCAGGTTATGAAGGAGAACAATGAAATTGCGAAGGGTGACACGGAAGGCGAACATGGAAAGGGGAACGCGCGTGTTCTTTATGATCGGCTCGCCCTCGACGAAGACGGTGCATCCCTCATTGATGATCGTGGAGATGAACAGCCAGGGAAGCAGGCTCGCGGTCAGAAACGGTACATAGGTTGACACTTCCATATTGAAGAGCGCGCTGTACACGAACCCAAGCGAGCCCACGAAGATGGCGAGCGTAAGCGTCTGCCAGAATGGCCCGATCGCCGTGCGCCGGTAACGCGAGACCACGTCGAAATGCGCGAGCATTGCCCACATGCGGACCGAGCCGAGGCCGGCGCGCAATTCGGCGGTCGCCGACTCTTGCCAGTGTGAATCCACGATCGGCCGCGAAAGCGTCGCCATCGCTTCAACCGGCCTTGCCCGAGTGCTCGCGGCCTCGACATGCGCAACGCCACGCAGCACGCTCGCACTGCCTCGGAGCAGCGGGGGCCGCGGCGTAGGACGCGCACGACGCTGTGGCGTTTCCGGCTTGCCGTTGTGTCGTCATGATCCCCCTCCCGATACCCGGCAGCGTTACTCCGCTGGTGGCGGAACCGTCAAGCATCGGTGGGACCGCGTCTGGCTGTGTCGCCTGCGCGACAGATCATTCCGTTCTGCACAGCACCTCGGCCTGCGAGTGGGCAGCGCCAATAGCTGCTAGGTCGGACGCACCAGCTTCGCGCCTGGCCACACTTCGGACGCGGCGCGGGCGTACTGCGGCGGGTAGGCAAGCTTCTCGCCAAGCCGCTCCGCGGCATGCCACACCCAGCGCGGATCATCCAGAATGGCGCGCGCCAGCGCCACGAGGTCCGCGTGCTGCGAGCTTATGATCTCTTCTGCTTGCTGGGCGTCGATGATCAACCCGACGGCGCGAGTCACCAGCTTGGTCTCGGCCCGTACCTTGGCCGCCAGCGGCACCTGATACCCGGGACCGATGGGAATTTTCACCTGGGGCACCGCGCCTCCGCCGGAGACACATACGTAGTCGAAGCCGGCATTCTTCAGAGCCGTCGCAAACGCGATCGCGTCCTCCACGCCAAGGCCGCCGTCCGCCCAGTCGGTCCCGGTGATCCGTGCGCCCAGGGCAATTGTGCGCGGCACCGTGGCGCGCAGCGCGCGAGCTACTTCCAACGGAAACCGCATCCGGCCTTCGCTCGAGCCGCCGTAGCCGTCGCTGCGCTTGTTGGAGAGCGGTGACAGGAACTCATGCATCAGATAGCCGTGCGCCGCGTGCAACTCGATCATCTCGAAGCCCAGCCGCACCGCCCGTTCGGCCGCTTGACAGAACGCCGCCGAGATGCGGGCGAGGCCGGCTGCGTCGAGAGCCACGGGTGGCGGTCCGCCCTCAGCGAAGGAAACGGCTGAAGGTGCCACGGTCTGCCAGGGATCCTCGCCCGAGCCGAGCGGTCGCCCGCCTTCCCATGGTCTCTGGCAAGACCCTTTGCGGCCGGCATGAGCGAGCTGGATGCCGAAGCGTGTGCGCGGATCGGCGACCCGGCGGGCCGCGTCGAGCGCGCGCTTCAGCGCGGCCTCGTTCTCGTCCGAATAAAGTCCAAGGCAGCCGTGGGTGATCCGGCCGAGACGCTCCACCGCGGTCGCCTCCACGACAACGAGGCCCGCCCGCGATAGCGCGAGGTTCATCAGGTGCTGCAGATGCCAGTCGGTGGCGCTGCCGTCCTGCGCGGAGTACTGGCACATCGGCGCGATGACGACGCGATTGGGGAGCTCGACGGGGCCTACGGTGCAGGGATCAAACAAATGGGGCACAGCGAATTCCTTGGCTGCCTGAAGATGAGGTCGAGGTGGAGCGAATTCGGCGAGGTCCGGGCTCGAAGCCGGATGCCAGTTTTTGCGCGATGGCGAGGCAATAGGCAAGAGCGAGGGTAGCGCATGAGCCATCCAGTCAACGCGAAGCTCGCCCTTTGGCGCTGAAAGGATGGCTCCCGCCGATAGGCGGTCAAGCCTGGCGCGGCGCCAAGCCCAGGATCTGGCGCGCTTCGGCGACTGTCGCCACCTTGCCGCCAAGGTCCTGGATAATGCGCACTGCCTTCTCCACCAAGGCGGCGTTGCTGGGTGTCGGCTTGCCGCGCGCCAGATGGACTGTATCCTCCATCCCAATTCGGCAATGACCACCGAGAATGTAGGCCTGCGCCAGCATGGTGAAGGCGTGACGGCCGGCGCCGAAGCCCGCCCACTCGCTGCCCGCCGGCAGCATCGATTTAACAAGGCTCATAACCTCTGGGGTGGAGGCTAGCCCGTACTTGATGCCGGTTACGATCTGGAACAGGGCAGGCACCTTCAGCGTGCCGTCGGCCACCAGGTCATGCGCCAGCATGACGTCGCCCGTATTGAAGATTTCGAGCTCGGGCTTTGACCCGGCCGCATACATGCGCTCCGCCATCTCCTTGATGCTGCGCGGTGAGTTGATAACCGCACCGCCACCGAACCACTGAGTATTGAGATCGAGGGTACAGACCTCGGGCCTCAGCTCGACGATGTGCGCCGTGCGCGCCTCCGGAGTCGTCAGCGAGGAGCCGGGAGCCGCTTTCGCCGGGTCGTCGTCGCTCGGGATGAATCGACCACCGGGCCCAGCGGTCAGGTTGATGATCAGGTCCGTGCCGCTGCGACGAATGCGCTGCACCACCTCGCGGTAGTATTCGAGCTTCATGCTCGGGCGGCCGGTATCGGGCTCCCGCACATGAATATGGCAGACGGCCGCGCCGGCTTTCGCGGCACCGATACAGGCGTCGGCTATCTCCTCCGGCGTGACCGGCAGCGCCGGGTTGTGTGCGCGCGTTGGAAAGGTGCCGGTGACGGCGCAGGTCAGGATTGTCGGTTTCATGATTGCTCGCTCGCTTGAACGCCTGCCGGGCGTGCCAACCATTGCGGACGGCATCGCCTGCCGCCAAAACTATACTTGGCGAAGCGCCGGTGACGAGTGGAAATCCGCCAAGCGGCGCGAGAGAAGCATGCTGGCCGCAGCGCTCGCAGGGTGGTACTGATCGGCCATTCAATCGAACAGCCGCCTATCGCAGGGAGATTAGAACGATGCGCGTTGGAGTCGCCGGGCTTGGTCGCATGGGGTCAGCCATCGCAGCTCACCTGATGGACGTCGGCCACGAGTTGACCGTCTGGAACCGCACGCCGGACAAGATGAAGCCGCTGACGGATGCCGGCGCCAAGTCTGCGGCCAGCCCCGCCGAACTTGCCGGGCGCGTCGACGCGATCATCACGATCCTTACGGACAAGGCTGCCATCGCCGGCGTCTACGAAGGGCCGACAGGCCTGCTTGCCGGAGACCTGAAAGGCAAGCTCGTGATCGAGATGAGCACCGTGCAGCCGGAAACCGAAATCGCGCTCGCCGAGAAAGTTCGGGCGAAAGGCGCCACCTTTGTTGAGTGCCCGGTTGGTGGCACCGTCGGGCCGGCGCGCGAAGGCCGCCTGCTGGGCGCCGCCGGCGGCACGGCCGAAGATTTCGCCCGCGCCAAGCCCCTGCTGGAACAGATGTGCCGGCG
Organism: Hyphomicrobiaceae bacterium; assembly: GCA_035550075.1. GTDB lineage: Bacteria > Pseudomonadota > Alphaproteobacteria > Rhizobiales > Hyphomicrobiaceae > AWTP1-13. The sequence goes on along the minus strand of DASZQG010000135.1, from coordinate 4,408 downwards.
GGTCGAGCATTTCGGCCCGGTCGGCGCCGGTTCGAGCCTGAAGCTCGCGTTCAACCTGCCGCTGATGATCTACTACCAGGCACTTGGCGAATCCTATGTGCTGGTCCGCCATCTTGGCCTTGATGCCAAGTGGCTGATGGAATTCTTTTCGGATACGTCCGGCGCCCCGAGCGTACTCAAGACGCGCGGTCCCAAGATCGCTGCGGCGCTGACCGGCGGCGATGTCGGCCCGCCCGCGTTTGACGTCGACACCATCCGCAAGGACCTCGCCACCATGCTGGCCGAGGGCAAGGCACGCGGCGCAGTGTTGCCGCTGGTCGAGCGCACGCTCGCCCTCTTTGACGAGGCCGCGCGTGACGGCTGGGGCAAGCGCGACGGCGCCTCACTGCCCGCATACTGGCCGCAGCGCAACCCCGCCAAGAAGTGACGCTCAATGAAGCTCTATACGTACTGGCGGTCGCTGGCGACCTTCCGGGTGCGCATTGCGCTCAATCTCAAGGGCCTTGCCTATGAGCCCGTGACCGTGGACCTCGATGCCGGCGATCAGCGCCAGTCCGAGTTCAAGTCGGTCAACCCGCAGATGGCGGTTCCGGCGCTGGTAGAGGACGATGGCAACGTCCTCTACCAGTCGCTCGCCATTCTCGAATACCTGGATGAGGTCTATCCGGAGCCACCGCTGCTGCCGCGCGACCCGAAAGGCCGCGCCCGGGTGCGTGCGCTTTCCCTCATCACGGTCGCTGACTCGCATCCGTTGATCGTGCCCCGTGTGCGCAATCATCTCGGGACGACGTTCGGGCTCGATGATGTGGGCAAAATGGCGTGGGTGCGCCATTGGTTCACCGCCGGTCTCGACGCCTATGAGGCCCATCTCGCGCGTGACCGCGCCACCGGCCAGTACTGCCATGGCGACAGTGTCACGATGGCCGATCTCTGCCTGGTCAGCCATGCTGTGGGGCTGAAGGTTTTCAATGGAACACTCGAGAACCATCCGACCGTTGCGCGCATCGTGTCGCGCTGCATGAGCGATGACCGCTTCGCCCGGGCGCAGCCGTTGCGCCAACCGGGAGCCCCGAGCGGCCGCTGACGGTGCGAGGACGGTCGGAGATTTTTAGTGCCGGTTTCGGGTCAGCCCGCGCGCGTCTGAGAGTTGTACCAATCAAGGATCTGGTCGCCGTTCCAGGCGACAACGCCGTCGTGCGCGAGGATGTCGGCGAACGTGCGCTCCACGTGGGCGATGCGGTGCGGCACGCCCGACAGGTAGGGGTGGCAGGAAATCGCCATGATCTTGGCGCGGCTGGCTGACTCGGCGTACAGGCACCGGAACTCATCCATCGCACGCGTGTAGAATGCCTCCGAGGCGTGGTGCTGCAGGTTCATCATGACGATGTCATGAATCTCGAAGGTGTAGGGCAGGGCCACGATGGGCTTGTGCTTGGTTTTGAGCGTCACCGGATCATCGTCGAGCACATAGTCGCCGATGTACTCGATGCCGGCTTCCGACAGGTAATCCAGCGTATCGAATGTCTGGGTAAGGCCCGGGCCGAACCAACCGCGTGGCCGCCGGCCCCACACCTTCTCGATGATGCCCATGGTCTTGGCGATGATGGCCCGCTGATCGTCGAGCTTGTGCATGGGGATCTGCTCATAGCTGTGCGCGTTGAGCTCCCAGCCGCTGGCGATACACGCCTCGACCACCTGCGGATAGGTTTCGCAGATGCGCGCGTTGATGGCGACCGTCGGCTTGGCGCCGACGCGCTCATACATCTTGCGCATCCGCCAGAAGGCAACCCGCATGCCGTACTCGTGCCAGCTCCAGTTTGGAAAGTCCGGTTGCTGCGGCGTGCTTTGCGGCGGCGTGATGACCATGCGCGCCATCGGCCGCGACAGGTCCCAATCCTCCAGCGACAACACCGGCCAGACGACGAGGCGCACACCGTCCGGCAGTCTCAACGGCGGCCTCGTCTCGATTGGCGTGTAGGCCAGGCGTTCACGGGGATGCACGGCTTCCCTCCTTCGCAGCGCTCAGGCGCATTCTTGGCGAAGGCGCCCGGTTCCGTGCGAAATGATTGAAGCAATGCTCCGCCGTGTCAACGGACTGACGGAAGCCCGTTCAAGCGAGGCTTTTTCGGGCTAGTGCAGACTCACGGCGAGTGCCGCGCCGGTTGCATCGCAATCCCAGGACGAGCCTTCGACCTGGCGGTAGAAGCGCGCCATTGCGGCCTGGCCGAGCTCGCTCAAGCGCCAGTCGCCATCCTTGTCGAACTGCACAAGGCCGGCAGCAACCAGGGACTCCAGAACAGGTTCAAAGAGCGCGCCGGCGCTTTCGGTCTCTGAGCCGGACTCGCCTGCGAGGATCTTGCTGTCGGACATTTTGGCGGGCATGAGCACTTGCCTTTGACTGTGGGATCCTCCGAAGCTGGAAAAGAGAGGCCCTGGCGCGCGGGGTTGGGGGGACATTTGTGCCAGGGCCTCAGGGCTTCGAGGGATCGTGCGTACCTGGTGGAAACCAGGCAACCGAACCCTAGCACCGCGAGATGCCGCGCTCACCTGTCGGAACGGCCAGGGCAGGTTTCGCCCGTGAGACGCGAGCGAACATGTTGCGACTAGGTGAAACCCGGCGCGGTGAAGTCAGCGCGGCGAAGCCAGGCGCGGCGACTACACGCCTGCGGCCGGGGAGAAGGCGAGGACGAGCAGAATGAGAATCGCGACCACCGCCAGAACGGCCGCGAGCAGGGTTTCGTGAGCTGGATCGTGGATGTTCAACGGCTCAGCGCCCCTATGGAAAGCAAAATTGTATCCGCAGCGCATCGGCTGATGTATCTGCATTTCCGCGACCCCGTCATGCGTCTACACACGGGCCGCAGAACTAACCGCAGACGAAGTATTTGACACCTGTCGCATCTGCCGGGGCGCGGCGGACGCGCCCTCGGTTTAATTGCTTCTAAATTTAATTTAACACCGCGTTTCCGCGCATCGCTTTGTTTACCTGTGACTTAGAAATCGAACGGCGGACTACGTTCCGTAAACCGATGCCGACGCATTTTGATGGTGCGCGGGAAGTTCGTTTTTTCCGAGGTTCCGATGTCTTCAGACGGCGACAGCCTACCTGCGGGTGAAACCCAGGCCATCGCAGATGCTTCCGCGAGCAATGCCGATCAATCTCCAAGCGGCGCTCACGATCTGGCAAGCGCGCCGGACGCCGGCGGTCTTGGCAGCGAGTTGGTGCAGGCCGTGTTGCAGAGCGCCAGCGGTGCCGATGCACACTTCGTCGGCGATCTCGGCGCAGATGCCGGAGTTTATGATGGGCATGTCGCGCTCGCAGCCATCGACGCGGGCGCACCGACGGACATCGGGCATGCGCTCGACTGGCTGACCACCGCGCACGATCTGTTCGACGTGCCGGCCATCGATGGACTGCACGCGCACGACGTTCTGCCAACCTAAAAATCGTTTGATCGCGAGGCGACGAGTTTATCGCGGTATTGTACTGGGAGCGTATTATGGCTTACCCGCAGGCGTCTTCAACGGCTGAACACGGCAAGACTTCCAAGAAAGCGGATCTGTTTCCGCAAAGCCGCGACCGCGAAAAGGGCATCTGGAATTTCCTGGTCTGGTCGCTGTTTCTTTCGCAAGTGCTGACTGCCGACGGCGCGTTCGCCTTGGGGGCCCATGCCACCAACGACGATTCCAGCCTGTCACATGGTGACGGCAACCATGACGCATCGACGGATGCCGGCGTCTCACCGGGCTTGCCTTCGCTGTTGGGTCTTCTGGGCGGCGGCGAGGGCGGCGCAGGAGCCTCCGCGCACGACGCAAGTTCGGCGACCTTGCAGGCAGCCCAGGTCCTGCATTCGCAGGTTTCCGAGCATGCCCCAGCCAAACTGGCCGCCATTGATGCACACGTTCCGCACGAGGGCGACGCCAGCCTAGGTGTTGACCCGGCGTCCGCCGCGCCGGCCGAGGTTGGGCAAAATGCGCCCGATGACGGCGCGGCCGCCACAGGCGACTCCGGCCTTGCCGGACTCGGCCTGCCGGATCCTGGCAGCCTGATCGGCGCCCTCGGGAATGGATTGTCGGAGGTCGCGGGCGACTTGACCCACGGCGCAGTCGAAACGCTGACGGGCACGCTCGGCGATCTCGGCGGCGCCGTGCAGGCGCTCGCCGGTGACGTCCTCGGTCCCGTTCTGTCGGAAGTAGGAGGTCTGACCCAGTCCCTCGGCGATACGCTGGGTACGACCGTCCAATCGCTGGCCGGCGACGTCGTCAGTCCCGTTCTGTCGGAAGTAGGGGATCTGACGCAGGCCCTCGGCGATACGCTGGGTACGACCGTCCAATCGCTGGCCGGCGATGTCGTCAGTCCAGTTCTGTCGGAAGTAGGGGATCTGACGCAGGCCCTCGGCGATACGCT